>CBJNAE010000208.1:0-7524 GCA_966433995.1 uncultured Ideonella sp. | reverse complement strand
ATACCACTGCCCGAGCGGCCTGCCGGCGGGCGAGGAACAGGCGATCCAGGACGCGGTCGTCGAGGCCTTCCGGCTGCTCGGCTGCCGCGGCTGGGGTCGCGCCGACCTGATGGTCCGCGCGCGCGACCGCCGGCCCTTCCTGCTGGAGATGAACACGTCTCCCGGCATGACCTCGCATTCCCTGGTGCCGATGTCCGCGCGCGCGGCCGGCATGAGCTACGAGCAGCTGTGCCTGAAGGTGCTATCGCTGGCGTCGCTCGATTCCGCCGCCCCCCATCCCACCAGGGCCTGACCGGACCGGATAGCGACCATGGCCATGCTGCACCGTTCACCCAAGCCGCCGGCGCCCGCGGAGCTCGACCCCGCCTGGGCGGAGGTGCGCTGGATGAACCTGGCCGCCAACATCCTGTTCGTGGTGGCCGCCGCGGCGGCGGGCGTGCTGCTGGCGCAGTGGGTGGCGCGCCAGCCGGTGTTCGGCCTGCGCGGCATCCTGGTCCACGGCGAAGTGGCGCACAACAGCGAGGCCACGATCCGCGCCAACGCCGCGCCGGCGTTGTTCGGCAATTTCTTCAGCCTCGACCTGCGGGAAGCCAAGCGGGCTTTCGAAGCCGTGCCCTGGGTGCGGCACGCGGTGGTCAGCCGGGTGTGGCCGAACCGGCTGATGGTGCGGCTGGAAGAGCACCGCGCGGCGGCCATCTGGTCGCCCGAAGAGGCTTCGGCGCCGGGTGGCGGCGCCGACAAGCTGGTCAACACCCACGGCGAAGTGTTCGAAGCCAACCTGGGCGACGTGGAGGACATGGACCTGGTGACCCTGCGTGGCCCCGAAGGCAGCGCGGCCCGGATGCTTGAGATGGCCGGGCACCTGGCGCCGGTGTGGCAGAGCCTGCAGGCGACGGTCGAGGAGTTGTCGCTGTCGGGCCGCGGCTCCTGGCGCGCGGTGCTGGACACCGGCGCGGTGGTGGAGCTGGGCCGCGGAACGCCCGCCGAGGTGAAGGCGCGCTGCGAGCAGTTCGTGGCCACCGTGGGTCAGTTGACCGCGCGCTACCAGCGGCCGGTGCAATACGCCGACCTGCGCCACCGCGACGGCTACGCGCTGCGGCTGCGCGGCGTCTCGACCACGCTCAGCGCGGCCGAGCGCGCCGCCGCCGACAGGAAACCCAGGCCGTGAGCACGGCGAAGAGAAACACCGCCGATTAAGGAAGCGAAGAGAAATGGCCAAGGAATACAAAGATCTGGTGGTGGGGCTGGACATCGGCACGGCCAAGGTGATGGCCGTGGTCGCCGAGGTCATGCCCGGCGGCGAGCTGCGCGTGGCCGGACTCGGCGTGGCGCCCAGCCACGGCTTGAAGCGCGGCGTGGTGGTCAACATCGATGCCACCGTGCAGTCCATCCAGCAGGCGCTGAAAGAGGCCGAGATGATGGCCGACTGCAAGATCACCCACGTCTACACCGGCATCACCGGCAGCCACATCCGCGGGCAGAACAGCACCGGCATGGTGATCGTGCGCGACAAGGAAGTGACGCCGGTCGACGTGGCCCGCGTGGTGGAGACCGCCAAGGCGATCAACATCCCCAACGACCAGCGCCTGCTGCTGGTGCAGGCGCAGGAGTTCGTGATCGACGGACACGAGGTGAAGGAGCCGATCGGCATGAGCGGCGGCCGCCTGGAGGTCAAGGTGCACATCGTCACCGGCGCGCAGAGCGCGGCCGAGAACATCATCAAGTGCGTGCGCCGCTGCGGCCTGGAGGTGAACCAGCTGGTGCTCAACCCGAGCGCCTCCAGCCACGCGGTGCTCAGCGACGACGAGAAGGACCTGGGCGTGGCCCTGGTGGACATCGGGGCCGGCACTACCGACGTGTCGATCTTCACCGACGGCGCCATCCGCCACACCGCGGTGATCCCGATCGCCGGCGACCTGATCACCAGCGACATCGCGATGGCGCTGCGCACGCCGACCAAGGACGCCGAGGAGATCAAGGTCGAGTACGGCATCGCCAAGCAACTGCTGGCCGACCCGGGCGAGCAGCTGGAAGTGCCGGGCCTGGGCGACCGCGGGCCACGCCTGCTGTCGCGCCAGGCGCTGGCCGGCGTGATCGAGCCTCGCGTCGAGGAGATCTATTCCCTGGTGCACCAGGTGATCCGCGAGAGCGGCTACGAGGAACTTCTTTCGTCGGGCATCGTCATCACCGGCGGCGGCGCGGTGATGCCCGGCATGGTCGAACTCGGCGAGGACATCTTCCTCAAGCCGGTGCGCAAGGGCCTGCCGACCTACGGCGGCGCGCTCTTCGACATGGTGGCCAACCCGCGTTCGGCCACGGTGATGGGCTTGCTGGAAGAGGCCAGGCTGGGGCGCGCGCGCGGCATGCGAGCCGCGCAGCAGGCCGGTTCTGTCAAGACCTGGGTGGGACGCGCCAAGGACTGGTTCCTGGGCAACTTCTGACGACAGCGCTGTGATGATGAAGGGACCTCGGACATGAAGAGCAAATCGCCCTCGCCACCCCGTGTCACGGCGCAGCGCACGCGGCGCCAGCAGGCGCGCCATGGCGGGTGCGGCCCGCCCGGTGGCGGATAGGCCACCGCCCCACCGCAAGAAACCAAGACAAGAACTTTTTCAATTTAGGCAACTGCACATCAATTCACGGAGATAAACACATGGCCATCGAAATGATCGAAGAATTCGACCTGAACACCCAGATCAAAGTCATCGGCGTGGGCGGCGGCGGCGGCAACGCGGTCGACCACATGATCGCGCAGGGGGTGCAAGGCGTCGAATTCGTCTGCGCCAACACCGACGCCCAGGCCCTGAACCGCTCGGCCGCCCACCAGCTGATCCAGCTGGGCAGCACCGGCCTGGGCGCCGGCGCCAAGCCCGAGGCCGGCAAGGCCGCGGCCGAAGAGGCGGTGGACCGCATCCGCCAGGCCATCACCGGCGCCAACATGCTCTTCATCACCGCCGGCATGGGCGGCGGCACCGGCACCGGCGCCGCGCCGGTGATCGCACGCGTGGCCAAGGAAATGGGCATCCTCACCGTGGGCGTGGTCACCAAGCCCTTCGAATTCGAAGGCGGCCGCCGCATGAAGGCCGCCGACACCGGCCTGGCCGAGCTGGAAGCCAATGTCGACTCGTTGATCGTGATCCTGAACGAGAAGCTGCTGGAAGTGCTGGGCGACGACGTCACCCAGGAGCAGGCCTTCGCCGAAGCCAACGACGTGCTGCGCAACGCGGTCGGCGGCATCAGTGACATCATCCACATGCACGGCCTGGTCAACGTCGACTTCGAAGACGTCAAAACGGTGATGAGCGAGCCCGGCAAGGCGATGATGGGCACCGCCCAGGCTTCCGGCCCCGACCGCGCCACCAAGGCGGCCGACCTGGCAGTGGCTTGCCCGCTGCTCGAAGGCATCGACTTGTCCGGCGCGCGCGGCGTGCTGGTGCTGATCGCCGCCAAGCGCAGCACCCTGAAGCTGTCGGAAAGCAAGAACGCGATGAACACCATCCGCCGCTACGCCGCCGACGACGCCCACGTCATCTTCGGCACGGTGTACGACGAGAACCTGGGCGATCAGCTGCGCGTCACCGTGATCGCCACCGGGCTGTCGCCGGCCAAACAGCGCCAGCAGACCCCGATCAGCGTCGTGCACAGCACCCCCGTGCTGCGCACCGGCACCGACAACATCCCGGTGCTGACTCAGCCGGTGCAGGCCGCCGCGCCCACGCACGACTACACCGGCCTGAACACGCCGAGCGTGTGGCGCAACGGCCGCACCGCGGCGGCCAAGGTCGACGCGCTGGCCAGCAACGGCATGGACGAGATCGAGATTCCGGCGTTCTTGCGTAAGCAGGCTGATTGAATAGGGCCCCCCAGTCGCTGGCGCTCCTGCCCCCGAGGGGCGCCACCCCTAGGCCCGGCGGAGCTGGATCCTCGGGCGTGGCTTGATGGTGCGGGTCGCTTCTTCGCTTACGCGGTGGGGCTGACGCGCGCTTGGGGGCTGGTTCCCGGGCGTCAGAGGTTCGCCATCAAGCCGTGCAGGCGGCCGACGATGGCGGCTTCTTCCTGCACGGAGAAGGCGTGGGCGAAGAGAGACTTGCCGTCGCGGCTGCCGCCGATGGCGGCCTGCAAGTCCAGGAATTCCAGTTTCAACAGCACCGCCGGGGCGTTGACGCGCCGGTTCAAGCGCTCTTCGCCGATCGCCCTGAAGCCGAGCATCCGTTCGTAGTAGGCGACGTGCCGGGGGTTGACCTCGATCACCAGCGTCGTGAAGCGGTGGAGGCGGTGGGCGTAGATGTAGGCGACGTGGAACATCGAAGCCAGGGCCTGCTTGGATTTCGATTTCGCCGTGTCGTCCATCGCCAGTTTGGTGAATTCGCAAACCCTGTCGCCCTGCGCCCGCAGCGCATCCAATTCCCGCTTGAACAGATCGTCCGCGAGCAGGCCGCCGGCGTGGTCGAAACCGATGGTCAGCGTGCCGACGGTCTGGCCGCGCTCGGTGGCGGCGAGCGTCATCTGGTGCGGCGGCTTCTCTTCGCCCGGCGCCGCCGCGCTCAGGTAGCCCCTGGCGCTGTACATGCGGTTGACCAGGATGCTGGCCGAACTGCGCTGCCCCGCGGAATTCGCCGCGCGTATCTTCAGGTAGGGAGCCTCGCTGGCGACAGGCTCGGCGCGGGCCTCGGATTTCTCGGGCCGGGACGACAGCAGCGACTTCAACCGCGACCTGGGCACCAGCCGCAAGCCGATGATCGTGTGGCCCGACACGCTCTCGGTGAAAGCTTCACTCGACACGGCCAAGTCACCTCGGTTTGCGGGCCGACACGTTCAGGCAATTGCCCGAGACCGACTCCGACTCGACCAGGAAGCCGGCGCGCACCAGGCGTTGCCGGACGTCCTCCTGGGTGTAGGTCGACTGCAAAATGCCTTTGCGCATGCCCCAGGCATTGATGCGCCCGGCCAGCCAGCGCAGCGGCCGGGGTCCCCGCGGCGGCAGCAGGACGTTCGCCGCGAGCACCCCGCCCGGCTTCAACACCCGGAATGCTGAACGCAGCGCCGCGTCCACTTCAGGGAAGCAGTGCAGGGCGTTCGCGATGTTGACGCTGTCGAAGCTGTCGTCGCGCAACGGCAGGGCGGCGGCGTCGCCGTGCCGGAACCTCACGCCGGCCTGGCCCCGGAAACGCCTCACCGCGCCGGCGAGCATCGATTCGGCGTAGTCGACGCCGACGATCCTCACCGCCGGCAGTCCTTTGACGCGGCGCCACTGGAGCATCAAAGCCAGGAGCGTGCCGGTTCCGCACCCCAGTTCGAGGTGGGCCGGCCCCATGTTGCGCCCGAAAAAACGCAGTTGGGACAACAGGCTGCTGTTGTAGGCGAAGGTCAGGATGAAGAAGCCCCGCAGGTCGTACCACCAGGGTTCCGACCGATAAGCCTCGGCGACGTCGTCGCTGGTCTTGAAGGGTAGCGTGAGGGTGCTCGCCGCCTCGGCGTGGAATTTGTCTTTCATCCGTTCACCCCCCGGGCTTTCTGGCCGTCGCAGGCAGTCGCCTGACATGGCAGGGCGCCTACGCCTACGCTTGGCGGTGCTGGTTCCGCGGGGCCGTGGTCGCCCGTCTGAATACGAGGCAGGAAGGGATATTGAATCGGCATGGAATAAGGCATGGCGTTACCTTATTAACGGGCCGGTCCGAGGTAAAGCAAATATTTTTGTATTGAGATATTTGTTTCATCAATACCGGGGAAATCTTGTGATGTATTCCCGTTCCAGCTGGAATTTCTGTATCAACAATTTCATGTTGAACAAAATTTACAATCAACTTACAAACTGGGCGGATGTAATTGTTGGTTTTCTATCAGAAGTGTGGCGGGCGGCAGCTTGCCAAGCGGTTTTTGGTTTTTTCATTGTCTCTAAATGAAGGTCAATATTTATCAAGAATTGACCATTAAAAACGTCCAAATTATTTGATATTCATTGGATGGTCGTTGGGGGTTTGGGAGATATGAAAAATCGTTCTGCAGCTTTTTTCTGCGGGAAAATGCATCGCCGCGGGAGGTAACTACTCACACCAAAAGAATATGGGCCAGCTTCAGAGGGTGGGCAGCGCTTGCTCGACGTGTTTGCCGAAGGCTTGTGCGATTGCGGAGGGCGTTTCCCTGTCGAACGCGAGGGTGATGCCGAGCATCGGCAGCGACGGCAAGCCGCAAGTGGGAGACAGGATCTTGAAGTCCTCCGGGACGGCGGTCCGCGTCAACACGCTGATGGCCTGCCCCGAGCGCACCAGCGCGATCAGGCCTGTGAGGCTGCCGCTGGCGTAGGCGATGCGGTAGGCTCGCCCCGCCTGTTCGAGGGCCCTGCGGGGCGCCAGGTTGTCGAACATCTTGGCGGGTCCCAGCGCCAGGGGCAGCGGGTCGAGTCGCGAGGCGTCGACATCCTGGTGCGCCACCCAGACCATGGGTTCGACCCGGATCACCTCGTGCGGCGAGAAATCCCCCGTCAGGGACACCAGGGCGATGTCGATCGAATGGCGCTCCAGCATCCTGTGCAGGCGTGGCGTCGGCGCGCATTCGATCTCCATCAACACCTTCGGGTGCCTGGCGGCGAAGCCGCGCAACAAAGGGGGCAGCAATTCCACCGCGTAGTCGTCGGGGCAGCCGATGCGCAGCGGGCCTGAAAGCGCCTGGCCGGAAAGGTCCGCCAGCGCCTCATCGTGCAGGGACAGCAGCTTGTTCGCGTGGCTCAACAGTCGCGCCCCGGCCTGTGTCAACTTCACCCCTCTGCCGGTGCGGTAGAGCACCGGCTGCCCCACGCCCTCTTCCAGTCGCTTGATCTGCATGCTCAGCGCCGATTGCGTGCGTCCCACCCTGGCCGCGGCGTGGCTGAGCGACCCGCTCTCGGCGATGGCCGCAAAGCTGCGCAACAGGTCAATGTCCAGTGACAAGCCCAAGATCCGATCCTCCCCTTTTTGTTTTTGATGGTGTTCCTCGGCGAGCGAGTATGGGCCGCCGCCCGTGCCGCGCAAGGGTCGAAAGACCGCGGTTTGTAAGCGCGCGGCGGGGATGCTCGGCCCTCCTGCGGGCCCGCGGGCCAGCCCCTACACTTACGCCCCATGCTTGCCCAAAGAACCCTCAAGTCCGTGACCCGCGCCGTGGGCGTCGGCCTGCATGGCGGACAGCGGGTGGAACTGACGCTCAGGCCCGCCCCCGCGGGCGCCGGCATCGTGTTCCGCCGCGTCGACCTGCCCCAGCCGGTGGACATCCCGGTGCGCACGCATTCCGTGTGCGACACGCGCATGGCCACCACGCTGTCGCCGGGCGGCGACCCCGGCGCGCCCAAGGTCAACACTGTCGAGCACCTGCTGTCGGCCTGCGCGGGGCTGGGGCTGGACAACCTGCTGGTCGAGATCACGGCCGAAGAGGTGCCCATCCTCGACGGCTCCGCCGCCTCCTTCGTCTATCTGCTGCAAAGCGCCGGCATCGCCCTTCAGGACGCGCCCAAGCGCTTCATGCGCATCAAGCAGGCGGTCGAGGTGAGCGAAG
>CBJNAE010000207.1:0-7589 GCA_966433995.1 uncultured Ideonella sp. | reverse complement strand
CTGGTGGTGCGCCCGAGCTACGTGCTCGGCGGCCGCGCGATGGAGATCGTGCACGGCGACAAAGACCTGGAGCGCTACATGCGCGAGGCGGTCAAGGTCAGCGAGAAGTCGCCGGTCTTGCTCGACCGTTTCCTGGACGACGCGATCGAAGTGGACGTGGACTGCATCGCCGACGGCACCGATGGTCCCGAGGGCTGCATGATCGGCGGCATCATGGAACACGTCGAGCAGGCCGGCATCCACTCCGGCGACTCCGCCTGTTCGCTGCCGCCTTACTCGCTGCCCTCGGCTCTGCAGGACGAACTGCGCCGGCAGACGGTGCTGATGGCGCGCGCGCTGAAGGTCAAGGGCTTGATGAACGTGCAGTTCGCCATCCAGGGCGAAGGGCCGCAGGCCGTCGTCTACGTGCTTGAAGTAAACCCGCGCGCCTCGCGCACGGTGCCTTTCGTGTCCAAGGCCACCGGCCAACCGCTGGCCAAGATCGCCGCCCGCT
Organism: uncultured Ideonella sp.; assembly: GCA_966433995.1. GTDB lineage: Bacteria > Pseudomonadota > Gammaproteobacteria > Burkholderiales > Burkholderiaceae_C > JANPCX01. The sequence goes on along the minus strand of CBJNAE010000207.1, from coordinate 7,096 downwards.
GCATGGTGGGCCAGCCGCTGAAGGACCAGAAGGCGCTCAACGGCCGGCCGCCGGTCGAAGTGGTGCCGCCTTACTTCAGCGTCAAGGAAGCGGTGTTCCCGTTCAACAAGTTCCCCGGCGTCGACCCGATCCTCGGCCCCGAGATGCGTTCGACTGGCGAAGTGATGGGCGCCGGCCGCACCTTCGGCGAAGCCATGCTGAAGAGCCAGCTCGGTGCGGGCTCGCGCCTGCCGGCCAGCGGCACGGTCTGCCTGACTGTGAAGAACACCGACAAGGCGCGCACCGTGGCGGTCGCCCGCGACCTGCACGCGCTGGGCTACCAATTGGTGGCGACCAAGGGCACCGCGGCCGCGATCGCCGCCGGCGGCGTGCCGGTGCGCACTGTCAACAAGGTCAAGGACGGCAGGCCCAACATCGTCGACATGCTCAAGGCGGGCGAGATCCAGCTGGTGTTCACCACCGTGGACGAAACCCGCACCGCGATCGCGGATTCCCGCCACATCCGTCAGGCCGCCCTGGCCAACCGCATCACCTACTACACCAGCATGGCGGGTTGCGAGGCCGCGGTGGAAGGCATGAAGCACCAGGACGACCTGGTGGTGAAGTCCCTGCAAGAGCTGCACGCCGAGTTGAACTAAACTCGCTTCATTGTTCGATGTACCAGCCCGCCGCCAGCATTCCTGGCGGCGGCCTCACTTTTGGCTTCAGGATTTGCGATGAACACCATCCCCATCACCAAACGCGGCGCGGAGAAACTCAAGGAAGAGCTGCACCGGCTCAAGTCGGTCGAGCGCCACGCGGTCATCCAGGCCATCGCCGAAGCGCGCGCGCAGGGCGACCTGTCCGAGAACGCGGAGTACGACGCCGCCAAGGACAAGCAAGGCTTCATCGAAGGCCGCATCCTCGAGATCGAGGGCAAGCTGGCCACCGCCCAGATCATCGACCCGTCCACCCTGGACGCCGGTGGCCGCGTGGTCTTCGGCTCGACGGTCGACCTGGAGGACGAGGACAGCGGCGCGGCCGTGACCTACCAGATCGTCGGCGACGACGAGGCCGACCTCAAGCAGGGCCTGATCTCCATCAGCTCCCCGATCGCCCGGGCCATGATCGGCAAGGAAGCCGGCGATGTCGCCGACGTGCAGGCACCCGGCGGCGTGAAGCACTACGAGATCGTCGGGGTGCGCTATCTCTGAAGCGTCGCCTGCCCGACGACCGGGTGGCATCGCCCGGCGTCTGGCGCTGGTCGTGGCGTTGTGCTGGTTGGGCCTGCTGTTGACGTTGGCGTTTTCGGCGGCACCCAGCGCCTTCGCCGTGTTGCCGCATGACCAAGCGGGGCGTTTCGTCAGCCGGGTCTTCAAACAGGAGGCCCATGCGAGCCTGGCCTTCGGCGCTTTCCTGTTGATCGCGCTGCGCGGCAAGGTGGAGGGCGCCAAGGTCGATGCCGAGACGATCCTGGTGTTTGCCACCGTGTTCTGTACGGTGGCGGGTTATTTCGCGCTGCAGCCCATCCTGGCGCAGGCGAAAGCCGGCCAGACAGCTTGGCCATTCGCCGCCTGGCACGGCGTGTCGATGGTTTTCTTCGCGGCGAAGGCTTTGCTGGTCGGCGCCCTGGGCTGGCGCTTGTCGGCGCATCGACCCTGACACCGGGCCAAGGCCAGTCGAGCCGTCACTCGGCGGCGGTCTTCTTCACGCTGGTGTTGCGCTTCCTCGCGCGCTTGACCTCACCGCCGGCGGCGAGCCGCTCATTGCCGAGGATGGTGATCTTCTTCACTTGGGCGCGGTGGTTGCCGCTCTTGGAGAACTTCACCACCTTGACGACTTTCGGGCCCGGCATGCGCCCCTCGCGTTCGACCTTTTCCTTCTCGGGCACGGGGCGCCAGAAAACCAGTAGCTTGCCAATGTGCTGCACCGGCGCGGCGTCCAGGGCGTCCGCCAGTTCGGTGAACATGGACTCGCGGGTGGCGCGTTCGTCGGAGAACACACGGACCTTGATCAGGCCGTGGGCGTTCAAGGCAGCGTCGATCTCTTTCTTGACGGCGGGGGTCAAGCCTTCGTTGCCGATCAGGACGATGGGATTCAGGTGGTGTGCGTCGGCGCGCTTGGAGCGGCGTTCCGCCGTGGTCAGGGTAAGGGCAGGCATCCGCCTATTATCAAGGCAGTATGAAAATCCAATCCAAAAGTAAGAAAGTAAAAGCCTGGTTGCACGATCACGTGGGTGACCCCTACGTGAAATTGGCGCAGAAAGACGGCTACCGCGCGAGGGCCGCCTACAAACTCAAGGAAATCGACGAGGCTTTCGGCCTGTTGAAGCCCGGCCAGATGGTGGTCGACCTGGGGGCGGCGCCGGGCGCCTGGAGCCAATACGTCCGCCGCAAATTCGCGCCCCGGCAGGCGGGGGGCGGCGGGGCCGCCGTCGGTGAGTTGCAGGGCACCATCGTCGCGCTGGACATCCTCGAATTCGAGCCGATCGAAGGCGTTCACTTCATCCAGGGCGATTTCCGCGAGGATGCGGTGGCGGCTCAACTGCACGAGGCGCTGCAGGGTCGGCCCGTGGATGTGGTGGTTTCCGACATGGCGCCCAATTTGTCGGGCATCGAAAGCGCCGACGCCTCGCGCATGGCGCACTTGGTCGAATTGGCGGTGGCTTTTGCCTTGGAGCACCTGACTGACAAGGGGGCGCTGGTCTGCAAGGTTTTCCACGGCAGCGGGCATGCCGAAGTCGTCAAACTCTTCAAAGACAGTTTCAAAGTAGTCAAACCCGTGAAACCGAAGGCTTCCCGGGACAGATCTTCCGAGACATTCCTTGTCGGCATCGGCCCGAAACGGTGAAAACCCTAGCGCGAGCCCCCTGGTTCGACGTTATTCCGTCAAGAAGACACATCTATGCCGTGGATATTGGCGGCTTGCCGCGGGCTTGACTGGCATAAACTACGCCTCATATACCGACCGTGGCGGCAAATGCTTGCGCGCGCATGAAAAATGCGCCAAGCACGCGCCTTGAAGCGGAAGCTAATGGAAAGAAGGATGCGCGGTGAACAATCAATGGTTTTCTAAAGTCGCTGTGTGGTTGGTGATTGCGCTGGTGCTTTTCACGGTGTTCAAGCAGTTCGACCGCGGCGCAGCCCAAGCCAACCAGATCGGCTATTCCGATTTCCTCGAAGAGGTGCGCAGCAAGCGCATCAAGAGCGTGGTGCTGCAAGAAGGGCCGGCCGGCACCGAGATCGTGGCCGTGACTTCGGACGACAAGCGCCTGCGCAGCACCGCCACCTACCTCGATCGCGGCCTGGTGGGCGACCTGATCAACAACGGCGTGAAATTCGACGTCAAGCCGCGCGAGGAGCCGTCGATCCTCATGAGCATCCTGGTCTCATGGGGGCCGATGCTGCTGCTGATCGGCGTCTGGATCTATTTCATGCGCCAGATGCAGGGCGGCGGCAAGGGTGGGGCGTTCAGCTTCGGCAAGTCGAAAGCGCGGATGCTCGACGAGGCCAACAATTCCACCACTTTCGCCGATGTCGCCGGCTGCGACGAAGCCAAGGAAGAGGTCAAGGAGCTGGTCGATTTCCTGAAAGACCCGCAGAAATTCCAGAAGCTGGGTGGCCGCATCCCCCGCGGTGTCCTGCTGGTCGGCCCTCCCGGCACCGGCAAGACCTTGCTGGCCAAGGCGATCGCCGGCGAAGCCAAGGTGCCTTTCTTCAGCATCTCAGGTTCCGATTTCGTCGAGATGTTCGTCGGCGTCGGCGCGGCCCGCGTGCGCGACATGTTCGAGCAGGCCAAGAAGAGCGCGCCCTGCATCATCTTCGTCGATGAGATCGACGCGGTGGGTCGCCACCGTGGCGCTGGCCTGGGCGGCGGCAACGACGAGCGCGAGCAGACGCTGAACCAGATGCTGGTCGAAATGGACGGCTTCGAGACCAACCTCGGCGTGATCGTGATGGCCGCGACCAACCGCCCGGACATCCTCGACCCCGCCTTGCTGCGCCCCGGCCGCTTCGACCGCCAGGTCTACGTGACCCTGCCCGATGTGCGCGGCCGCGAGCAGATCCTCAACGTCCACATGCGCAAGGTGCCGGTGGGCCAGGACATCCGCGCCGACATCCTCGCGCGCGGCACGCCGGGTTTCTCGGGCGCCGACTTGGCCAATCTGGTCAATGAAGCCGCGCTGTTCGCCGCCCGCCGCAACGGCCGGGTCGTTGAGATGGCCGACTTCGAAAAGGCCAAGGACAAGATCATGATGGGCCCCGAGCGCAAGTCGATGATCATGCCCGAGGAAGAACGCAAGAACACCGCTTACCACGAAGCGGGTCATGCCCTGGTGGCGCGTTTGATGCCCAAGACGGACCCGGTGCATAAAGTCACGGTGATCCCTCGCGGCCGCGCGCTGGGCGTGACGATGCAACTTCCCGAGAACGACCGCTACAGCCTCGACAAGGAGCGCATGCTGTCGACGATCTCCGTGCTCTTCGGCGGGCGCATCGCCGAAGAAGTGTTCATGAACCAGATGACCACCGGCGCTTCCAACGATTTCGAGCGGGCCACCCAGATCGCCCGCGACATGGTCACCCGCTACGGCATGACCGACGAGCTCGGCCCGATGGTCTATGCCGAGAACGAAGGCGAAGTGTTCCTGGGTCGTTCCGTCACCAAGACGACTTCGATGTCCGAAGAGACGATGCGCAAGGTCGATGCGGTGATCCGCCGCATCATCGACGAGCAGTACCACATCGCCCGCAAGCTCATCGAAGACAACCAGGACAAGATGCACGTCATGGCCAAGGCCTTGCTGGAATGGGAAACCATCGATTCGGAGCAGATCGACGACATCATGAGCGGCCGTCCGCCCCGTCCGCCCAAGGACTGGACGCCTGGCGCGAACAACCGGCCTCCCGGCGGCGGGCCCGCCGCACCGGTTGCCGATGGCGCGCCGGCCGCGGCCTGACGACCGCGCGGAGTTGTCTTCAAAAAACACGTCAAACGGGGCTTCGGCCCCGTTTCTTTATCCGGACTCCGGACCCGAGTTTTCACATCCAACCGCCGATGGACACCTGGCAAACGACCCGCCACCGGATAGACCTGTCCAGGCCACGGGTGATGGGCATCGTCAATGTCACGCCCGACTCTTTTTCCGATGGGGGCTCCCATGGCGACGTGGGCCGGGATGCGCGGTCGGCCATCCGCCATTGCGAGCAGCTGCTTCGCGATGGCGCGGACATCCTGGACATTGGGGGCGAATCCAGCCGCCCCGGGGCCCAGGCGGTTCCGCTGGAAGAAGAGACACGGCGCGTCTGGCCCGTGCTGCAGGCCGCGCTGGGCATGGGATGCCCGGTTTCCCTCGACACCGTCAAACCCGAGCTGATGCGCAGGGCGCTCGATGTCGGCGTGGACATCGTCAACGACATTCATGCATTGCGCGCCGAGGGCGCCCTGGAGCTGGTCGCCGCGCATCCGTCATGCGGTGTCTGCCTGATGCACATGCAGGGCAGCCCCGCCGACATGCAGGTCGCGCCGAGTTACGCCGGCGGCGACGTCGTCGGCGAGGTGGCGGACTTCCTGAGGCTTCGCGCGCAGCGCCTGCGGGCGGCCGGCGTGGCGCCCGAGCGGGTGGTGCTGGACCCCGGCGTCGGCTTCGGCAAGACGCCGCAGGACAACTGGCGCCTGCTTCAGCGCCAGGACGAGTTCCTGGCGCTGGGCCATGCCTTGCTCGTGGGATGGTCCCGCAAATCGACCCTCGGCGCACTCACCGGCCGCCCGGTGGACCAGCGCCTGGCCGCCAGCCTGGCGGCGGCCTTGGCCGCGGTGCACCGCGGCGCTCGCATCGTCCGCGTGCACGACGTGGCCCAAACGGTGGATGCCTTGAAAGTCTGGGCCGCTGCGGGAAATTTGGCACTGAAATGAAGCCGGTGCTGGGCCGGGAAACCCGCGCGCATGACAGACAATGCCGCGCTGGCGGTGGTGCCGAATGCCCGGCCACCGTCGATCAGGACAGCGTTCAGACGCCATAAGAACAGGAGGCAGCCATGACAACGAGTCGCAACTATTTCGGAACCGACGGCATCCGCGGCACCGTGGGCCAATACCCCATCACCGCCGATTTCATGCTGCGCCTGGGCCATGCCGTGGGCCGGGTTCTGCGGCAGACGGAAAGCCGGCCGACCGTGCTGATCGGCAAGGACACCCGGGTGTCCGGCTACATGATCGAATCGGCCCTGGAGGCCGGTTTCGCCTCTGCCGGCGTGGATGTGCTGCTGACGGGGCCGCTGCCGACACCGGGGGTGGCCTATCTGACGCGGGCCTTGCGTTTGAACCTCGGCGTCGTCATCAGCGCATCCCACAATCCCTTCGGCGACAACGGGGTGAAATTCTTCTCCGCACGTGGAGAGAAACTGCCGGACGCCTGGGAGCAGAGCGTCGAAACGGCCATTGGCGAGCCGCGGCAGTGGGTCGATTCCGCGGCGCTGGGTCGTGCGCGGCGCCTGGGGGACGCGCAAGGCCGTTATATCGAGTTTTGCAAAAGCACGATCGACAGCGACTTGACGCTCAAAGGCCTGAAGATCGTCGTCGATGCCGCCCATGGCGCCGCCTATCACGTCGCGCCCGATGTTTTTCACGAGTTGGGCGCCGAAGTCGTGTCCATCGGCTGCCAGCCGGACGGTTTCAACATCAACAAAGGCTTCGGCGCGACCGCGCCGGAAGCGCTGCTGCAGGCGGTCAAAGAGCATGGCGCCGACTATGGCGTCGCGCTGGACGGCGATGCCGACCGACTGCAACTCGTCGATGCGTCGGGCCGGCTCTACAACGGCGACGAGCTGCTTTACCTCATGCTGGCCGACAGGCTGGCCCAGGGCCAGGCCGTGCCGGGCGTCGTCGGCACTTTGATGACCAACATGGCGGTGGAACTGGCGGTGCGCTCGTCCGGTGTCGATTTCATCCGTGCGAAGGTTGGCGACCGCTATGTCCTGGAAGAGCTGGCCTCGCGCGGTTGGCTGCTGGGTGGCGAAGGGTCGGGCCATTTGTTGGCGCTGGACAAGCACACCACCGGCGACGGCATCGTCAGTGCGCTGCAGGTGCTGCAGACGGTCAAGCGCAGCGGCCGCTC
>CBJNAE010000206.1:0-7596 GCA_966433995.1 uncultured Ideonella sp. | reverse complement strand
TGGTCGGCTTCGCCCTGCTGGGCTGGCTGTCGAACCAGGCCTGGTTCTACGCCGCGCTCGGCGTCCAACCCCACCTCGGCGCCCCCAACGACGCCCTGGCGCTGCTGCTGTTCTTGCTGACCGTGCCGGTCTACGCGAGCTTCGTCTCGCCGCTGACGGCCCAGTTGTCGCGCAAGCACGAGTTCCAGGCCGACGCCTACGCCTGCGCGCAGGCCGACGGCGGAGAGCTGGCGCGGGCCCTGCTGAAACTCCACGAGGACAACGCCGCCACGCTGACACCCGACCCGGTATACGTGCGCTTCTACTACTCGCACCCGCCCGCCTCCGAGCGCCTGGCCGCGCTCAAGGCCTGGCGCGGCGGCAACCCAGCGGCGGCCGGCGCGTGACCGCCCCCGGGATCCCCGGCCTGGTGGTCGCAGGCCATGGCAGGCACTACGCGGTGGAAGTGGACGACGGGTCCCGCCTGACCTGCCACCCGCGGGGCAAGAAAAGCGATTGCGTGGTCGGCGACCGGGTGCGGTTCCAACCCACCACCGGCTCGGGCGAAGAAGGCGTGATCGAAAGCGTCCTGGAACGCCGCAACCTGCTGTTCCGCCAGGACGAGTGGAAGACCAAGGCCTTCGCAGCCAACCTCGACCAGATCCTGGTCATGGTGGCCAGCGAACCGGTCTTCAGCGAAAGCCAGCTCGCCCGCGCGCTGATCGCCGCGAGCAGCGCCGGCATCGGAGCGCGCATCCTGCTGAACAAGTCCGACCTGCCCTCCATCGAAGCAGCCCGGGCTCGCCTGCGGCCCTACGCCGACATGGGCTATGACGTGCTGGAGCTGGCGTTGAAGGCCAGCCCCGAGGCCTCGCGCGAGAAGCTCGGGCCCATCCTGGCAGGCAAGGCCAGCCTCGTCCTGGGGCCCAGCGGCACCGGCAAGAGCACCTTGATCAACTTGGTGGCGCCGGCTGCGCGCGCCGCGGTGGGCGAGATTTCCCATGCATTGAATTCCGGGCGCCACACCACCACCCACACGCAGTGGCACTGGATCGACCGACCCGCCGGCACGGCCTTGATTGACTCGCCCGGTTTCCAGGAGTTCGGCCTGAAGCAGATAGACGCCGCGCGCCTGGCCGACTGGATGCCCGACCTGCACCGGCACGACGAGGGCTGCAAGTTCTACAACTGCAGCCACCAGCACGAACCGGGCTGCAGCGTGCGCGCGGCGGTCGAATCGGGGCAAATCAGCGCTTCGAGATACAGGATCTACGGGGAAATCCTGCAGGAGCTGACGCAGACGCGCTGGTAAAACCCAGCCGCTCGCCGCCTTGGCGGGACGGCGTCAGGGTGCGAGATTGGCCAGCGACAACAGGGCCAGCAGCAGCATCCACAGGATGACAGACCGCCACACCAGCCCCACCACGCTGCTCAGGTGGCCTTGCACAGGCGGCATGCCGGGCGTGGAGCCTTCGGCACCGCCGATGTCGGCGACCTCGCCGCTGTCGAAAGTCTTGGACCGGTCCGGCGTCACGCCGGGCGCGGCGTGCCCGCCCAGTTGGACACCCACGGCCCCGGCCGCCGCGGCCAGGATGATCCCTTCGTTGGGATGCTTCCACAGCGCGGCGTCGCGACGCCAGCAGTTCACCGCTTCCTCGAAGTTGCCGACCACGGCGAAGCCGAAAGCCGTCATCCGCGATGGCAGGTGGTCGATGGTGCTGAAGAGCCGCTGCGACAGCGCCATCAGCCTCTCGTTGGACGCCGCGCCCATCGAACGGTTCTTGTAGGCCCAGTAGCGGCTGGCGAATTCGGTCAACCGGTAGAACACCGCCCCCGCAGGCCCCAGGCCCACGGCCGAGAAGGCGATGAAGCAGAAGAACACGCCGAAGACATGCCGGTGCGCGGCCAGCAGCGAATGCTCGATGACATGGCGCAGCAGCTCGGTGCGAGGCAACTCGCTGGCGTCGAGGTGGCGCCAGTGGGACAGCAGCTCGCGCGCGGTGCGCTCGTCGCCGCGCTCCAGCGCGTCGCGGATGTCGGTGAAATAGTGGCTGAACTGGCGGAACCCCAGCGTGACGTAGAGCACCGCGACATTCCACAGCAGCGCCAGGATCACGCTGAACTGCATCAGGCCCCAGAACACCGCGGTGGTGAGCAGCGCGGGCACCAGGGTGGTGATGAGCCACACCACCCAGGCGTGGTGGTCGCGGCCGGCGTCGAAGTTGCGGCCCGTCCAGCGCATCCAGGCGGTCAGGGCCTCATGGACCACATTGCGGCGGGGCAGTGGTTTGAGTTGCTCAATCAGGAGAGCCAGCAATACAGCGAAGAAACTCATGCGTTGCGATGATAGCCGCGACACGCCGGCTTCCGGCCCGGTTTCAGGCCATCAGGAAACGGTAGAAGTTGCGCAGCATCGCCGCTGTGGCGCCCCAGATGAAATAAGGCGGAGCACCTGCCGATGCGCCGGGCGGCACCCACGGCATCGACAGGAATTCGCGCCGTAGGCCCGCCACTTCCACCTGGTGGCGGCGGTGGTGGGCAGGATCCATCAGGAAGGCCAGAGGCACTTCGAACACCTCGGCCACTTCGGAAGGATCGGGCCGCAGGGTCATGGCGGCGGCGTCCACCAGCGCCACCACCGGCGTCACGACGAAGCCGGTCACGGTGGTGTAGGTGTGGAGCGGGCCCAGCACTTCGGCGTGCCCCGGCAACAGGCCGACCTCTTCCTGCGCCTCGCGCAGGGCCGTGGCGACGGCGTCCGCATCCTCGGGCTCGGCACGCCCGCCGGGGAAGCTGATCTGGCCGGCGTGGTCGGTGAGGTGTTCGGTGCGGCGCGTCAGCAGCACGGTGAGTTCGCCCCGCTGCACCAGCGGCACCAGCACCGACGCCACGGCGGGCGGCCTGTCGCCGATGCGGCCGTCGGTGTGGATCTCGGGTTCCCATGGTGCGTCCGACAAGAAGCGCCGCCGCAGAGCCTGAGGCTGCAAGCGGTCGGACGGCACCGCCGGCAGGTGGCGGTCCACCCGTACCACGGGGCACTTTTGCGGATCGAAGATCAATGCCATGGCGCGATGGGAATGGGCTGCGATGGGAAGAGCACGTGAAAAAGCCGCCCTTGGGCGGCTTTTTCGATGACCGGAATATAAAGCCAGCTTTTACCGAAAGCTTGCCGAATGCTGACGCATTCATCCGCTTGCGCGGACTTGACTGCGTCAAGCCAGCTTTTACCGAAAGCTTGCCGAATGCTGACGCATTCATCCGCTTGCGCGGACTTGACTGCGTCAAGCCAGCTTTTCTTTGATGCGGGCCGACTTGCCGGAGCGGTCGCGCAGGTAGTACAGCTTGGCGCGGCGCACGTCGCCGCGGCGCTTGACTTCGATCGAGGCGATCAGCGGGCTGTACAGCTGGAACGTGCGCTCCACGCCTTCGCCGCTGGATATCTTGCGGACGATGAAGTTGGAGTTCAGGCCGCGGTTGCGCTTGGCGATCACCACGCCTTCATAGGCTTGCAGGCGCTTGCGGGTGCCTTCGACGACTTTGACGCTGACGATGACGGTGTCGCCGGGCGCGAAAGCGGGGATGGTCTTGTTCAGGCGAGCGATTTCTTCTTGCTCGAGGGTTTGGATCAGGTCCATGGTTACTCCGTTGGCGATCGTGCCCACGCCGGTTTGCGGATGTTGGGCGCGCGGCTTTGAATGAATTTCATGAGCCGCGCTGCGTGGCAGAGGATCGAAAAGCCTTTGATTATAGCCCAAGATTCGCCAGGAATGCCTCATCTTGCTTCGTCAAGACACCCGAGGCGCGGGCGGCCTGGATCAATTCGGGCCGGCGCCGGGCCGTGGCCTCGAGCGAACGCTCGCGGCGCCAGCGGGCGATGGCTGCATGGTTGCCGGACAGCAGCACCGGCGGCACCGGCAGTTCGACGCCCTCGATGGCCCAGACTTCAGGCCGGCTGTAGTGCGGGCAGTCGAGCAGGCCCTCGGAGAAGCTGTCCTGCTCGTGCGACTGGGCATCGCCGAGAACGCCGTCCTGCAGGCGCGCCACCGCGTCGAGCAGGGCCAGGGCGGGAAGTTCCCCGCCCGAGAGCACGAAATCGCCCAGGCTCAACTCCAGGTCGACGTGCCGGTCGAGCAAGCGCTGGTCGATGCCTTCGTAGCGCCCGCACAGCAGGATGGCGCCGGGCGAGGCGGCGAACTCTCGGATCCACGGCTGCGTCATCGGCCGGCCGGTCGGCGTGAAGTGGATCACGGGACCGGCGAGGCCCGCCCTCGCCTGCCGCGCCGCGGCGATCGCGAGTTCCAGCGGCTCGGGCAGCATGACCATGCCGGGGCCGCCGCCGTAGGGCCGGTCGTCGACGCGGCGGTAGTTGTTCTGGGCGAAGTCGCGCAGCTGCCACAGCTTGACGTCGACCTGGCCGGATTCGAAGGCGCGGCGCGTGACGCCGTTCGTCAAGTGCGGCGCGAACAGCTCGGGGAACAGGGTGATGACGTCAAAGCGCATGGGCGGCGGCGTTCGACAAAAGGAAAAGCCAGGCCGGCGTTTCCGTCGGCGGGTCAGTAATCCAGGCCCCAGTCGACCGTGATCCGCCGCTGCTCGACGCTCACATCGTCGACGTAGGCCGAAACGAAGGGGATCAGGCGTTCAGGCGCGGCCGCGTCGTCGGGCACCACCTGCAGCACGCTGTGCGGCCCGGTGTCGATCAAGCCGGCGACGGTGCCCAGCGCCTCACTTTGGCGGTTGACCACCGACATGCCGATCAGGTCGGTCCAGTAGTACTCGCCGTCGTCGGGCGTGGGGAAGCTGCTGCGGGGGATGAAGATGCGGCAGCCGATCAGCGCTTCGGCGCCGTTGCGGTCGGGGATGTCGCGCACCTGGGCGACCACCACTTCGCCGTGCTCTTTCGCTTCGACGATCTTGAGCAGCGAAGGATAGGAAGCCGCTGGACCGGCGGGCTTGGGCTGGCCCGGCCGAGGTTCGGGCTCTTTCAGGTACCAGCGCTTGGAGGAGAAAAGCGCCTGCGGGTCTTTGGCGAAAGGCAGGACCTTGATCCAGCCCTTGATGCCCCAGGCGTCGACGATGCGGCCGACTTCGACCGCGTCGTCGGGCCAGGCGGTGCCGTCCCCGGTCGGGGCGCCCTGGGCGCCCGAAGAGGAGATCACCGCACCGACCCTGTCACGGCTCAGGCGGCGGCCGGAGCGGCGGAGGCCGTGGCCTTGGCTTGCTCGACCAGGCGAGCGACGGTCGGCGACAGCTGGGCGCCGTTGCTCTTCCAGTACTCGACGCGGTCGAAGGCGACGCGCAGGGGCTGCTCGGCGCCGGAGGCCACTGGGTTGTAGAAGCCGACGCGCTCGATGAAGCGGCCGTCGCGGCGTTCGCGGGAATCAGCGACGACGAGGTTGTAGAAGGGACGCTTCTTGGCGCCGCCGCGGGAGAGTCGAATCACGACCATGATGTTTCCTTGCTTGACGAGATTTTTTCTTCCACCGCACCAGGAGACACCCAAGGAGCAAGCAGATCAACATGCGGCCGCCGCCCGGCTTGTCGCCGGCAGGGCTGCCGCGGGGAGCGGTGCCGTAGATACGCCGCTTCAAGCCTTGCGCGCTAGGGAAACCCCTCGCGCGGCCCGAAGACCAGCCGTCACCAAAGCCTCTGATTATAAACTCAGTGATTGCCCCGCCGCCAGCCGGTCGCTTGACGAAAGCCCATCCCGAATGCCCACCGCAGCCCCTGCCCCGACCGTCCTACGCCCCAGCGCGCCGCAAGACCTCGCCGCCATGGCCGAGATCTACGGCTGGCATGTCCTGAACGGCACCGGAACCTTCGAGCTGGAGGCACCGGACGCCGCCGAGATCGGCAAGCGCCGCGAGGGCGTGCTCGCCAACGGATGGCCCTGGCTGGTCGCCGAAGTGGGCGGGCAGGTGCTGGGCTTCGCCTATGCGAACGCCTTCCGCCCCCGCCGGGCCTACCGTTTCTGCGTGGAGGACTCCATCTACCTGGCGCCGCAAGCCGCGGGCAAAGGGCTGGGACGCCTGCTGCTGGCCGAGCTGATCGGCCGGTGCGAAGCCCGCGGCGCCCGGCAGATGCTGGCCGTGATCGGCGATTCGGCCAATGCGGCGTCGATCGGCGTGCACCGCGCGCTCGGCTTCGAACACACCGGCATCTTGAAATCCGCCGGCTGGAAGTTCGGCGCCTGGCGCGACGTGGTGCTGATGCAGCGTTCGCTGGGGCGGGGTGACGGCCAACCGCCCGCGGAAGGGGCCTGAGCCATGGCTGTCGACGGCGGCGTCAAATCGAAGACCCTGGCCACCTGGATCGCCCTGGTGGGCGGCTGCCTCGGCCTGCACCGCTTCTATTTGCACGGTTTCGGCGACCGGTGGGGCTGGCTCCACCCCCTGCCGAGCCTGGCCGGCTGGATCGGCGTGCAGCGCATGCAGTCCCTGGGCCAGGACGACCGACTGGCCTGGGTGCTGATCCCGTTCCTGGGGTTGATGATCGTCACCGCGGCCTTCACCGCCATCCTCTACGGCCTGACGCCCGATGAGAAATGGAACGCCCGGCACAACGCCGGCCGCGCGGCACCCGCCAGCGGCTGGGCCGCGGTGATCGGCGTGGTGCTCTCGCTCGTGATCGGCGGCAGCGCGCTGATGGCCACGATCGCGTTCAGCGCCCAGCGCTACTTCGAGAACCAGGCAATGCTGGAGCAACAGCGGTTGTCGCGGTAGGCCTGCGGGCACTGCCCCTTCAGCTGCGGAAGATGAAGTAGACCGCCCCGACCAGGCAGAGCCCGGCCCAGATGAAGTCGGTCTTGAAGGGCTGGTTCATGTAGACCATCGCGAAGGGCACGAAGACGGCCAGCGTGATGACCTCCTGCATGATCTTCAGTTGCGCCAGGCTGATGCCGCTGGCGAAGCCGATGCGGTTGGCCGGCACCTGCAGCAGGTACTCGAACAGCGCGATGCCCCAGCTCACCAGCGCGGCGACCAGCCAAGGCTTGTTCGCCAGGTCCTTCAAGTGGCCATACCAGGCGAAGGTCATGAAGATGTTGGACAGGATCAGCAGCCCCACGGTCTGGAGCGGCGCGGACAAAGGGAGGTTCATGGTCGGAGTCTTTCCGGGAGTCGTTCGATGGTTTGTTCCGGCAGGCCGGCGAGCAGCGCCGCCGCGGTGCCGCACCCCGGGATTCGGGCCAGGGGGTCGAGTTCGGACAGCGGCGCCAGCGCGAAGGCGCGCAGGTGCAGGCGTGGGTGCGGCAGCAGGAGGTCCGGCGTGTCGAGCACGGCGTCGCCGTGCAGGAGCAGGTCCAGGTCGAGTGTCCGCGGCGCGTTGCGGTAGGGCCGCTCGCGCCCGTGTTTCCGTTCGATGGCCAGCAGGTGGCCCAGAAGCTCGTGCGGCGTCAGCCTGGTGTCCAGGGCGGCGACGGCGTTGAGGAAGTCGGGCCCTTGCACCTCCAGCGGCGCGCTGCGGTAGAGGCTGGACCCCCCGCGCCACACCGTGTCCGCAAGGGTGCCGGGCGCGGCGGCGGCCTCCAGGAGCGCGCCGCGCGCACCGCCCAGGTTGGCCCCCAGGCCGACATAGGCGCGCACCCAGCCGGCACCCGGGCCCGCCGCGCTGATAGGC
>CBJNAE010000205.1:0-7602 GCA_966433995.1 uncultured Ideonella sp. | reverse complement strand
CGCTTGTCGAAGCCCAGGAACACGTCCTTGAACTGGTTCATGCCCGCGTTGGTGAACAACAGTGTCGGGTCGTCGCCGGGCACCACCGGGCTGCTGGCCACGATGGTGTGGCCCTTCGATTCAAAAAACTTCAGGAACTGCGAACGAATCTCGGAGGCTTTCATGGCCGGGTGACTTTCTGTGGGAGAGGCGGATCCGCCTGGGCAGGCGCCCGGTTTCGGTCTTTCGCCGGGCGGTTTTTATGCCTCGAATTATAGGTGCCGCCCCCAAGCAGACGTGGCTGCGCGCGCCCTGTACGGCCGCTGTGGCACCGGGGCCGCACGCCTGGGAAAACCCCGAGCCTGAACGACCTGTTACTTGTGACAGATCTCCTGGGCCGCCGCTGCTTATATGCTGGCCCTCATCAATTTGTGGGGTTGAAGTGGGGCAAGTGGCGCGGCGGGGCTTTCGATCCCGCTGGCCGGTTTTTCCCCGGCCAAGAAAACACCCTTCCCTGCCTCAGCTCCGATGGCTGGCCGAACCAGCGGCCACCGCCCGGTGACGCGGTTTCGTGAGCGGAAGGGAAAGACTGTTGAGCGATCCCATCAAAGTCCTGCTGGTTGAGGACGAACCCAACGACGCCGAGCTCGTGCTGCGGACGCTGCGCCGCGGCGGCCTGGCCTGCGAGGGCCTGCGCGTCGACACGGAGGCCGACTTCCGCCGCGAGCTGGACGATTTCGCCCCGGACATCGTGCTGTCGGACTTCAGCATGCCGCTGTTCGACGGCATGGAGGCGCTGGCGGTGGCACACCGCACCCATCCCCACATCCCCTTCATCTTCGTCTCGGGCACCATCGGTGAGGAATACGCCATCCAGGCGCTGAAGAACGGCGCAACCGACTACGTCCTGAAGCACGACCTGGCCCGGCTGCGACCGGCGGTCGACCGGGCCCTGCAGGACGCCGAGATCGCCGCGGAGCAGATGCGCATGCGGGAGGCGCTGCGCCACAGCGAACTGAGGTTCCGCCTGGCGGCATCGACCGGCGACGTCTGGGACTGGGAAATCGGCACCGGCGGCGCCCACATCTCGCGCCAATGGAAGGAGCGCCTGGGCTACCAGGACAGCGAGGTGGAGAACACCGCGGCCGCCTGGCAGGCCCTGCTGCACCCGGACGACCGGGACATGGTGCTGCAGGCCTTCCGCGACCACCTGAGGCGCAGGGTGCCCTACGACGTCGAGTACCGCAACCGCACCCGCGCCGGCGAATACCGCTGGTCGCACGCGAAGGGCCAGGCGGTTTGGGACGAGCGGGGCCGCGCCACCTACATGGCCGGCTCGGTGGTCGACATCACCGAGCGCAAGCAGGCGGAAATCAAGGTGCGGCGGCTGAACCGGGTGTACGCGGTGCTCAGCGGCATCAACTGGCTGATCGTGCACACCCACGACCGCCATGAGCTGCTGCGGGAAGCCTGCCGGGTGTCGGTGAACAGCGGGCACTTCCTGCTGGCCTGGATCGGCGTGCTGGACTGCAAGACCCGGCGACTGGAACCGGTGGCGTGGACGGGCACCGACGAGGACCGCATCGGGCGGTTGTCGGAAGACATCTCGGCGCGCCTGGCCGGGCTGGCCGCCGTGCCGCGCCGCGCGCTGGCCGAGCGCCGGCCGGTGATCGTCGAGGACACCGCCAACCAGCCCGACGGCGAGGCGCTGCGCAAGGCGCTGGGCGTCAAGTTCCGGTCCTTCGCCGTGCTGCCCATCCTGGTGGGCGGCCAGGTCTACGGCACGCTGGCGCTCTACGCGGCCGAACCCGGCTTCTTCGACGAGGCCGAGATGCGGCTGCTGGTGGACCTGAGCAACGACATCGCCTTCGCGCTGGACCACATCGACAAGGCCGAGAAGCTCAACTACCTGGCCTATTACGACGCGCTCACCGGGCTGGCCAACCGGGCGCTGTTCAACGAGCGGCTGTCGCAGTTCGTCGAGGCGGCGCGGCGCGAGCAGCACAAGCTGGCGGTGGTGTCGATCGACATCGACCGTTTCAAGGTGATCAACGACACCCTGGGCCGCCAGGCGGGCGACGAGGTGCTCAAGCAGGTGGCGCAGCGCCTGCTGCACCAAAGCTCGACCGAGGCCGGGCAGCTCGCGCGCATCGAGGGCGACCACTTCTCGCTCGTCATCCCCGAGTTTTCGTCGGAAGAAAGCCTGGCCCGCGACGTGATGCAGCGCGCCCAGGAATACTTCGGGGCGCCCTTCCTCGCCGGCGGCTCCGAGCTGCGCCTGGTCGCGCGCTTCGGCATCGCCGTCTTCCCGAGCGACGGCGACGACGGCGAGACACTCTTCCGCAACGCCGAGGCGGCGGTCAAGAAGGCCTACGACCGCGGGGAGCGCTACCTCTTCTACACCCAGGAGATGACGGAGAAGATCGCCGGCAGGCTGGCCCTGGAGAACCGGCTGCGCCAGGCGCTGGAAAGGGACGAGTTCGTCCTCTACTACCAGCCCAAGGTCGACGTCGCCACGCGCCGCATCCGCAGCGTCGAGGCCCTGATCCGCTGGCTCAGCCCCGAGCGGGGGCTGGTGCCTCCGGCCGAGTTCATCCCGCTGCTGGAGGAGACGGGGTTGATCATGGAGGTCGGCGCCTGGGCGCTCGGCCGCGCCGCGCTCGACCACCGCTGCTGGACAGAGATGGGCATCGCCGAAGTGCCGCGCATCGCGGTCAACGTGTCCCAGATCCAGCTGCGCAGGCGGGACTTCGTCGACACGGTCAGCGATGCCATCGCCGAAGGGACGGACCCGCCCGGCATCGACCTGGAAATCACCGAGAGCCTGGTGATGGAAGACGTCGAGGCCAACATCCAGAAGCTCAAGCGTGTCCGCGGGCTGGGGCCGAGCATCGCGATCGACGACTTCGGCACCGGCTACTCCTCCCTGAGCTACCTGACCCGGCTGCCGGTGCAGACACTGAAGATCGACCGCTCGTTCATCATCACCATGCTCGAGGAGCCCCACACCATGACGCTCGTGGCCACCGTCATCTCCATGGCCCACTCCCTCGGCCTGAAGGTCGTCGCCGAAGGTGTGGAGACCGAGGCCCAGGCGGCCGTGCTGCAGCGGCACGGCTGCGACGAGATGCAGGGCTACCTTTTCAGCCGCCCGCTGCCGATGGAGCAGCTCACCGACCTGCTGGCCAGGGAGGTCGCGGCATGAGGCCCGCCGCGCCGGGCCGCAAGCGGCGGTTCGCGGCCGCCACGCTGCTCGCTGCGGCCCCGCTGGCGCCTCAGGCGGCGCAGGGCGACTTGGCCGACCTGTCGCTGGAGGAGCTATCAGGCATCGAGATCACCTCCGTCTCCAAACGCGGGGAGCCGCTGCGCGAGGTGGCCGGTTCGATCTACGTGATCACCGGCGAACAGATACGCCGCTCGGGCGCCGCTTCGCTGCCCGAGGCGCTGCGCCTGGCGCCCAACCTGCAGGTGGCGCAGATCGACGCCACCCAGTACGCCATCAGCGCCCGAGGCTTCAACAATGCCATCGGCAACAAGCTGCTGGTGCTGGTCGACGGCCGCACCGTCTATTCGCCCGTCTTCTCCGGCGTGTTCTGGGACCAGCAGGACGTGTTGCTGGCCGACGTCGACCGCATCGAGGTGATCAGCGGCCCGGGCGGGACGCTGTGGGGCTCCAACGCGGTGAACGGCGTGATCAACGTGATCACCCTGCCCGCCGGCCGGACCCAGGGCACCTGGGTTTCCGCCGAGGCCGGCGACCGGTCGGACGGGCTGGCGCTGCGGCACGGCGGGACGCTGGGCGGCAGCGGGCATTGGCGTGCCTACGCCAAGGCGTCGGACCGGCAGAACACGCGCAAGGCCTCTGGGGCGTCGGCGCCGGACGGCCGGGAACGGCGCCAGGCCGGGCTGCGGGCCGACTGGCGCGCCGGCGGCGGAGATTTCACGCTGCAGGGCGACGTGTACGAGGGGCGAGCGGAGCACCGCGGCTTCTTCGGCCGGGCCGAACTCGGCCCGATCGACGTCTCAGGCAGCAACCTGCTCGCGCGCTGGACGCAGCGCTTCGAGGGCGGCTCCGACATCAAGGTGCAGGCCTATCACGACCGCACCCACCGCAAGGACGCTTTGCTGTACAGCCCGGAAGTCGAGATCTTCGATGTCGAGTTCCAGCACGGGGTGCCACTGGGCCGGCACCGCCTGCTCTGGGGCGGGGGCTACCGCCGCGCCAGGGACGACATCCGCCCCGGCCTGTTCTTCGGCTTCTCGCCCGCCAGCCGCACGCTGGACTGGAAGAACCTGTTCGCGCAGGCCGAGATGCGCCTGGGCCAGGCGGTCGACCTGGCGTTGGGCCTCAAGCTGGAGCAGAACGACTACACAGGCACCGAGTCGCTGCCGAGTGTCCGGCTCGGCTGGAAGGCGGCCAAGGACCACCTGCTGTGGGCGTCCGCCTCGCGCGCGGTGCGCGCGCCGGCCCGGCTGGACCGCGAGCTGCGCCTGCCTCCGAACCCGCCCTTCATCATCGCGGGCGGCCCCGGTTTCGTCTCCGAGGTCGCGAACGTCTATGAACTCGGCGTGCGCGCGCAACCATCCGCTTCGATCACTTACGCCGCCACGCTTTTCCACCACGACTGGGACAGGCTGCGCAGCGGCCAGCCCCCGCCGGGCGCCCAGGTGCAGAACATGATCGACGGCTCCACCCGCGGCGCCGAAGCCTGGGCCGCCTGGCAGGCGCTGCCGGCGTGGCGACTGACGGCGGGCGGGACGCTGCTGCGCCACCGACTGGGGCTCAAGCCCGGCAGCACCGACCCGTCAGGCCCGCGCGAGCTGGGCAATGACCCCCGGCACCAGTGGGTGCTGCGCTCCGCTTTCAACCTGCCGCGGTCTCAGGAGCTGGACATCGCGGTGCGCCGCGTCGGCGCCCTGCCCTATCCGCAAGTCCCGGCCTACACGGCGGTGGACTTGAACTACGGCTGGAAGGCGTCGGCCGGCCTGCGGCTGTCGGTGGCGGCGCGCAACCTCTTCGACGGCGGGCACCCGGAGTTCGGCGCCCCGGCCGACCGCAGCGAAATCGGCCGCAGCGTCCAGCTACAGCTTGCATGGTCGCTCTGAAGCCCCCGCCATTCCTGCGCGGCGCCTGCGGTGCGCTCGCGCTTGCGGCGTGCTTTCTGGCCCCCTGCCCCGGCCGGGCGCAGGCCGCCGGGGCCGCCGAGGAATACCAGGTGAAGGCGGCCTTCGTCTACAAGTTCGCGGCCTATGTCGAATGGCCCAAGGGCGCCCTCGAATCGCCGGAGACGCCTTTCACCGTCGGCGTCGTCGGCTCCGACACCCTGGCCGAGGAACTGGTGCGTGTCGTTGGCGAGCGCCGCATCAACGGCCGGGCGGTGGTGGTGAGGAAACTCGGCCTGGGCGAGCCGCTGACGGGCGTGCGGATGCTCTTCATCGGCCAGTCGCATGCGCCGCGCGACCTGCAACTGCAGCAGTGGGCGCAGAAGCGGCCGTTGCTTGTCGTGGCCGAGTCGGAAGGCATGCTGGAACAGGGCGCCATGATCAATTTCGTCGTCGCCGGACAGCGCGTTCGCTTCGACATCGCGCTGGACGCGGTGGAGAGAAGCGGGCTGCGGCTGAGTTCGCGCCTGCTGGCCGTGGCGCGCAGAGTCACCACCGCGGGGGCGCCATGAAGGCCTGGACGATCCGCGGCTCGATCCGCTCCAAGTTCACGCTGGTCGTGCTGGCCGCGACCCTGTCGGCACTGGCGGTAGCCGGCGCCGCCCTGGTCTTCTACGACCTTCGGACCTACCAACGGCAGTGGGCCGGCGACCTGCTCGCGCAGGCGGAGATCCTGGGCCGCGCCAGCGCCGCGGCGCTGTCCTTCGACGACATGAAATCGGCCGAAGAAAACCTGGCGCTGCTCAAGGCCCTGCCCCGCATGCGGGAAGGCGCGATTTACAACGCCAGGGGCCGGCGGGTCGCCGAATACCGCGCGGGCGGCGCGCCCGGCCGGGCGCTGCCCGACCTGCCCGGGCCCGACGGCGCCCAGCCCCTGGGCGACGAACTCGCCGTGTTCCAGCGCATCGTCGAGAACGGGGAGATCGTCGGGACCGTCTACCTGCGCGCGGACACCGGGGCGACCGAACGCATGCTCCGCTACCTCGGCATCTTCGGCGCCGTGATGGCGCTCAGCCTGGTCGTGGCGACGGCAGTGTCCACCTGGCTGCAGGCGGCCCTCACGCAACCTCTGATGGCCGTGACCGGCGTGGCGCGCCAGGTGATGGCTCAGCGCGACTTCTCGCTGCGCGTGCGCAAGACCACCGAGGACGAGATCGGCGTGCTGGTGGACGCGTTCAACGACATGCTGGCCGAGCTCGGCCGCCGCGCCGAGGCGATCGAGGCGTCGAACGCCTCTCTGGCCCGCGAGATGGCGGAGCGGCGGCGCGCGGACGAAGAACTGCGCAACCTCAATGCGGAGCTGGAGCGCCGGGTCGAGGCGCGCACCCTGCAGCTGGAGACCACCAATAAGGAGCTGGAGAGCTTCAGCTACTCGGTCTCGCACGACCTGCGCGCGCCGCTGCGCGGCATCATGGGCTTCGCCGAGGCGATCCTGGAGGACCACGCCGACGAGATGTGCGAGGAGGCCCGGCGCAAGGTCGGCATCGTGCAGAAGGAAGGCCGCCGGATGACGGTGCTGATCGACGAGCTGCTCGCCTTCTCCCGCCTGGGCCGCAAAGCGCTGCAATTCGTGCCCCTGGACATGGCCGCCCTCGCCGGCGCCACCTGGGACGCGCTCAAGGACAGCCAGCCGACCGACCGCGTGGCGTTGGAGATCGGCGCGCTGCCGGCCGCCCAGGGCGACAAGGTGCTGCTCGGCCAGGTCTGGACCAACCTTTTGTCCAACGCCGTCAAGTTCAGCGCCAAGGTCGAACGGCCGCGCGTCACCGTCAGCGCCATCACCGACGCGAAGGAGCACATCTACTTCGTGCGCGACAACGGCGCCGGGTTCAACCCCAAATACCAGTCCAAGCTCTTCGGCGTGTTCCAGCGCCTGCACGACGGCAACCAGTTCCCCGGCACCGGGGTCGGGCTGGCGCTGGTGCAGCGCATCGTCAACCGCCACGGCGGCCGGGTCTGGGCCGAGGGCGCCCCGGGCCAGGGCGCCACTTTCTATTTCAGCCTACCCAGGGAGCCAGAAGATGGAAGTGTTTGAGCAAGTCGAGATCCTGCTGGTCGAAGACAGCCCCCATGACGCCGAACTCACGATGCGCGCGTTCAAGAAAGGCGGGCTGGCCAACCAGCTGATGTGGGTGGACAACGGCGAGCAGGCGCTGGACTACCTGTTCCGCCGCGGCCAGTACGAAGGCCGCGCCGAGACCTGCCCGCGCCTGGTGCTGCTGGACCTGAAGATGCCGGGCATGGACGGCATCGAGGTGCTGCGCGAGATCAAGGGCGACGACCGCACCCGCCGCATCCCGATCGTCGTGATGACGACGTCGCAAGAAAGCCAGGACATGCACCAGGCCTACGACCTGGGCGTCAACAGCTACATCGTCAAGCCGATCGACTTCAACTCCGTCACCGACATCGTCCGCCAGGCCGGCTACTACTGGCTGGCGATCAACCGCATGCCGTGAG
>CBJNAE010000204.1:0-7617 GCA_966433995.1 uncultured Ideonella sp. | reverse complement strand
GTGATGGCGCTGATGGTCGGCGCGATGACCATCAAGGGCATCCAGCCCGGCCCGCAGGTGATGACGAGCAACCCCGAGCTGTTCTGGGGCCTGATCGCCTCGATGTGGGTCGGCAACGCGATGCTGGTCATCCTGAACCTGCCGATGATCGGCATCTGGATCAAGCTGCTCACCGTGCCCTACCGCTTCCTGTTCCCGGCGATCACGCTGTTCTGCTGCATCGGCGTCTACTCGCTGAACAACAACACTTTCGACGTGTTCATGACGGCCGCCTTCGCGGTGGTCGGCTACGCCTTCTACAAGCTCAGCTGCGAAGCGGCGCCGCTGCTGCTCGGCCTGATCCTGGGCCCGATGATGGAAGAGAACCTGCGCCGCGCGCTGCTGCTGTCGCGGGGCGACTGGAGCACCTTCGTCACCCGCCCGCTGTCGGCCGGCCTGCTTGGCGCCGCGGTGCTGATGCTGATCGTGGTGATGCTGCCCTCGATCAAGAACAAGCGGCAAGAGGCTTTCGCCGACGCCGACTGATCCCCGCGCGCCGCCGGCACGCCCCCTCGACGAACCGCCTCCGGGCGGTTTGTTTTTTTGTCATCGTCGCATTGCGCCATGGCGCAGGCCGGGGTTTACGTTCGGGCGCAGAATCGGTTTCCCGCTGTGAAAGGACGCCACCGTGGATGCTTCGATGACCCCCACTTCTTTCGATTGGCAGCGCGGCTACCCCAGCCAGCGCCTGCCGGTGTTCGGCCGCAACGTGGTTTCCACCTCCCACCCACTGGGCGCGCAGGCCGGCCTGCGCATGCTGCTCAAGGGCGGCAACGCGGTAGACGCCGCGGTGGCCGCCGCGGCCGCGATGACCATCGTCGAGCCGGTCAGCAACGGCCTGGGCTCGGACGCCTTCTGCATCCTCTGGGACGGTGAGCGGCTGCACGGCCTGAACGCCAGCGGCACCGCGCCGCGGGACTGGACGCCGGCCTACTTCCACGGCAAATACGGCTCCGGTGCTTCGAGCCCGCCGGAGCGCGGCTGGGACAGCGTGACCGTGCCGGGCGCCGTCGCCGGCTGGGTGGCGCTGAGCGAGCGCTTCGGCCGGCTGCCTTTCGCCGACTTGATGGAGCCGGCGATCGAACTCGCCGAGCGCGGCTATGCGGTGACCCCGGTCGTCCAGATGAAATGGGCCGCCGCCGAGCCGCTGCTGCGCGGCCAGCCCGGCTTCCAGGAGGCCTTCCTGCCCCGAGGCCGCGCGCCCGAAGTCGGCGAGCTGTTCCGCTTCCCGCAGGCGGGGCGCTCGCTGCGCCTGATCGCGCAGAGCCGCGGCGCGGCCCTCTATGGCGGCGAGATCGCCGAAGCCGCCGTGCGCCACGCGCGCGACCACGGCGGCGCCATCCGGCTCGAAGATTTCTCGGGCTACCGGCCCGAATGGGTGGCGCCGATCGCCCGGCGCTACCGAGGCCACCTGGTGCACGAAATGCCGCCCAACGGGCAGGGCATCGCCGCCCTGGTGGCGCTGGGCATCCTCGAACACCTGGACCTGCGCGGCCTGTCGGTGGACGGCGCCGAATCCGCCCACCTGCAGATCGAAGCGATGAAGCTGGCTTTCGCCGACACCTATCGCTGCGTCGCAGACCCGGCCAGCATGGAGGTCACGCCGGCCCAGATGCTGGACGACGCCTACCTGGCCTCCCGCGCGAAGCTCATCGACCGCGCCAGGGCGCAGGAATTCCCGTCCGGCCAGCCGGCCAAGGGCGGCACCATCTACCTGTCGGCGGCCGACGAGTCCGGCATGATGGTCAGCTTCATCCAGAGCAACTACATGGGCTTCGGCTCGGGCGTGGTGGTGCCGGGCTACGGCGTGTCGATGCAGAACCGCGGCCACGCCTTCAGTCTGGACGCCGCGAGCGGCAACGTGGCGGCGCCGGGCAAGCGCCCGTTCCACACCATCATCCCCGGCTTCCTCACGACCGGCGAAGGCCGGCCGGTGATGAGCTTCGGCGTGATGGGCGCCAACATGCAGCCCCAGGGCCATGTGCAGACGCTGGTGCGCATGCTCGACCACGGCCACAACCCCCAGGCCGCGTGCGACGCGCCGCGCTGGCGTTTCAACGTGGGCCTGGAGATCAACGTGGAGCAGGGCATGGACCCGGGGACCGTGCAAGGCCTTGCCAGCCTCGGCCACCGCATGGCCGTCATCCAGGACAGCTACCAGGACTTCGGCGCGGGCCAATTCATCTGGCGCCTGGGCGATCCGGCCGCCGAAGGTTATGTGGCCGCCAGCGATTCGCGGCGCGACGGCCAGGCGGTGGCGTTCTGATGGCCGTCGCGGGGGAAGGGGACGACACCGCCAAGCCGAACGCCTCGCCGGCCGTCGGGCTGGCCCTCGCGGTGGCCGGGTCGATCGCCTTCTCGGGCAAGGCCATCATCGTCAAGCTGGCCTACCGGTACGGCGTCGACGCGGTCACCCTGATCATGTACCGCATGCTCTTCGCGCTGCCGCTGTTCCTGGCGCTGGCCTGGTGGGCCGGCCGCGGCAGACCGCCCCTGACCCGGCGCGACTGGGCGGTGGTCGCCGGCCTGGGTTTCAGCGGCTATTACCTGGCGAGCTTCCTCGACTTCGCCGGGCTGCAATACATCAGCGCCAGCCTGGAGCGGCTCATCCTCTACCTCAACCCCACGCTGGTACTGGCGATCGGCGCGTTCCTGTTCAAGAAGAAGGTTTCCGCGCGTGCCTTGGCGGCGATGGCCGTGAGCTACGCCGGCGTGCTGCTGGTGTTCGGGCATGAAGTCTTCTTCGCGCCTCAGGCCGCGTCGCATGCCGCCGCGCAAGGCGCGGGCGCCACGGCCTGGGGCGCGCTGCTGGTGTTCGCCAGCGCGGTCAGTTACGCGGTCTACTTGTCGTTCAGTGGGCAGGAGGTGCAGCGCCTGGGCGCGCTGCGCCTGACCGGCCTGGCCAGCTCGGTGGCCTGCGTGCTGTGCATCCTGCAGTTCCTGTTGCTGCGGCCGATTTCGGCGATGGCGGTGGCGCCCGAAGTGATCGCCTTGTCGGTGGTCAACGCCCTGCTCTGCACTTTCGCGCCGGTGCTGATGGTGATGATGGCCATCGAGCGCATCGGCGCCGCGATGGCGGCGCAGACCGGCATGGTCGGGCCGCTGTCCACCATCCTGATGGGCGTGGTGTTTCTCGGCGAGCCGTTCACGGTGTGGGTGGCCGCGGGGACCGGGCTGGTGCTGCTGGGGATCTGGCTGCTCGCTAGGCGCTGAGAGGCGGTTTGACCCGCCGAGGGATTGGTTGCCGTGGGGTGCGAGCCAGAAGTCCTTGGAAAACCTCGTGCGGTGGATTGGTGCGATCGCGCCACGATGGGGAGGGAGGCCCTGCTCCGTTCGTGTCCCCCGCGGGGCTTCGCCCCGCTCCTCCTTTACCTCTCTGCGCAGGGCCTCCCGCCCCATCGCAGCGCTCCGGAACCATGGGTGGCGTGCCGCTTCTTGGCGCACCACCGCTGGTTCATCGCGAGGGGCAGGGGGCAGGGGCTCCGTTCAGTTAAGGAGGAGCGGGGCGAAGCCCCGCGGGGGACATGAACGGAGCCCCTGGCCCCTGTCCCTTGCGACGCCACTGCTCCTCGCGCGAAATCCTGCGTCGGTGGCGGGTCGATGATCTTCGACGCGCTTGCGGCTCAAGACGCGGAAGGCACGCGCTTCAACCCGCGGGACCGAAGACCAGCAAAAGGTTGTTGGCCGGCATCTCGAAGCGCCGCCGCAGGACCAGGCCGGCCGAGCGCGCTTCTTGGCCGACGTCTTCACGCCGGCGGATGCCCCAGGCCGGGTCGCTGGCGCGAAGGCTCTGGTCGAAGGCCAGGTTGCCCGGCGCGGTGGGCACGCCGTCTTCCAGGTAGGGCCCGTAAAGCACGAGCAGGCCGCTGGGCCGCAAGTGGCGCGCGGCGCCGCGCATCAAGGCGGCGCAGGTCGGCCAGGGCGAGATGTGCAGCATGTTGGCGCAATAGACCAGGTCGAAACCGGCTTCACCGAAAGCCGGGCCTTCGGCGGGCCAGGCCGGCGCCAGCACGTCCAGGCGCAGGGCGGGGCGCTGGTTGCGCAGCCCGGCCCGGGCGGCGCGCGCATCGATGCAGGCCAGGCTGTCGGCGCCGGTGGCGTCGGTGGGTTGCCAGGTCCAGCCCGGCAGGCCGGCGGCGAACCAGGCGGCGTGCTGGCCCGTGCCGGCCGCGATCTCCAGCGCGGCGCCGGCCGGCGGCAGCAGTTCGAGCAGCCGCTGCAGGATGGGCTGCTTGTTGCGGTCGGCGGCCGCGCTGAAGGGCAGCCCGTCGTCCGCGGCGGGCTGGGCCTGTCCAGCGGGCGGGGCCGACTTCAAGGCGTCAAGCCTCCGATGCGGCCGTCGACTGCCCGCCCGGGCCGGCCTCGGGCACGCGCAGGTTGTGCTGCATCGTCTCTTGCACGTTGCGGCGCCGCCAGAGCCAGGTCTTGACGGCCTGCGGGAGGATCTTCAGGCAGTGGCAGTAGTAGATGAACTTGAAGCCCATCATGCGCGGGCCCACCGGCGTGTCGCGGAAGAGGTCGCCTGCCAGGATGGACAGCAGAGCCTCCTGCATGCGCCACACGTTGCGCGGGTGCATGAAGATGTTGCGGATGGCCGGCGAGGTGATGCGGTAGATGAACCACGAGAACATCGCCGGGCCGCGCTTCATGTGCCGCTCCAGCACGCGGAAGGCCTTCTCGGCCTGGCGCTTGTCGCCCTTGAGCCAGTGGTCCACCGCCTCGGCGCCGCCGAAGGCGCTGTTCATCGCCAGCAGCACGCCGGAGGAGAACATCGGGTCGACGAAGGCGTAGGCGTCGCCGATCATCACGAAGCGCTCGCCGCGGCAGAGCTTGGAGTCGTAAGAGTAATTGCCGGTGGACGTGGCCGGCGCCATCAGCTTGGCGTTTTTCAGCCTTGCGGCCAGCTTGGGTGCCCGCGCGATGGTCTGCATCAGGAAGTCGGTCAGGTCGGCGCCCTGGCGGGTCTTGAAATAGGCGGGGCTGGCCACGGCGCCGACGCTGGTGGTGCCGTCCAGCAGCGGGATGTACCAGAACCAGCCATGGTCGAACCAGAAAAGCGTGATGCTGCCCTCCAGCCGGCCCGGCGTGCGCTCGGCGCCCTCGAAGTGGCCGTACAGCGCGGCGGTGGCGTGCTTGGGGTTGCGGCGCTTGACGTCGAGCTGGTTGGACAACAGCGTGTCGCGGCCGCTGGCGTCGATGACGAAGCGCGGCCGCCAGGTGGTCTGGCTGCCGTCGTCGCCCTTGACCTTGACGACCGCGCGGCCGTCGGCGTCGCCTTCAGTCTGCACGTGGGTGGCGCGCTGGCCTTCGAAGGTGCGGGCGCCGCGCTTGGCGGCGTTGCGGAAGAGCAGCTCGTCCAGCTCGGAGCGGCGCACGTGCACGGCGTAGGGGAAGGATTTGTCCATCGCCTCGCCGAAGTAGAAGCGGCTGGTGTGGTCGTGCCAGGGCGATACGAACTCGGCGCCGTGCTTGGTGATGCCGATGGCCTCCACCTCGGTGCGCAGGTCGAGCCGGTCGAACAGCGGCATGTTCATCGGCAGCAGCGATTCGCCGATGTGGAAGCGCGGGTGGTGCGCCTTTTCGAGCAGCACGACGTCGTGGCCCTTGGCGGCCAGCAGCGCGGCGGCGGTGGAACCGGCGGGCCCCCCGCCGATGACCACGACGTCGGGCTCGTGACCTGAGAAATGCTTCGCGGGCGCGGTGGTGGGCGCGGGGGTGGGGTTCCCTGGTGTGTTCATTGTTGTCGGATGGTTGAAGGGCGGCATCGGCAGCCTCGGTGGGCGCTGCGGATCTGGCGGATGGGTTGTTTTTTGTCGGCGCGTCGGCCCGGGGGTTGATCGGCGAAAGCCCTCGCTGCCGCGCCGAGCGCCGGGGCGGTCGTTGCACGGCGGCGTTCGCGCTTCCTTTCAGTGTCAACAGGCCCTGAGAGGGTCGTTTTTGTCTTCCCCCGACACCGGAGCAGCCTGCCGTGGCGCGCCTTGGCGGCCCAGCGTCAGGGTCATCAACGGGCCCGTCATCGCCGTCGTCACGAGCGCCATCACCAGGAGCATGGTGAAAAGCTCCGGGCCGATCAGTCCGGCGTCCAGGCCGATCTTGATCACGATCAGCTCCATCAGGCCGCGCGCGTTCATCAGCGACCCGGCGGCCAGGCTTTCGCGCCAGCCGCAGCCGGCCATGCGGGCACCCGCCGCGCCGCCGGCGATCTTGCCGGCCGCCGCGACGAAGAGGATCAGCAGCAAGGCGCCGACGCTGGCGCCGGAGAACGCGCTCGCGGTGGTGCCCAGGCCGGCCAGCGCGAAGAACAGCGGCATCAGCACCACGATCGAGATCGGCTCGATGCGGCCCGCCAGCGAATTCAGCAGCCTGTCGTCCCGCGGCAGGCAGGCCCCGAAGAGGAAGGCGCCGAACACCGCGTGCAAGTGCAGCCATTCGGTGAGCAGCGAGCACCCCAGCAGGCCGATCATCAAGGCCGACATGACGGTGGCTGAAGGGTCGCCGTCGGGTGCCCGGGTTCGCAGCAGCCAGGCATAGGCCGGCTTCAGCACGAGGAACATGAAGGCCGCCAGCGCCGCCGCGCCGGCCGATATCTTGATGAAGGCGCCGAAACCTTCGCCGGCGCCGGCCAGCGCCACCACCAGGGCGAGCAGCACCCAGGCGAACAGGTCGACCACGGCCGCCGCGCTCAGCGCCAACTGACCGACGTGGGTCTGCGACATGCCACGGTCTTTCAGGATGCGCGCCATGACCGGGAAGGCCGTGATCGACAGCGCCGCCGCGATGAACAGCGCGAAGGGCCAGAAACCCACGCCGGCCGGCGCCAGCGACGGGTGCAGGACCGGCGCCACCATCAGGCCCAGCGCGATCGGGGCGGCCATGCTCGTCAGGCCCACCGCGCCGGCCGCCTTGACCTGCGCGCGCACGCCTTGCCGGGCCCTGAGTTCGAGCCCGATGATGAACATGAACAGCACCAGGCCGACGGTGGCCAGGGAGGACAGGCCCTGTAGCGACGCCTTAGAGAACAGCCGCGCGTGGGCTTCGGGGAAGAAGCTACCCATCACCGCCGGCCCCAGCATCAGGCCGGCCGCCATCTCACCCACGACACCCGGTTGCCCGAAATGGCGGAGCACCCAGCCACAGGCGCGCGCCGTGGCCAGGATCACGATGAGCTGCAACAGCAGCAACGTGGTGGCGGACATGGGGAAGAAAACCTTGGGCGGAGAAAGGTCGGCATTATCGCCTCGCCGCGGGCGCCGGCCCCGGTTGGTGGCGGCGCGACCCGTGCGGATTGCCCGTTCGGCGCCGGTCGATGCGGCGCGTCGGCGCATGGGCGGCGGGAGAAAAACATCTTGGCGAATGCCGGAGAGGTCCTGGCGAAAGCGTTCAGGGCTTCCTTTTTTTAGTGTTGACAGGCCCTAATCCGCCCCGTCGAAGCGGTACCCCACCCCGTAGATCGACCGGATACAGTCTTCCCCCGCCTGCGCCAGCTGCAGCTTGCGGCGCAGGTTCTTGATGTGGCTGTCGACGGCGCGGTCGGTCACGGCGCGCTGGTCGGCGTGCAGGCGGTCGAGCAGGACGTCG
>CBJNAE010000203.1:0-7622 GCA_966433995.1 uncultured Ideonella sp. | reverse complement strand
GCTACTGCGTCGACCGCACCGGGGAAACCCTGTACCGCGGCGACGACATGGCGCAGCTGCGCTGGGGGGACTCGCGGGCTTGACCTGGCGGGGTCGCCGTGGACCACGGATAGTGGTCCGCGGCCCCTCACCCCAACCCTCTCCCGGAGGGAGAGGGGGAAAGATAGGCTCCCTCTCCCTCCGGGAGAGGGTTGGGGTGAGGGCTCGCGGGCCCCGGCGGCCACTCGAGGCCACCCTGCCCCCTGCGACACGGCAGCCTCAAGCCGGCGCCGAATCGGCCGATAAGCCCTGGGAATAACCCCAGGAACGCCCCATGTCCAGTCCCAGCGCCTCGAAAGCAGCCTTGCCCGCGGCCTTCACCGTGGCCAAGAAGGCGGCCCCGGCGGCCACCCCGGCGACAAGCCCCGCCGCGCTGCCCTCCGCTTTCCAGAAGGCGCCGAAGAAGGCCTTGCCGCCGGCGGCCACCAACCCGGCCGCGCCGCGCGGCGGGCGGCTGATCTACCCGGACGTGCAGGACTGCCGGGCACTGATCATCGACGGCAACCCCACCTCCCGCAGCATCCTGGCCGCGATGCTGCGCGACATGGGGGTGGGCCACGTCGTCCAGGTCAGCCGCGTGCTGGACGCCCGGCGGGCGCTGGAGAACCGCACCTTCGACATCGTGCTGTGCGACTACCACTTCGAGAACTCCGAGATCTCGGGCCAGGACCTGCTGGACGACCTCCGCCGCTCGCAGATCCTGCCCTACTCCACCGTGTTCGTGATGGTCACCGGCGAGGCGTCTTACGCCCGCGTGGCCGAGGCGGCCGAGGCGGCGCTGGACAGCTACCTGCTCAAGCCCCACACCTCGCAATCGCTGGAGCAGCGGCTGATGCAGGCGCGCCACCGCAAGACGGTGCTCAGGACGATCTTCGAAGCCATCGAGCGCAACGAGTTCGACGTGGCCGCCGAGCTGTGCCAGCAGCGCTTCGTGCAGAAGGGCGAGTACTGGCTGTACGCCGCCCGGATCGGCGCCGAGCTGTACATCCGCCTGGGCAACCATGCGGCCGCCAAGGCGCTGTACGCCGCGGTGGCGGCGACCAATGCCCTGCCCTGGGCCAAGCTGGGCGTGGCGCGCGCGGAACTGGAAGAAGGCCAGCTGCCCCAGGCGCGCCGCACGCTGGAGGCGCTGATCAGCGCCGAGCCGGGTTACGCCGACGCCTACGACGTCATGGGCCGGGTGCAGGTGGAATCGGGCGACCTGCAAGGCGCGCTGGAGACCTTCCGCAACGCCACCAACAGCACCCCGCACAGCATCGCCCGCCTCCAGAAGCAGGGTTTCCTGGCGTTCTACATGAACGAAACCGAAGAGGCGCTGCAGATGCTGGAGCGATGCGTGCGCATCGGCATCAGCTCCAAGATGTTCGACTGCCAGAGCCTGGTCTTCCTCGCCCTGGTGTATTTCGACAAGAAGGAAAGCAAGGCTTTCGCCCGCACCTACGACAACCTGCTGGCGGTGCTGGAACGCAATCCGGGCGCGCTGCGCGTGCAGCGCTTCGTCCAGGCGGTGGAAGTGTTCAAGGCGCTGAACGAGCGCCAAGTCGGCGACTGCGTGGCCAAGGTCAAGCAGCTGGCCTCGGAACTGCGCGCCGAAGACTTCGACTTCGAAGCCGCGACCAACCTGCTGGCGGTGCTCTCGCGCCTGCGAACCACGGAGATCCAGCTGGAGGACGCCGAACTGTGGATCAAGGCGGTCTCGCTGCGTTTCTGCGTGTCCAAGACGGCCACCGAGATGCTCGCCAAGTCGGTGCAGGGCTATGAGGCCTACGAGAAAATCATCCGCGACGGCCAGCTCGAAATCAGCACCATGGCGGAGAAGGCGATGACCCACAGCGTGACGGGCTCGCCCACAGTGGCCGTCAAGGCGCTGATGGTCAAGGGCTCGGAGACGCTGAACGCCAAGCTGATCGAACTCGCCGGCATGGTGCTGAACCGCCACGCGATGAAGATCGACGAATGCGCCGACCTGTCGATGATGATCAACGACCTGAAGCTGAAGTACTGCACCAAGGGGATGCAGGTCAGCCTGGGGCAGACCACCGGCCGCTCGGCAGGCGGGCTGAACCTGCGCAGTGCGGCGCCGCCGGCGCCTCCTGTGCCTGCCCCGGGCCAGCCGGGGTGAGCACCCCGGCCCCGCGGGGCTACGCTTGGCCGGTGTCGCCGAGCGGATGGGCCAGGAAGAACCGCAGCATCTCGCTGGAAGCGTCCGGCCCGCGGGCATCGGTGTAAGACCCGGCGGTCTGGCCGCCCGCCCAGGCGTGCCCCGCGCCGTGCACCAGCCAATGCTCCACCGCCGGCCCGCCCCGGTGCACCGACCGGGTATAGCGGCGGCCTTGTGCCGACACGCCCGTCTCCACCTCGGCCGTGCCGGCCGCGCTTCGCGCGCCGAGCGCGGCGGCCACCACCTGCTCGCCGTTGCGCGGGTGCACGGTCTTGTCCATGTCGCCATGGAAGACGATCACCGGCTGCGGCAACCCCGGGCCGCCGGCGGGGCCCGCCGCCGGCCCGGACCGGACCATGCCGGCCAGGGCCGGACCACCGCCGTGGGCCGGGCCATTCATCGCCGCCAGGGCTTCGGGCAGGTTGCGGGCGGCGCCGGGCGCCAGGCCCGAATGCACACCCACCGCGGCGAAAAGGTCGGGGTAGGCGGCGCCGACGATGGCGGCCATCGCGCCGCCGGCGGACAAGCCGGCCACGTAGACACGCCGCGGATCGACGGAATGCCCGCGCATCACCGCCCGTGCCATCGAGGCGATCAGCGCCGGCTCGCCGCGGCCGCGCTCCTGGTGGTTGTGCTTGAACCAGTTCCAGCATCCCGAAGGGTTGGCCTCATGGCCCTGGGCCGGGTAGAGGACGAACACGCCTTGCTCCGCAGCCAATTGGTTCATGCCGGTGCCGGCGGCGAAGTCGTCCGGGTCCTGCTTGCAACCGTGCAGCATCACCACCAGCGGCAGCGGCGCGCCCTGGCCCGCCTGCGGAGGGACGAACAACTTGTAGGCGCGCGTAAGCGAGGCATCGGTGTGGGAACCCGCGAGGAACACGCCCAGGCCCGGGGGCGACACCGGGGCGGCCGGACCGTCCGGCACCACATCTTCCCAGCGGTTGTCCACGACGACCACGTCGTCGGGGCCCAGGTCCCAGACATCGACGTCCCCAGCGGGCGCGGCGGGCGCCGGGTCGCGCGCGGCGCCGCCCCATGCGCGCCGCAGCAGGGCGGTCGCCTCCTGCAGGCGGCCGGCCTGCGTCAAACGGGCGGCGTCGCGCATCATGTCTTGCAGATGGGGATTCATGCTTTCCTTCGGGGATGGATGGGAAAAGGCGGCGTCAGCGCCGCGGCAGCCCGGCCAGCGCCGCCTTGACGGCCGGGCTGGCCTGGAGCGCGCCCAGCACCTCGACCGATTCGATCGTCGCCACCGCCAGCTCAGGGCTCACGTCATGGGCGATCGACGCCAGTCCCAGCACTTTGATGCGCAGCTTTTGGCCGGAAGCCCGAACGGCTTGCAAATCGGCGGAGCTGAAATGCTGCAAGCCCAGCACCAGGGTTTTGCGCGACACCGCCTGCTTCACGCTGTCGGCATGCAGGCCGAGCTGGTTGCGGATGGCGGTGCGGATGAAATCGCTGCGGTTGCTGTAGAACGATTCGGCCACCAGCAGATCGATCTGCCCCAGGTCGACGAACCCGAGGTTGATAGTGATCTTTTCGCTTTCGGGCGTCTTTTCGGGAGACAGGACCGAAAGGGAAGAGGAAGAAGATTTGCGTGCCATGGAATCCATGATACACCATCCACTTGGATGGTTCATGGATTCCATTCAGATGGAATTCGACTAGAACCTGCGTCAACCTCTTGCGCCGGGCCGGCACCGTCAGGGCAGCGTGGAAGGCTCGGCGGGGGCGGGCGCCGGCACCACAAGTTCACGGTGCTCCTTGATCACTCCCCCGCCTTTGACCGAGCCGGAGCGCATGCCCCCGCCCAAGGCCATGGCTTTGCACGCCTGCCTGTCCTCGGCCGCGACCCGGTCGCAGCGGGCCACCGCGTTGCGGGTGAACGCGTCTTCGTTTTCCAAGTTGTCCAGCCTGCCGCGCCGCGCCTCGGCCTGGGCGGCACCGGCTTCCTTGAGGCAGGTCGCGGTGTCCTGGCCGCTTTCGCCGCGCAGGCAGGCCTGGCGTTCGGCCTGGTAGTTCGCCTTGGCGTCCGTGCCCACGGGGTCGGCCGCCTGGACCGAAGGCCAGAACATCAATCCGAGGCTGCCGAACACGGCCGTCAGCATCGGGACCCAGAACAATCGGTTCGTCGCGTTCAGTGACATGGTGGGGCTCCTTGCAACTTGGGGTGGGGGCGCCGTCGACGCCTGAGCGGCCGGCATGGGCCCATCCTAGGGATCGCCCGCGCCGGAACCATCGGCCAAGGACGGCAGCGCTTGTAGGAATCGACCGGCCCGCCGCCCAGTCGGGCTTGTTCAGCGTTGCCTCAGGCCGATCTCCTACGCGGGCGGCGCCTGGCTTCCGACGGCCCGGCCCGGGCGCCGCGGGAACAATCTTTCCGATGGGCCGCCCCGACGGCGGCCCTCCACTCCAGCGGACGCCTCCCCATGCCCATGACCCGAGCCGACCCGGCCCTCTTCGACATCCAATGCTCGCTCGGCTACAAGGTCGAAGGCCCCACCGACTTCCTGTTCCAGCTGCATGCGATGGACGGCATGAACCAGCGGCTGCTGTCCGAGTCGCTCGTGCTGGACCCGCCCGTGGCCGTGCACCTCTATGCCGACCCCCACCTCGGCCACCGTTTCGCCCGGCTGCGCGCCGGTCCCGGCGAGATGCGCCTGAGGTACGAGGCGCGGGTCGAGGTGGAGGCGCCCGAGGTCGACGAAAAGGCGGGAGAGCTGCCCGTCAGCGAGCTGCCCGACAACGTGCTGCACAACCTGATGCCCACTCGCTATTGCGAGTCCGACCTGCTCGGCCGCGCGGCATGGAAGCTCTTCGGCGAGATGGCGCCGGGCCACGCCCGCGTGCAGGCGATCGCCGACTGGATCCACGACAACCTCGACTACGAGCGCGGCAGCACGCAGTCGACGACCACGGCGGCCGACGTGTTCCTGTCGCGCGCTGGCGTCTGCCGGGACTTCGCCCACCTCGGCGTGGCCTTTTGCCGGGCGCTGAACATCCCGGCTCGGCTGGTCGCCGGCTACGCCGTCTTCGACGAGCCGCCGCCTGACTTCCACGCCGTGTTCGAGGCCTACCTGGAGGGTGGCTGGGCGGTGTTCGACCCGACGCGCATGGCGCGCCGGGAAGACATCGTGCGCATCGCCCAGGGCCGGGACGCCAAGGATGTGGCGTTCGCCACCTTGTTCGGCCCGGCGCAGATGGTCGACATGGATCCGAGGATCCACCGGATGCCACGGGCGAACCCTGCCGCCGACATCTGAAGCGGCCAGGCGGCAAAAGGTGCAGGCACGCCGATTGCCCTGCGGCGGGATTGTCCCTGTCCAGCGCACAGGACGTGGACGCGGGAATCGCCTTACTTATCATGCACCGCCGTTTTCGCGCCGGAGTGCCTCCAATGACCGTTTCCCCCACCGCCAAGAAGACGATCCGACGCGGGCGTCGCAGCGCATGGCCCATGCCCGCGGGCACGCTCGCCGCCTTCGCCGTGGCCATCCTGTCGGTCTTGCTGATCGCCTATTTCTCCTGGCAAACCTTGCAAAGCCGCGCCTACACGGCCAACCGAATCAAACAGTCGCTGCAGGTGATGGAGCAATTCCCGGCGCTGCTTTCCCTGCTTTCGGACGCCGAAACCGGCCAGCGCGGCTTCCTGCTGACCGGCCAGGAACGCTACCTCGACCCCTACAACACCGCCAAGACCGGTTTGCCGAGCCAGATCAAGCGGTTGCGTCAGCTCAACCAGGGGAATGCGGCCCAGCATGAAAGGCTGAACCAGCTCGAAGCCTTGACAGCCGACAAGCTGCAGGAGTTGTCCGAGACCGTCAACCTGAACCGCCTGGGCAAGACCGACGAGGCGCTG
This sequence comes from uncultured Ideonella sp., assembly GCA_966433995.1. Lineage (GTDB taxonomy): Bacteria > Pseudomonadota > Gammaproteobacteria > Burkholderiales > Burkholderiaceae_C > JANPCX01. Next base: position 1,563 of record CBJNAE010000203.1, on the reverse strand, counting down.
GCGATGGTTCAGTCCGATCGCGGCCGGCTCACGATGGACCGCATCCGCACGCTGCTGGGCGAGATGCAGATGCAGGAGAGGGACTCGCTGGCCCGGCTTCAGGCGGAATGGGAACGGGACCTCTTCCTCTCCGACGCCGTCACCTGGGGCGGCGCGGCCGTCCTGCTGGCGCTGATCCTGGTTTCGGCGGTGCTCGCCTCGCGCGACTTCCGCGCCCGCGAGACCGAAGCCTGGCTGCGCACCACCCAGCTGGAACTCAGCCACCAGCTGCAAGGCGGCCAGCAGCTCGGGCAGCTGGGGGACAAGGCGCTGCGCTGCCTGGCGGCGCGGCTGGAGGCGCCGGTGGCGGCCTTCTACGTCGACGACGACAAAGACGGCTTCGAGCGCATCGCCGGCTACGCGCTGCCGCCGGGCACGCCGACGCACCTGAAGGCGGGCGACAGCCTGCCCGGCCAAGCGGTCAAGGAGAACCGCAACCTGGTGGTGCGCGAGCTGCCGGCCGACTATTGGCCCGTCGCGTCGGCCGTGGGCAGCGCCAAGCCGCGGGAAGTGCTGGTGGTGCCGGTGAGCGTGCACGGCGTGGTGCAGGCGGTGCTGGAGTTCGGCTTCTTCCGGCCGGTCGAGCCCATCGACGAGGAACTGTTTTCACGCGTCGCCGAGCCGCTGGGCATGGCCATCCGCAGCGCCAAGGACCGCCTGCGCCTGCAGGCACTGCTGGAGGAGACGCAGTCCCAGGCCGAGGAGTTGCAAGTGCAGCAGGAAGAACTGCGCGTCGGCAATGAAGAACTGGAAGAGCAGAGCCGCACCCTGAAGGAATCCAAAACCCAGCTGGAGACGCAGCAGGCCGAGCTGGAACAGATCAACGCCGACCTGGCCCAGCAGACGCTGCTGCTGGAGGGGCAGAAGGCGGCGCTGTCGCAATCCCAGGCGTCGCTGATGGAGAAGTCCGCCGAACTGGAGCGCTCCAACCGCGTCAAGAGCGAGTTCCTCGCCAACATGAGCCACGAGCTGCGCACCCCGCTGAACTCGTCGCTGATCCTGTCCAAGCTGCTGGCCGACAACAAGCAGGGCAACCTGACGCCGGAACAGGTCACTTTCGCGCAGACCATCCACGGCGCGGGCAACGACCTGCTGGCGCTGATCAACGACATCCTCGACCTCTCCAAGATCGAGGCCGGCAAGATGGACGTGTCGGCCGACCCGGTGTTCCTGGAGCGCGCCGTCGACGGCCTGGTCAAGACCTTCCTCCCCCTGGCGCAGCAGAAGGGCCTGGCGCTGACCGCGACGTTCGAGCCCGGCGTTCCCGAGCAGATCGACACCGACCCGCAGCGGCTGGCGCAGATCCTGCGCAACCTGCTGGGCAACGCGCTGAAATTCACCGCCGGCGGCGAGGTGGCGCTGCGCGTGCATGCCGACAACGCAGAAACGGTAAGTTTCTCGGTGCGCGACACCGGCATCGGCATCGCGCCGGAGCACCAGGAGCTGGTGTTCGAGGCCTTCCGCCAGGCCGACGGCGCGACGCACCGCAAGTACGGCGGCACCGGCCTGGGCCTGTCGATCTCG
>CBJNAE010000202.1:0-7667 GCA_966433995.1 uncultured Ideonella sp. | reverse complement strand
GAAGACGATCTCCACCGCCGCGCAAGTGGGCTCGTAACGCCGCCGCACCTCGCGCACGCCTTCGAAGATGATCTTCAGCCGCGAGGGCAGCTCGCCCAGGTCGGCCGAGGCGGTCTTGATCGTGCCGCTGGCGACATAGCGCAGCTTCGGGCCGTCGGCCTCGATCACGCCGAAGCCGGTGCAGACCAGGCCGGGGTCGATGCCGAGGATGCGCTGGATGCTCATGCGGCGGGCGCGGCCGCGCTCACGGCCTCAGACACGGAAATACCACCGCACCGCGTGGAAGAACACCGGCGCCGCGAAGCACAGCGGCGCCACCCGGTCGAGCAGGCCGACCGCGCCGGTGACCGAGGCCTTGCCGCTCCAGCTGCGCACGCCGGCGTCGCGCTTGAGCGCCTTCATCACGAACTCGCCGAGCATGCCGCAGCCGCCCGCGATGAAGCCCATCAGCAGCGCCGGGATGGGCTTGAACGGCGTGGCCCAGTACAGGGCCGCGCCGACGATGGCCGCGGCCAGCGCGCCGGCCCACCAGGCGCGCCATGAGAAGGTGCGGCTGATGGCGCGCGCCACAGGCAGCGCGCGCATCCGCCGCGTCGCCGCTTCCTGGACGATCTGCGCGGCGGCGACCACGACCACCAGGTAGAACACCAGGAAGGCGCCGCGTTCGCCGTAGTTCGGCAGGTTCAGCAGCAGCAGCGCCGGCGCGTGGCTCATGCCGTAGATGCAGACCATGATCCCCCACTGGATCTTGGCCGTGCGCTCCAGGAAGCGCTGTGGGTCGTTGCCGAAGGCGCTGACCACCGGGATGGCCAGGAACACATAGACCGGGATCAGTACCGTGAACAGGTCAAAGTTCTTGTTCGCCACCAGCACGAACTGCAGCGGCAGCACGGCGAAGAAGGCCAGCAGCAGGCTGCGGTGGTCGGCGCGGCGGGTGTGGGTGAGGGTGATGAACTCGCGGAAGGCCAGGAAAGAGACGATGCCGAACAGCACCGTGGCCACCGCGCCGCCCAGCGCCCAGGAGACCCAGAACAGCGCGGCGCCGACCCACACGGCGCGCAGGTCCCGCCGGGCCTGCTCGTGGAACTCGTGCCGGTCAGGGGCGGGGTCGTGGCTGTCTTTCAGACGGCGCCAGGCGAGCAGGCCGGTGGCCGCCATCAGCACCGCCAGCATGGTGAAGAACAGCAGGGCCACCTGCTGCGAGACGGTGAGGTTGCGCAGCATGCCCATCAGGCCACCTCCCTCAGCGCCACCACCGCGTCGCGCGCCCGAGCGAGGAAGGCCCGCTTGTCTTCGCCGGCTTGCAGCTGCACCGGCGAGCCGAAGGTCACCGAGCACAGCAGCGGCACCGGCACGACCTCGCCCTTGGGCATGACGCGCTGCACGTTGTCGATCCAGGCCGGGATCAGCTGCACCTCGGGAAAAGCCTCGGCCAAGTGGTAGAGCCCCGCCTTGAACGCCGCCGGCTCGGGTTTGTTGCCGCGCGTGCCCTCGGGGAAGATCACCAGCGAATCGCCGTTGCGCAGCGCTTCCATCAGCGGCTCCAGCGGGTCTTCGTCCGCCTGGCGTTGGCGGCTGACGTACACCGCGTTGAACACCTCCCGGGTGATCCAGTGCTTGAGCCTGGACGACGTCCAGTAGTCGCGCGCCGCGATCGGCCGAGTGGCCGCGCGCAGGTCGCGCGGCAGCGCGGCCCAGATCAGCACCCAGTCGAAGTGGCTCTGGTGGTTGGCGAAGTAGATGCGCTGCTCCGCCTTGGGCGGGCAGCCGTACCAGTGGCCCTGGGCGCCGGTGATCAGGCGGGCCAGGAAGGAAAGGGTGAGTCCGGCGGCGTCAGCGAGGAGCATGGCGGGGGATGGTAAGGGTTGTTCCCGCCGCGCCGCGGGCTGGGGCGGTCAACGCGCCAAGCCTTGCAGCGCCCGTTCCAGGCGCGACACGGTGCCGTCCACGTCCAGCAGCTTGTCCAGGCCGAACAGGCCGATGCGGAAACTGCGGTAGTCGGCGGGCTCGTCGCATTGCAAAGGCACGCCCGCCGCCGTCTGCAGGCCCAGGGCGGCGAACTTCCTGGACGACTGGATCTCCGGGTCGTCGGTGTAGCTCACCACGACGCCAGGCGCCTGGAAGCCGGGCGCGGCCACGCTCGGGAAACCATGCCCCTCCAGCAGCGCGCGCACCCGGGTGCCCAGGTTTTCCTGCGCCTGGCGCATCGACTGCAGGCCATGCCGCCGCGTTTCCCGCATCGCCTCCAGCGTGCGCGCGATGGCGTCGGTGGGCAAAGTCGCGTGGTAGGCGTGGCCGCCGCCCTCGTAGGCTTCCATGACTTGCAGCCATTTGCGCAGGTCGCAGGCGAAGCTGGTGCTGGTGGTGGTTTCGATTCGCTCGCGGGCGGCCGCCCCAAGCATCACGAAGGCGCAGCAGGGCGAGCCGCTCCAGCCTTTCTGCGGCGCGCTGATGAGAATGTCCACGCCGGTGTTGGCCATGTCGACCCACAGGGCGCCCGAGGCGATGCAATCCAGCACGAACAAACCGCCCGCCGCGTGCACCGCTTCGGCCACCGCCTTCAGGTAGTCCGGCGGCAGCACCATGCCGGACGCCGTCTCGACATGCGGGGCGAAGACCACCGCCGGCGCTTCGGCGTGGATGGCGGCCACCACTTCGTCGACCGGTGCCGGCGCGAACGGCGCCTGGGGAGCGCCGGACACCTTGCGCGCCTTCAGGACTTGGATGCCCGATGCGATCCCCCCCATCTCCAGGATCTGCGACCACCGGTAGCTGAACCAGCCGTTGCGGATGACCAGGCATTTCTGGCCGGTGGCGAACTGGCGCGCCACCGCCTCCATGCCGAAGCTGCCGCTACCCGGCACGAGGGCGATCGATTTCGCCTCGTAAGTGGTTTTGAGGATGTCGGAAAGCTCCCGCATCACGCTCTGGAAGCGCTGGGACATGTGGTTCAACGCGCGGTCGGTGTAGACCACCGAATACTCCAGCAAGCCGTCGGGATCGAGATGGGGCAACAAACCGGGCATGAATCCTCCTGAAACAAAAAACAAGGAAAGGCGCTGGCCTGGGCGTTTGTAGGTGCTTACGCTGCCCGCATAGATGACGTCCGAACTCGGCCGTTGCATGGTGTTGGCGACAACATGCGCTTCAAGCAGTAGAGGCTCGTGGCATTATTATTGTTTTGGTTGTTTCGACATATCGTGCCTGTTTGCGGTTAAGCTTCCGCGCGCTTTGACCGACATTCATCCAAAGCAACCTGGTCCGGATTTTCATTGAATTGCTCTGCTGTTTCGCACGACGACGCTTTGGCGCCCCACATTCCCCCACATTCACCGCCACCCAAGAATCTGCCGTCTGGCGGAGTTTGGCTTTTTGACAGCCGTAGCGACACTGTGCTGCTGTCGACCACCAGTGCGGCGCTGCTCGGCCTGAAGGCGGACCAGCCTGTGCGGCTGCCGTTGCGCGACCTGTTGACGCGCGTTCACGAGGAAGACCGCGCGGCGCTGATGCGCGTTTTGCGCGACGACCGCCAACCAGAGTGGTTTTTGCAACTGCGGCTTGCCCAAGACCGGGCCGACGGCAACGCGATGCCTTGGGGTGTGCATTGGAACGGCCTGGCCGAACTCGACGATACCGGGCGCGTGCAGCGTGTGAGCGGTTCGATGAGTGCCTGGCGCTCGTCCCCTGCCACGGACCAGGAGCCGTTGCCGCAGGCTTTCGACGGACTGCTCAGCAATGCGGGGCGGATCGCCCGCGTGGGGGGCTGGTCGATCGACCTGCCCAGCCTGGCGGCGCGCTGGTCGCCCGAAGTGGCGGCCATCTACGGTGTGCCGGCCGGGTTCGCCCCCTTGATGGGCAGTGGGCTCGATTTTGTGTCGCCGCCGTTCCGCGCCCAGGCCGCGGCGGCGTTCGACCGTTGTTGCAGCCACGGCGAGCCCTGGGACCTGGAGTTGCAGATCGTCACCCCTTCGGACGAATTGCGCTGGGTGCGCACGATCGGCGAGGCGCGTCGGGACGAGCGCGGCACCGTGGTGGGCGTCTGGGGCGCCCTGATCGACATCGGCGCCCGCAAACAGGCCGAAGCGGAGCGCTTGTCCGCCGTGCGGCAATTGCAGGACGTCTCGTCCAGCCTGGAGATGGCCCTGTCCGTCGCCGGCCTGGGCGTGGCGAGGCTCGACCTGGCTTCCGACCTGGCGTATTGGAACGAGAACCTGTGCGCCATCCTCGGCCGCCCCTACAGGCCGCAAGGCCGCCCGCGCCAGGAATGGCAGTCGGCCTTCCACCCCGAAGACCGCCGCGCCGCCCAGGCCGAATTGCGCAGGCTGTTGGCCGGTGGACCGTCCGGGGTCATGGAATTCAGGGTCGTGCGGCCCGACGGCAGCGTGCGCCACCTGCTGGGCCAGCACACGCTGCAGAGCGACGCGTCCGGTGCGCCCGTCTCGACCACCCTGGTGGTGCACGACGTCACCGAGCAACGCCAGGCGCAGCGTGCCCGCCAGGCCCAGGCCCTGGCCGAGCAGGCCAACCGCGCCAAGAGCGAGTTCCTGGCGCGCATGAGCCATGAATTGCGCACGCCGCTCAACGCCATCCTCGGTTTTTCGGAGATCCTAGAGGCGGATGAAGAACTGGTGCTCAACACCACTCAGCGCAAGCGAGTGGAACGCATCCGCGGTGCGGGCGTGCATTTGCTGGAACTCATCAACGACCTGCTGGACGTGTCCCGCATCGAGACCGGCACGCTGCGGCTGCAGTTGACCGCCGTCGACCTGTTGGCGGAAGTGCGCGAGGCCTTGCGCGTGATCGGCGGCCAGGCCGCGGTGCGCCAGGTCGATCTCGAACTGCTGAGCCCGCCCGGCGTGGAGGCCCTGTGGGTGCAGGGTGACAGCCAGCGTCTGCGCCAGGTGGTGCTCAACCTGCTCACCAACGCCGTCAAATACAACCGGCCCCGCGGCAAGGTCACGGTCCACCTCGACCGCGACGCGCGCAGCGTCGTGTTGAAAGTGCGTGACACCGGGCTGGGCATGAACGACCAGCAACTCATGCACCTTTTCCAACTTTTCAACCGCCTGGGCCAGGAACAGTCCTCGGTCGAGGGCGCCGGCATCGGCCTGGTCATCACCCGGCACCTCGTGGAGTTGATGGGTGGCGAAATCGTCGTCAGCAGCCAGACCCGGCAGGGGACCGAATTCTGCATCCGGCTCAACCCCTCCGGTGCGGGGGCGCTGCCTGAGGCCAAGGCATCGGCTCCGTCGGACGGCGCGATCCGCGCCGAGCCGAGCCTCGGACGCGTCCTCTATATAGAAGACAACGCCGTGAACCGCGCCTTGATCGAGGGCTATGTCTCGCTGAGGCCCGGCGTGGAACTTGAACTTGCGGTGGACGGCGAAAGCGGCATCGAACAGGCGCGGCGCCTCGTGCCCGACCTCATCCTCATCGACATGATGTTGCCCGACTTGCATGGGCTGGAAGTCATCCAGCGCATCCGCAGCATTGACAATTTGAAACGCGTCCGCTGCGTAGCGGTTTCCGCCAACGCCATGCCGCGGCAGATCGACGAGGCGGCCGCGGCCGGCTTCGACGGCTACCTGACTAAACCCGTCTCATTGCAATCGATGCTCGCTGAACTCGACCGTCTTGGCCCCGGGGGGTGGCCCCCACACCCGCCTGGCGATGTTTGACCGGTAGCCGAAAAATTGTTGGAGAATGTGGCTCATAAAAAAGTCGTCGGGCTTGAAACAGGATTCATAGAAATCCGTTTCTCGAGAGCTGGTGCAAAACTGCGTGAGCAGTCACTACTGTGCCAGTGTTCTATTTACAAGAGGTTTTGTGTCTAAGGTTGCCACGGTGTCTATATCCGCCATTCCCCCTGCCCCCCGTTCGTACTCCACGGTAGAAATCGCGCGCCGTTTGGGAGTCTCCATTCAAACCGTTCAACGATGGGTCGACGCTGGGCACCTCAAAGCCTGGAAGACGCTTGGCGGGCACCGCCGCATCGACGCTGAAAGTGCCGAACGTCTATTACGTCACGAATTGACGGTGGGCCGGGGTGGCAAGCAACTCGGCGTCGCCTCTGGCGACGCCGTAGCCGGTGGCACGCAGCCCACCACGGTATTGATCGTGGACGACAACGAAGACGACCGTGAAATCCTGCAACATCTGGTGCTTTCCGCCCTGCCCACGGCGAAGGTCACGCTGGTAAACAGCGGTTTCGAAGCCCTGGTGTCGATCGGCAGCCAATCGCCCGATGTGCTCATCACCGACATCATGATGCCCAACATGAACGGTTTCGAGATGCTGCGCCACTTGGCCCATGACTGCGCGGTGCGGCCGAAAACCATCTGGGCAGTTTCGAACCATTCGCGCGAAGAGCTGCTCAGCCTCGGTGACCTGCCCGACGACGTGTTGTTCCAATCCAAGCCCCTGGAGCGCGAGCGTTTCATTGCGATGCTGCGCAACACGGTATCGCTGGAAACCATTTCCCCGCGCGCCTGAACTGAACGCCGAACGCGGCCGATCCGGGCGGCTTTCGGGTGGAGGCCGCGCAAGGCGGGGCGGCAGCCCCTGATTTGAGAATCCCACTGCCCAGAAACGACAAACCCCTCTGACCTTTCGATCAGAGGGGCGGGTGGCTGACGCCACCTATTGGGGCTCCGGAGGTAGTTTGTCCAGGGCCCCTGGCGCGCAGTGACTGCGCCCCGGGTAGGCCTACGTGTAGGCCAACGCAGGTTATTCCAACCCGGTTCTGGCTGCAAGCGCAATTTTTTATCCGCTGGGCCGATTCGTTAGCTTGTGCCTTGGCCCGGGCTTCCACCCGTGGCGGCCGATGCCTTCTCGATGTCGCTGAACATCTTCGCCACCCGGGCTTCCACAGCCGCTTCCATCTGGATGGTGCGGCCCCACTCACGGCTGGTTTCGCCCGGCCATTTGTTCGTTGCGTCCAACCCCATCTTGCCGCCCAGGCCGCTGACGGGCGAAGCGAAATCGAGGTAGTCGATTGGCGTGTTTTCGACGAGCGTGGTGTCGCGCACGGGATCCATCCGGGTGGTGATGGCCCAGACCACTTCTTGCCAGTTCCGGATGTCGACGTCGTCGTCGGTCACCACGATGAACTTGGTGTACATGAACTGGCGCAGGAAGCTCCACAACCCGAACATCAACCGCTTGGCGTGCCCCGGGTAGCGCTTCTTGATGCTGATGATCGCCATCCGGTAGCTGCAGCCTTCGGGCGGCAGGTAGAAGTCGGTGATCTCCGGAAACTGCTTCTGCAGGATGGGCACGAACACTTCATTCAGCGCCACGCCCAGGACGGCCGGCTCGTCGGGCGGTTTGCCGGTGTAGGTGGAGTGGTAGATCGGGTTCCGCCGCTGCGTCTGCCGTTGGACCTCGAACACCGGGAACCAGTCCTGCTCGTTGTAATAGCCGGTGTGGTCGCCGAAAGGGCCTTCCAGCGCGTGCAGGTGGCCGTTGATTTCCTTGAGCGCCACGCCGTGTTCGCTGGCGCCGGTGTAGCCGGCTGCCGCGACGGGGATGTGGCCTTCCAGGACGATCTCCGCGCTGGCCGGCACTTGCAGCATGACGCCCGAGTCGCCCACAGCGGTGTCCACCACTTCGGTGCGGCCGCCGCGCAGCAGGCCGGCGAACTGGTACTCCGACAGCGAATCGGGCAC
>CBJNAE010000201.1:0-7675 GCA_966433995.1 uncultured Ideonella sp. | reverse complement strand
GACCCCGGACCCGAATCCCCCGCACCCGCACCCGCACCCGCGCCCGCGCCCGCGCCGTCCGGCATGACCTACTACTTCTCCGATTGCCAGGCGGGCGCCGCCACGGGCTGCCTGCCGGGCAACAACGCCAACCCCGGCACCCAGGCCGCGCCCAAGCGCGACCTGACCGGCATCAACCTCAACGCGTTGCCGGCGGGCACTTCGCTGCTGTTCAACCGCGGCGGCGCGTGGTCGGTGGGCATCATGACGCTCGAAAACATGAACACCACCGCGGCCGCGCCGCTCAGGTTCGACGCCTACGGCACCGGCGCGGCGCCGCTGCTGACCACGAGCAACAACGCCATCGCGCCGTTCGAGCTCGGCGGCCGCTACAACAACACTTCCAACGACGGCGGCTACGTGTTCCGCAACCTGCGCCTGAACGGGTCCGGCAACTCGGCCTGGGGCTTCTGGTTGAACGGCAACGTGCGCGACGTGGTGATCGACAACGTCGAGATCACCGGCTTCGAGATCGCGATCCACTCGCAAGCCCGCGCGCCGCACGGCGTGAGGAACGTTCAGATCCGCAACAGCGCCATAGTGCGCAACGGCAGCATGGGCATCCTGGGTAGTTTCTCCGACACCCTGATCGAGAACAACCGCATCGAGGCCAACAACTTCAGCGGCAGCGGTTTCAACCACGGCACCTACCTTTCGGGTTCTGACGGCTTGAGCGGTACCAACATCACGCTGCGCAACAACCGCTACATCCGGAATTCGGTGGTCAACGGCGTGTGCCAGGGCGGCAACATGACCTTCCACGGCCAGATGGACGGGGTGCTGATCGAAGGCAACCGCATCGAACAGGATGCCGCCGCCGAGGGTTGCTGGCAGATGTCGATCACCCAGGGCTACACCAGCGCCGAGTGGTTCCGCAACTTCGTGGTGCGCAACAACAAGCTGATCAACGCGGGCAATACCGGCATGGCGGTGCAGTCGGCGCCGGGCATCGTGATCGAAGGCAATGTGGTGATCAACCAGCACGCCACCTTCCAGACCGGCATCAACGTCGGCCACAACGAGTACCAAGGAGGTGACGTACCAGACGGAAATGCCGTGGTGCGCAACAACACCGCCTGCTTCCCGACGCCGCACCCCAGCAGCACTGCCGTGCGCGTGGTGGCGCCGAACAGCACCGTGGCCAACAACGCGACGTTGACCGGCACCGCCGCGACCACTGGGGTCTGCGTGCGCTGAAGACGCGGGCCGGCGACCTCGGGCGGCCGCCGGCCCCGTTCACGACGCGCGCAGCGAGCGCGACAGCAGGATCACGGGCAGCAGCCCCACCGCGACGATGGCCAGCGACGGCAGCGCGGCTTCGGCCAGGCGTTCGTCGCGGGCCAACTGGTAGGCCATCACCGCCAGGGTGTCGCTATTGAAGGGGCGCAGCACCAGCGTCGCCGGCAGTTCCTTCATCACGTCGACGAAAACCAGCAGCAGGGCCGAAAGTCCGGCGCGCCGGAGCAGGGGCGCGTGCACCGACCAGAAAATGCGGCCCCTGGAGCTGCCGAGCATGCGCGCGCTCTCGTCGAGCGACGGGCTGAGCCGGGCGTAGCCGGCGTCGACCGACTGCTGCGCCACAGAGGCGAACCGCACCAGGTAGGCGTACATCACGCCGAACAGCGTGCCGGTGACCAGGGTCGAGGCGCCCAGCCCCGGCCATTGCGCCTGCAGCCACCCGACCGGCCAGAGGATGCCCACGGCGACCACCGCGCCCGGGATCGCATAGCCCAGGCCGACCACGCGGGCCGAGGCGCGCAACGGCCAGCCGGGCGACCAGGCGCGTTGCGCCGTCCCCTGGGTGCGCATCGCGAACGACAGGCACAGCGCCAGCGCCACGGCCATCAGCGCCGCGGCGCCGGCAAGCGAGAAGCTGGTCCAGGCCCATTGAGAGAACCGGGCCAGGGGCAGGCCGAATTCCGAGTCCCGGGCTTCCTGCAGCAGCAGGCGCAGCAGCACCAGCACCGGCAGCACGAAACCGAGCAGCACCGGCAGCGCGCAAAGGCAGACCGCGAAGGCGGCGCCGCCGCCGCGCAGCACCAGCGGCCGGGCGTCGACGCTGCTGCCTTGGCCTGCCGCAGCCTGGCCGCGCTGGTTGGCGAAGCGCATGCGGCGCTGGGCGCGGTGCTCCAGCCAGAGCAGCAGGGACACCACGACCAACAGCACCGACGCCAGCTGCGCCGCGGCGTCGCCGTCATTCATCACCAGCCAGGCCTTGTAGATGCCGGTGGTGAAGGTCTGCAGGCCGAAATAGGAGCCCACGCCGTAGTCGGCCAGCGTCTCCATCAGCGCCAGCGCCACGCCCGCCATGATGGCGGGCCGGGCCAGCGGCAGGGCGACCTCCCGCACGCGGCGCCAGGTGCCGGCGCCCAGCAGGCGCGCCGCTTCCATCAGCGCGACGCCGCGTTCGCTCAAGGCGGCGCGCGTCAACAGGTAGACGTAGGGGTAGAGGCAAAGGATGAACATCACCGCCGCGCCCCACAGGCTGCGCACATCGGGCCAGAGGGCGCCGCGGGCGCCGGTGAGTTCGCGCAGCCCGACTTGCAGCGGGCCGCTGTACTGCAGGAAGTCGGTGGCGGCGTAGGCCAGCACATAGGCGGGCATCGCCAGCGGCAGCAGCAGCGCCCATTCGAACAGCCGCCGCCCGGGGAATTCGAAGAGGCAGACCAGCGCCGCCGCGCCGGCGCCGAGCACGGCCACGCCCACCGCGACCGCCACGCTCAGCAAAAGCGAGTTGCGCGCGTAGCCCGGCAGCACCGTGGAAGCCTGGTGCTGCAGCGTCGCCAGGCTGCCGGCGTCCAGGGCGAGCCAGGAGCCAAGCACGCCCAGCACGGGAAGGGCGAGCAGGCCGCAGAGAGGGGTGGTCAGACGGGGCAGGGGGGGGGCGCGGGAGAGGGTGCTGGGGGGGGGACGGGGCGGGGGAGGTGCGGGCCAGGCCTGCAAGATCCGCATGGCCTTCCGCATGAGAATGCGAACGATCCGCATTTTCGCCTAAACCACTATCATTGCTGGATGTTTCTGCATTTGGACCGCGTTACGCTGCGTTATCCCGGTACGTCGAACGCCGGCAAAGCGGCGGTCGAAGCGGTCGGCCTGGGGCTGTCGGCCGGCCAGATCGGCGTGCTGATCGGGCCCTCGGGCTGCGGCAAGACCTCGCTGCTGCGGGCTGTGGCGGGGCTGCAGCCGCTGCACGGCGGCGCGATCCACATGGACGGCCGCCTGCTGTGCCGGGCGGCGGCGCCGGGCGTGCCGGCCGTCCACGTCCCGCCGGAGGACCGCCACATCGGCATGGTTTTCCAGGACTACGCGCTCTTCCCCCACCTGAGCGTGGCCGACAACATCGCCTTCGGCATCCGCCACCTCGACCGCGCCGCGCGCAAGGCGCGCATGCAGGAGGTGCTCGACCTCGTCGGCCTGGCCCATGCGGCCTCGCGGGCGCCGCACCAGCTGTCCGGCGGCCAGCAGCAGCGCGTGGCCCTGGCCCGGGCGCTGGCGCCCCAGCCTCGCCTGCTGCTGCTTGACGAACCCTTCTCCAGCCTGGACGTCGACCTGCGCGAGCGCCTGGCTCAGGAACTGCGCGGCATCCTGAAGGCGGCCCGCACCACCGCGCTTTTCGTCACCCACGACCAGCTCGAAGCCTTCGCCCTGGGCGACGTGATCGGCGTCATGCACCAGGGGCGCCTCGAGCAATGGGACGACGCCTACACCCTCTACCACCGGCCCGTCTCGCGCTTCGTGGCCGGTTTCATCGGCCACGGCGTGTTCGCCCCCGGCCAGATCGTGGCCCGCCCAGGCCCCGCCGAGACCCGCACCGTCGTGAAGACGGCCCTGGGCGAGCTGGAAGACGCGGCGGAATGCCTGCTGGCCGCCAGCTACGAAGGCGGCTTGTGCGACGTGCTGCTGCGCGCCGACGACATCGTGCACGACGACGCTTCGCCGGTGCAGGCCTGCATCGAGCGCAAGGCCTTCCGCGGGTCCGAATTCCTCTACACCCTGCGCCTGGCCACGGGGGAGCGGGTCCAGGCCCATGTCCCTTCCCACCACGACCACCAGGTGGGCGAGTGGATCGGCATCCGCGCCGAGGTCGACCATGTCGTGACATTCCCCCGCGAGAACGGCGGCGGAACAGGCGCTTAACGCACGAATATCGGGTGAACTTCTTGCCTGATCCGGCGCTCAAAGCCCGGGCCTTCGCTGAATAATCGGGGCATATACTGAAAAATCGGTGCGCCCCTGGACGCGCTCGTCACATTCCAGGTCATTTCCAGATCGCAAAGGCTAGAGGTTGTATGGGTGCAAAACTGAAGGTTTCGGGTTGGATCGCGCTCGGCGCGGTGGCGGGGGCTTTGACCACCATGCAGCTGAACGCCACGGCGCGCGGCGTCATGGCTGACCTCCCCATCGAAGAGCTGCAGCAGCTCGCCGCCGTCTTCGGCATGGTCAAGAGCGATTACGTCGAGCCGGTCGACGAGAAGAAGCTCATTTCCGACGCCATCGGCGGCATGGTGGCGGGCCTGGACCCCCACAGCCAGTATTTCGACAAGAAGAGCTTCAAGGAATTCCGCGAAGGCACCACCGGCCGCTTCGTGGGCGTGGGCATCGAGATCGGCATGGAAGACGGGCTGGTCAAGGTCGTCTCCCCGATCGAAGGCTCGCCGGCCTTCCGTGCCGGCATCAAGTCGGGCGACCTGATCACCAAGATCGACGACACCTTCGTCAAGGGCCTGACGATGGACCAGGCCGTCAAGCGCATGCGCGGCGAGCCCAACACCAAGGTGCTGCTGACCATCTTCCGCAAGGCCGACAGCCGCACCTTCCCCGTCACCATCACGCGCGAGGAGATCCGCGTGCAGAGCGTGCGCTCCAAGGTCGTCGAGCCCGGCTACGCCTGGCTGCGCGTGAGCCAGTTCCAGGACCGCACGGTGGAAGACTTCGCGCGCAAGCTGGAAGAGATCTACAAGCAGGAGCCCCAGCTCAAGGGCCTGGTGCTCGACCTGCGCAACGACCCGGGCGGCCTGCTGGAGGCCTCGGTCGCGATCTCGGCCGCCTTCCTGCCCAGCGACGTGGTGGTGGTCTCGACCAATGGCCAGGTGCCCGACTCCAAGGCGGTATTCAAGGCCTCGCCGGAGTTCTACCAGCGCCGCGGCCAGGGCGACGCCCTCAAGCGCCTGCCGGCGGCCGTCAAGTCGGTGCCGCTGGTGGTGCTGATCAACGAAGGCTCGGCCTCCGCCAGCGAGATCGTGGCCGGCGCGCTGCAGGACCACAAGCGCGCCACCATCATGGGTGCGCAGAGCTTCGGCAAGGGCTCGGTGCAGACCGTGCGCCAGCTGTCGCCCGACACCGCCCTGAAGATCACCACCGCCCGCTACTACACGCCCAGCGGCAAGTCGATCCAGGCCAAGGGCATCCTGCCCGACGTGATGCTCGACGAGACCGCGGAAGGCAACCTCTACGCCGCCCTGCGCATGCGCGAGGCCGACCTGGAGAAGCACCTGCAAAGCGGGCAGGGCGCCGAACAGAAGGACGCCGCCCGCGAGAAGGCGCGCGAAGAAGCGCGCAAGAAGCTCGAAGAAGAGTCCAAGCGCAACAATGGCGCGGCAATCAAGCCGCCCGCCGAATTCGGCTCGCCGGAAGACTTCCAGCTGGCGCAGGCGCTCAACCAGCTCAAGGGCAAGCCGGTGACCGCCAGCAAGACCATGGTGGAGCGCAAGGCGGAGCTCGACGTCAACAAATAAACAAAAATGATTGGCCGGCCGCGCCAGCGCGGTCTTCCTCTCCCACGCCGCGCCCATGCCCGCCATGGGCGTTTTTCCTTCCGCGACGTATGACGGACGACCAACTGCTGCGTTACGCGCGCCACCTCATGCTGCAGGGCTTCGGCGTGGAGGGCCAGGAGCGGCTGTTGCGCGGCCACGCGCTGGTGGTGGGCGCCGGTGGCCTGGGCTCGCCGGTGGCGCTCTACCTCGCCAGCGCCGGCGTGGCGCGCATCACCCTGGTCGACGACGACGTGGTCGAGCTGGCCAACCTGCAGCGCCAGATCGCCCACGCCACGACGCGCCTGGGGCTGCACAAGGTCGACTCCGCCGCCCAGGCGATGCGCGAGCTCAACCCCGACGTGGAGGTCGCCGCGCTGCGCGAGCGCGCCGACGCGCGCAACCTGCCGGCATGGGTGGCCCAGGCCGACGTGGTGCTCGACTGCAGCGACAACTTCGCCACGCGCCAGGCGGTCAACGCCGAATGCGTGCGGCAGGGCAAGCCGCTGGTGTGGGCTTCGGCCCAGGCGATGGATGGCCAGCTGGGCGCCTATGAACCGGCCACCGGCGCTGGCGCCGGGGCCAGCGCCTGCTACGCCTGCGTCTTCCCGCCGGACAGCCCGCCGCCCGAGGTGGCCTGCGCCACCCTGGGCGTGCTGGCGCCGCTCGTCGGCGTGATGGGCAGCCTGCAGGCGGCCGAGGCGGTCAAGCGGCTTGCCGGCATGGACGGTGGCGGCTCGCTGCGCGACCGGCTCTTGATGCTGGATGCGCGGACGATGTCGTGGAGCGACCTGCGCGTGGCCCGGCAACCGCGGTGCCCCGTCTGCGGCGACGGCTGCGGGCCTTGACCGCAGGAGGCCGGCCGGCACCGGCCCGGTGCGAAAGGGGGGTAAGCTCCGCTCCCCATGCACACAGACAAGCAAAGAACCGCACCATGGAAGAACAACAGCCCGTGAACGACGTCGCGCCCCAGCAGGCCAAGCTCACCGCGCGCAATTTCCCCACCGCCCAGCAGGAAGCCGCGGCGGTGACGCCGCCCTCGCGCTACGACGGCCCCGAGAGCGCCTACCGGCTGGCCTTCACCGACGAGGCCTTCCTGCTCAAGCCCGAGCTGCGCCCGGTGCGCATGCAGCTGGAGCTGCTCAAGCCCGAGATGGTGCAGGCCGAGCGCGGCATCGAGTCGACCATCGTGCTGTTCGGCAGCGCCCGCATCCCTTGCGCCGACGACGCCGGCGCGGCCTTGGCCGCCGCGCAGCAGTCGGGCGATCCGGCGGCGGTCGCGCGCGCCGAGACGCGCCTGATGATGTCGCGCTTCTACGAAGAGGCGCGTGCCTTCGCCGGCATGGTCACGCAGCGCACCGCGGGGCTGCCGACACCGGTCTACGTGGTCACCGGCGGCGGCCCCGGCATCATGGAAGCCGGCAACCGCGGCGCTTTCGAAGTGGGTGGCCAGAGCATCGGGTTGAACATCGTGCTGCCGCACGAGCAGGCGCCCAATCCCTACATCACGCCCGAGCTGTGCTTCCAGTTCCACTATTTCGCGCTGCGCAAGATGCACTTCCTGATGCGCAGCATCGCGCTGGTGTGCTTCCCCGGCGGCTTCGGCACGCTGGACGAGCTGTTCGAGATCATGACCCTGATCCAGACCGGCAAGTGCCGCCGGCGGCCGGTGCTGCTGTTCGGCCGTGAGTTCTGGACGCGCCTGATCAACTTCCAGCTGCTGATCGACACCGGCATGATCTCGCCCGACGATGTCAACCTCTTCACCTTCGTCGAGACGGCGGAAGAGGCCTGGCGGGTGCTCGATGCCGAATACGGCTTCGAGGCGCAGGCCATGGAGAAGGGCGAGTACGCCGGGAACGTCTGACCTGCGCCGCTCACCG
>CBJNAE010000200.1:0-7683 GCA_966433995.1 uncultured Ideonella sp. | reverse complement strand
CCCGCGGCCGGGCTGGGTCGAGCACGACGCCGAGGAGATCTGGGCCAGCCAGCTGGCCACCGCGCGCCAGGCGCTGGCGCAGGCCGGGCTGCAAGCCTCGCAGCTGGCGGCGCTGGGCATCACCAACCAGCGCGAGACCACCCTGCTGTGGGACCGCCGCACCGGCCGGCCGCTGCACCACGCCATCGTCTGGCAGGACCGCCGCACCGAAGACCTTTGCGACGCGCTGCGCCAGCGAGGCCTGCAGGACGACATCCGCGCCAAGACCGGCCTGGTCATCGACCCGTATTTCTCGGGCACCAAGCTCAAGTGGCTGCTCGACCACCTGCCCGGCGCCCGCGACGCCGCGCGGCGCGGCGAGCTGGCCTTCGGCACCGTCGACAGCTGGCTGCTGTGGAGGCTGACCCGGGAGGAAAGCGGCGCCGGCGCTGTGCACGCCACCGACATCAGCAACGCCTCGCGCACCATGCTGCTGAACCTGCGCACCGGTGACTGGGACGATGAGCTGCTGGAATGGCTCGACATCCCGCGCGAAGTGCTGCCGGCGGTGCACCCGTCGGCCCACCTGTTCGGCCGCAGCCGCGCCGACTGGCTGGGCGCGCCGGTGGCGATCGCCGGCATCGCGGGCGACCAGCAGAGCGCGCTGTTCGGCCAGGCCTGCGTATCGCCCGGGCTGGCCAAGAACACCTACGGCACCGGCTGCTTCATGCTGATGAACACCGGCGGCCAGGTGGCACCGTCGCGCCACGGCCTGGTCAGCACCGCGGCCGCCGGCACCGCCGCGACCGGCACCCAATTCGCGCTGGAGGGCAGCGTCTTCATCGGCGGCGCGGTGGTGCAGTGGCTGCGCGACGGACTGAAGGCCATCCAGTCGAGCGGCGACGTGCAGGCCCTGGCCGACAGCGTGCCCGACAGCGGCGGCGTCATCGTGGTGCCGGCCTTCACCGGGCTGGGCGCGCCCTATTGGCGGGCCGACGCGCGCGGCGCCATCCTGGGCCTGACGCGCGGCAGCACCCAGGCCCACATCGCCCGGGCGGCGCTCGAATCCATCGCCTTCCAGAACGCCGCGCTGCTTCAGGCCATGGACCAGGACGCCCTGGCCGCCGGCCTGCCGCGCGTCTCGGAATTGCGCGTGGACGGCGGCGCCAGCCGCAACGACACGCTGATGCAGTTCCAGGCCGACGTGCTCGGCGTGCCGGTGCTGAGACCGCGCGTGACCGAAACCACCGCGCTCGGCGCCGCCTGGCTCGCCGGACTGGGCTGCGGCGTGTTCCGGGGCACGGACGAACTCGCCGCGCTGTGGCAGGTGGAGCGCCGCTTCGAACCCCGGCTGCCGCGCGACCGGGCGGCGGAATTGATGGCGGGCTGGGAGCAGGCGGTGCGCCGCGTCACGGCGGCGTGAACTGGGCCTTCGATAGCCCCTGGGCGAACGGCTCAGAGGCGCATGCCCCCCGTTCGGGCTGAGCCCTTCGACAAGCTCAGGACAGGCCTGTCGAAACCCTTTCTGCGAACCGCCCAAGCTTCGGCAGCTGAAGTGACATAGGCCCTTCGACAAGCTCAGGGCGAACGGATCAAGAGGCGCAATGCCCGCCCCGTTCGGGCTGAGCCCTTCGACAAGCTCAGGACAGGCCTGTCGAAGCCCTTTCTGCGAACCGCCCGAGCTTCGGCGACTGAGTGACGAAAGAAGCCATGCGATGGACTCGGGGTTCAACGCTGCTTGCACGGGCCATGAAGTCACGCGGCTGGGGCCACCGCTGCAAGAGGCGGTCGATCGGTGCCACGGGCACGTCGACTCTTCATCATCTCCCTCCCTTGCAGCGGCGTCCCCAGCCGCGATGCTTCTCTCACGCTCTCCCAACGCTCCCCTTGTCGTCCTTCAACGCCGGTTTCGTTCCGCCGACGTCGCGTCAGACGAAACCCAGGTTGCGCGCCGCGCCGAAATTCGCGAGGTTCGGCAGCACCGCGTTCAACTGGCTGTCGGCCACGCCCCACCAGCGCAACAGTGTGGCGGCGTACTGGTCCACCGAGGTGGTGGGGATCCACCGGCCCTCGGACGTGGCGGAATTGCTGACGTCGTTCACCCCGCCCAGCACCAGCTCGGGGTAGGCGCCGTAGCTCTTGCCGCCCTTGACCGCGCCGCCCATCACCAGGTGGTTGCTGCCCCAGGCGTGGTCGGTGCCGGTGCTGCTGTTGGGCCTGAAGGTGCGGCCGAAATCGCTTTGCGTGAACGTGGTCACCGAGCCGCCCAGGCCGAGCTGGTTCATCGCGGCGTTGAAGGCGGCCATCGCGTCGCCCAGTTCCTTCAGACGCCGCGCATGCGCGCCTTGCGAAGGCGAGCCGGTGATCACCTGGTCGCCATGGGTGTCGAAGCCGCCGATCTGTGCGAAGAAGATCTGGCGGTTGCCCTGGACCGTGGCCCGGCCCTCGATCAACTTGGCGATCTGGTAGAGCTGCTGGCCCAGGTTGGTGGTGACCTTGCCGTTGGCGATGAGGCTGGCGAACCCGGCGTTGATCGCGGCCGAGCCGCCGGCGTCGGACGGCTGCCGCTTGACGAGCGGGCCCAGACGCACCGACGCGGAGAAGGCGTCGCGGTGGATCTTGGCGTAGGCCTCGGCCAGCGCGGTGTCCTGCGTGCCGTTGTACATGGCGTCGATCGCGGCCTTGCGCGCGGCGTTGGGCGCCCAGTTCAGGTCGGTGCCTTGCAGGCCGTAGGCGCCGAAGGTGGCGCCGGGGCCGGGCAGCACCAGGGGCGAGGTCAGGGCCGTCGTGCCGAAGCGGGCGGTGCCGCCCACCGAGATCACCGGGTTGGTCGTGCCGATCTGCTGCGAGGCGCGGCCGCCCCAGCCGGTGCGTTCGAGCGAATTGGTGGTGCCGGTCTCCCAGAGGATCTGCTGGTCGGCGTGCGAGAACAGGCCGTCGGGCCGCAGCGGCGAATTGGACGGCGAGGCCTGGTACTGGGCCTTGGTCATCGGCTGGTTCAGCGGGCCGACGTTGAGCACCGGCGCGAGCTGCCCGGCGCCCCATGCGGACGACAGCGCCGACAGCGCGGGGTGCAGGCCGAGCTGGCCGTCCATCGCCACGAGTTCGGCGCGCGGGATGGCCAGGCCGGCACGCACCGCGCTGTACTGCGCGTGGCGCGCCGAGTCGGCGGGGACGACGGTGTTCATGCCATCGTTGCCGCCGTAGAGGAAGATGCAGACGAGGGCGCGGTAGTCGCCCTGCGCGGCGGCGCCGGAAGCGAGCAGCAGGTTGCCCGCGCTGCCCAGGCCGAGCGCGCCCGCCAGGGTCGAGGCGGATCTCAGGAAGGCGCGGCGGTCACGGGCGGCGGAGATCGGGTCTTGTGTGGGGTCGGACATGGCGGCGGCCTTCATCGAATCAGCGCGGGACTTGGTATTGGGGGGAAGCGAGCACCAGGTAGGCGGCGGCCTTGACCCGGTTCAGTTGCCAGTTGGTCTTGTCGGTGGTCGACGTCCACCAGGACACCGCGTTGATGGCCTGGGTGCGCGAAGCCGACGGCAGCGGCTCGCCCAGCACCAGCATCGACAGGCGGTCGACCAGCTTGGCCGCGTCGGGCGCGTCGGCGAGGAAGGCGGTGAGATCGACCTTGGTACCGATGGCGCCCGGGACGTTGGCGTCGGGGTTGGAGCCGTTCCAGTCGATGGCGTAGGTCAGGAAATTCAGGCGCTGCAGCCCGGAATTGACGCTGTGGATGCCGAACTGCGGCCCCACCAGGCTGGTGCCGGCCACCGGGTAGTTCGGCGGGTAGAAGTTGAAGACCGAAGGCGGCCGGAAGACCATCTGCTTCAGGTCGCCGCCCCACCAGTAGCCCAGCGCGTCGCCGTCGGTGCGGCCGTTCAGCGCGCGCAGCACGCCGGTGAACAGCTGCACCGGTTCGCGCAGGCGGCCGGCATTCGCGGTGGTGGCGGTGCCGCGGGCCTCCGCGTCGAGCAGCACCGCGGCGACGGTGGCCGCCAGGTCGCCGGGCTGGCCGGTGCCGAAGGCGCCGTGCCGGCCGGTGTTGAAGGCGTTGGAGACGCGCGCCACGTAGGCGGGCGACGGGTTGCTGGACACCAGGTGCTGGATCAGCTGCTTGCCGATGAAAGGCGCGATGTTGGGGTGCAGCATCAGGCTGTCGAGCACCTTCTCCAGGGCCTGGGGCGTGGTGTGGCCGGCGGCCAGGCTCTGGCCGGACAGCAGCTTGCGCGCGGCAGTGTCGTGGTAGCGCTCGACCGGCACCATGTCGCCGCCGTAATAACGGCAGTTCGCGCCGGTGGGGTAGCAGCCCCAGGGCGACGCGCCGCCGGCGGGGTAGGTCCAGCCCGTGAGCGCGAAGGCGTATTCGCGCACCGCCTCGTTGTCGTAGGTGGGCATGCAGTTGCCGCCCTTCAGGCTGCCGTCGAGGTTGAGCTCGCAGATGCCGATGCTGAACAGCTGCAGCAGCTCGCGCGAGAAGTTCTCGTTCGGCGCGGCCTTGTTGTTGTTCGCGTTGTTCAGGTAGTCGCCCATGACCGGCGACAGCGCCACTTTCTTCAGCACTTGGCGGTAGTTGCCGAAGGCGTTCTGCAGCAGCGTGTTGTAGTAGTAGCGCAGCCCGTAGGTGCCTTCCACTTCGAGGTTGCTGACCACCACGATCTGCTGCAGCGCGAAAGCCACGCGCTGGCGCAGTTGGTCGGGCCGCTGCATCGCGTTGGCGTAGAAGTTCCACAGCAGCGGCTGCGACGAATAGTTGTCGCGCCAGCAGTTGCTGCCGGCGTTGGCGGCCATGTCGCAGAAGCCTTCGGTCTTGCTCGTGACCTTGTGGATGGCGTCGCTGCCGCCGCTGGTATAGGCCGACCCGCTGAGGGACATCTGCTCGGCCAGCCAGCCTTCGACGCCCTTGGACTTGATGTCGGCCAGCAGCGCTTCGGTGGGACCGAAAGTCGCTTGCTCCGCCAGGCGGACCGCATCCCGCTGCGACACCGGCGCGGCGGGCGCAGCGGGCGTGGGCGCCGGGGCCGTCGCGGTCGCCGTGCCGGGTGCCGGGGATGGGGACGGGGACGACGTTCCGGGCGGGTTGGCCGGGGCCGGCGCGGGGCTTTGCGTCACCGGCACCGACCCGGGCGGCAGGGGTTTGTTGGTGTTGGTCACCGGCGTGGCGGGTGCCGGTGCCGGCGACATTTCATTGGTGACCGTGGTGTCGGTCACCGTCACCGCGACGGCGGGAGCGGTGGCCGGCGCGGTGGCCGGCGCCGCGTCCTTGCCCCCTCCCGAATCACCGCCGCCGCAACCGGTGGCCGCCACGGCCACGAAAAGGCATTGAATCCAGATGGCGTTCGTCCGCATGTCCCTCAACCTTCTTCTCTGATCTTCGCAGTGACCCATTCCGGACCTTCCGCCGCATCCCTGCCGATGCGCCAACCCCTCGGGGCCCGGAGAAAGCGCCGCGCAGCGTCGCTTGTGTAATAAAAAGAAACCAACCGCCCTGCATGTACTGCGTTTTTGCGTCGGAGCGAGTTGGTCTTGCTTTTCTGATGCAAGGTCAATGCCGATTGCTCAATCCGGTAACACAAAGACACACACGTCAGCGTGCCCGACCGGCGCCAACAGATGTGATGAAGAGGGGAGGGAAAGAAGAAGAAGAAGAAGGAAGCCCGGTCAAGGGTTGCTCAGCTGGCCGTCCCGGCAAACCAGGGCGGCGCTGCGCACCAGATCGCGGACCAGACCGTCGCACCAAAGGTGCAGGCTGGCTTCCGGGCGGCCCTGGCTTTCCCAGATATGGCGCATCAGCGGTGTCTCGCCCGCCCAGAGGTGCAGGGCGGCCACCGATTGGCGCTGCACTTCCAGCAGGTGGAACTTGAGCAGAACCTTGGCCGCATGGCGCGCATGCTTGGCCGGATCGGCCCGGAAAGCTGCCAGTTTCGCCCGGGCGCGCCGCAGCGCGGCGGCCACGTCCTCGAAAGGCGCACCGTGGCCGGGGATGACCCACCGGGCCCGCAAGCCGTCGATTGTCTCCAGCACGGCCTGCGCGTCATCGAAACCCCGCTCGCCGCCGAGTTCGGGGAAGATCACGCCGAAACCGTTTTCCCAGAGGGCGTCGCCGGAGACCAGCACCCGCTGGCCTCGGTCGAAGAGCATCACCGCGTCGGGGTCGTGGCCGGGGGCGGCCAGCACCTCCCAGACCCGTCCGCCCTGCACCAGCCGCTCGCCAGGGTTCAATGTGCCGTGGGCTTCGAACCGCTCGCAGAACTGCCCGGTCGGGCGGTAGCTGAGTGCCGCTTCATCCCAATGGCGCACCGCCTCGAAACCGCCGGGCGGGATGAAGGTGGGCGCCTCGAAGCGCCGCTGCAGGGCGGCGTTGCCGCCGCAATGGTCGGAGTGCAGATGGGTGTTGACCACGCAGCGCAGGGTTTCGCCGGGGCGCAGGCCGGCTGCCACCAGCGCGACGGTCTGCTCGGCGTGCAGGCCGTGCCCGGTGTCGACCAGCACGGCGCCCTCGCCATCCTGCCCGTGCAGCAGGACATTGTTGGCCGACAGCCAGCCCCGCTCGAAGATGTCCAGGCCGTCGAAGGCTTGCGGGGCGGGCCGCGTCGGCGGGGCCGAATACACCAGGCGGATCATGGCAACACTTTATAGGAGCACCAAAAACCAAGGGCCCGCGAGGGGCCCTTGTTTGTTGTGCGGCGACGGCAATGCGCCGCCGCGCGGGGCTCAGCCCCCCAAGCGTGCCTGGAACCGGGCCTGCGTCTCGGTCAATGCCTTGGGCAGGTGGTGGGCCAGCTGGGTGAACAGCTCGGTGTGCAGGGCCAGCTCGGCCTTCCACTCGGCGGTGTCCATGCGGGTGACCTGCTCGTACTGGGCTTCGGTGAAGTCCAGGCCGGTCCAGGTGATGTCGCTGTAGCGCGGCGTCACGCCGAAGACGTTCTCCACGCCCTGGCCGGTGCCGTCGACGCGTTCGAGCATCCACTTCAGCACGCGCATGTTCTCGCCGTAGCCGGGCCAGACGAACTTGCCGTCGGCGCCCTTGCGGAACCAGTTGACGCAGTAGACCTTCGGCAGCTTGGCGCCTTGGGCCTGCAGCTTGGCGCCCAGGTCGAGCCAGTGCTGGAAGTAGTCGCTCATGTGGTAGCCCATGAAGGGCAGCATCGCGAACGGGTCGCGGCGCACCACGCCTTGCTGGCCGGCGGCGGCGGCGGTGGTCTCGGAGCCCATGGTGGCGGCCATGTAGACGCCCTCGGTCCAGTCGCGGGCCTCGGTCACCAGCGGCACGGTGGTGGAGCGGCGGCCGCCGAAGATGAAGGCGTCGATCGGCACGCCGGCGGGGTCGTCCCAGGCCGGGTCCAGGGCCGGGTTGTTGGTGGCGGCCACGGTGAAGCGGGCGTTGGGGTGGGCCGCCTTGGCGCCGGTCTCCTTGGCGATGGCGGGGGTCCAGTCCTTGCCCTGCCAGTCGATCAGGTGGGCCGGCGGGGTGTCGGTCATGCCTTCCCACCACACGTCGCCGTCGTCGGTGAGGGCGACGTTGGTGAAGATCACGTCGCGCTTCAGGCTGGCCATGCAGTTGAAGTTGGTCAGCGTGTTGGTGCCCGGGGCGACGCCGAAATAACCGGCTTCGGGGTTGATCGCGTAGAGGCGGCCGTCCTTGCCAGGCTTGATCCAGGCGATGTCGTCGCCGATGGTGGTGATCTTCCAGCCGTTCAGGCCGGCCGG
>CBJNAE010000199.1:0-7691 GCA_966433995.1 uncultured Ideonella sp. | reverse complement strand
CGGCAAGGTGGGCAGCTCGACGATGGCGCAAAAGCGCAACCCGTCCACCGCGCTGCTGCTGGCCAGCCTGGCCCGCATGTTGCGCGCGCGCGTGCCGGCCGCGGTGGAGGCCATGGTGCGCATGGACGAAGGCGACTCGTCGGCCACCAACGTCACCGACACGCTGCTGCCGGAGCTGGCGATCCTCGCGGTGTCGGTCGCCGAGACGCTGGCCCGGCTGGCGCAGGGCCTCGTCGTCTACCCTCAGGCGATGCGCCGCAACCTCGACCTCACCCAAGGCCTGATCGCCTCGGAGGCCGTGATGATGCGCCTGACCCGCCTGATGGGCCGGCATGAAGCCCACCACCTGCTGTACGAGGCGGCCCAGCGGTCGCAGTCGGAGGGCGTGCCCTTCCTGCAGTCGCTGCGCGAGCATCCGCATTTCGCCGGGGGCGAGCTGCCGCAGGATTTGGTCGAGGCGCTGCAGGCCAGCGCCTATGTGGGCGAGTCAGCCCCGCTCGCGGCTGAGACCGCGGCGCGCGTGGGTTCGAACCGCTCGTCGCGTTGACCGGGGAGGACTTTCATGCGCGTCGCTCGAGAGGACGAACTGGAAATCCGGCTTCGGATCAGGAAGTCCGAGCGCATCCCCTGGTTCCGGGGCGCTGTGCCGGAACCCGGCGGCCTGGCCCTGGGGGTTGGGTGCCCTGGCGTTTTCGCGCTGGCGCGAGCGCTGAAACGCGGCGCTCAGCCGCGCGCCGGCGCCGCGATGGAGTCGCCGGCGCGGATCGACACCGGCACCAGCCGCACGCCGTAGGGCCGGCCGGGGTCGGCCCAGCGCGCGTTGATCACTTGGTGAAGGCCCTCTACCTGGTCGGCGACGCTGCTGCCGAAGGCGTCGAAGAACCCCGCGTGCTCGTTGATCAAATCGGTGCGGCCCAGCAGCGCCACGCTGAGCCGGGACGGGATGTCGACCCCGATGCCCGACATCAAGCCGCGGAACTTGGCGCCGTCTTCGATGCCCCAGGCCACGAGCGCGGTGTAGGGCGGCCGGCCGGCGCCGTCCAGGCTGGCCTTGACCATGTCGACCAGGGTTTCCGAATAGTCGCCGTCGGGCAGGTGGGGCACGACGATGGCCTGCAGCTCGACGTCCTTCATCGTGCGCCGCAGGCCCAGGAAGCGCCGCTGCCCCAGCTCCGTCGCCAGGTAGGGCGCCGACGTCGAGGCATAGGCGATCCGGCGGTGTCCCTTTTCCCAGAGCGTCGCGATCGCGGCGGCCAGCGGCTCGCCCCATTCCGTGCCGACTGATTCGATGTCCGCGCCGATGAGGGCCGCGCCGTCGATCGCCACCACGTCGCAGCGCTCCCTCAAGGAAGCCAGCAGTTCGATGGTGATCGTCTTGTAGGAGGACTGGATGACGCAGGCATCCAGCCGCGGCAGCCCTTTCAATATGGTGCGCGCGTGTTCCGGGTCGGTGTATGAGACTTCGAGTACCCGGTGGCCGTCCGCCGCGAAGCGCTGCTGCAGTTTCTCGACCAGCACGCGGCCGCGCGCGATGCTGATCGAGCGGCGCAGCAGGAGGACGGAACGCGCCGTCGTCGCGGCGCCGGCGCGCGCGCCCGCGGCCGCCGGGCCGTTGCCCGGGGCGGCTGCGGCCCCGGCCGATTGGAAATAGGTGCCGCGGCCGACCTGCGATTCGATCAAGCCGCGGTCCTTCAGGTTCTGGAAGACCCGCTGCACCACCATCTGCGAAGCGCCGAAGCGGCGCATCAGGTCCCGGATCGGTGGCAGGCGGTCGCCGGCTTGGGCTTCATGGGCCAGGGATTCGAGGAACTGTTCCAGGTCGGTGGTGCTTTTGCGCATCCAAACACAATACAACACATTTCATTGCGCGATGGCTGCGTATCGGATGCATGGATGACGGTCGCCGCGCGCCCGAATCGTCATCCGCCGATTCATTCCGGCGCGGCGAAGACGAAGCGCGTCACGCCCATCGAGAACGCGAACAGGAAGCCGAAGGTGAAGCGGTCCAGGCGCACCTGCGGCTGGCCGCGCCGGGCGCGCCACTTACCCAGGGCCACCATCGCCAGGCCCACCGCGGCCGGCGTGACGACGAGGTTGAGCAGCCGCAGCCCACGCTCGGGAATCAGGTGCACCGGGAAGGCCAGCAGGCTCAAACCGCCGAGCAGCGCGCCGAACAGCGCATAGCCGATGGCGGCCAGCCAAGGGTTGACGGGGCGGCGCATCGGGTCGGCGATCGCATGCAATCCCATTTCGGCCAGCGCCTCGACGGCGATCTGCAAGATGAACTCGCCGACGAGCTCCAGGATGAATTCGAGCATGCGCGGGTGCGGTGGAGGAGAGGGAAACCATCGCGCCATCCATCGGCGATGGACGGGGACGCGGGAACGGTGCGGCCGGGATTGTCCGTCAAGGCAACCCGCCGGTGCGATGTAGCGCTTTGTAAGAAAGCTGGCACCGGGAGCGACGTTTGCCCATCGTGGACCCTGCCGCCGCGGTGGCAAACGCTTGCCGCAGGCTTTGCACAACCCGCTTCTTTCGACAAACACACTGCGAGGGCTTGCGGCCGCGACACGGCGCCGGCCCCAGAACCCCAGCCCATGCCCAGCCCGCCCACGCCGACACCGCTGCCGAGTTTTTTCGAAACCGTCCGCCGCGCCAGCGTGCAACTGACGGAAGGCCTGAGCGATGCCGACCTGACCGCGCAGTCCGCCGAATTCGCCAGCCCCGGCAAATGGCACCTGGCGCACACCACCTGGTTCTTCGAGCAGTTCGTGCTTGCACAAGCTGATACGGGCTACCGGGTGTTCGACGAACGTTTCTGCTTCCTCTTCAACTCCTACTACAACGCCGTCGGCCCGCGGCATGCCCGGGCGCAGCGCGGCCTGTTGACGCGGCCCGGCCTGGCCACGGTGATGGACTACCGCGCCCACGTCGACGGCGCGATGCGGCGCCTGCTGGCCCGCCCCGCGCTGGACGGTGCGCTCGCCGAGCGCGTCACCCTCGGCCTGCACCACGAGCAGCAGCATCAGGAGCTGCTCCTCACCGATTTGCTGCACCTGTTCTCGCGCAACCCGCTGCGGCCCGCCTGGCGGCCGGCACCGGGCGGCGCGCTCACCGGCGCGCAGCGCGCGCCCGAGCCACTGTCGTGGATCCCTTTCGAGGGCGGCCTGGCGCATGCGGGCCACGATGGCGAAGGTTTCTGTTTTGACCTGGAACTGCCGCGCCACGCCGTGCTGCTCAGCCCCTTCCGCCTCGCGTCGCGGCCGGTCACCAACCGCGAGTGGCTGGCTTTCATCGACGCCGGCGGTTACGCCGACCCCGTGCACTGGCTGTCGGACGGATGGGACCAGGTCCAGGCCGAGGGCTGGTGCGCGCCGCTGTACTGGGAGCGCGCCGCTGCGTCCCCGGACGCCGGCTGGCACAGCATGACGCTGCACGGGCTGCGGCCGCTCGACCTGGACGCGCCGGTCGCCCACGTGAGCTTTTTCGAGGCCGATGCCTATGCCCGTTGGGCCGGCAAACGCCTGCCCACCGAGTTCGAATGGGAACACGCGGCCGCGGGGTGCGCGGTGCAGGGCAATTTCGCCGACGACGGCCACTTCCATCCTTTGCCCGCGGCCAACGACGGCGCGGTTCGGCAGGCGCCGCGGCAACTGTTCGGCGACGTCTGGGAATGGACGTCCAGCCCCTACACCGCCTACCCCGGTTTCCGGCCGGCGCCCGGCGCGGTCGGCGAATACAACGGCAAGTTCATGAACGGGCAGTACGTGCTGCGCGGCGGCTCCTGCGCTTCGCCGCGCAGTCACTTGCGCGCCTCGTACCGCAATTTTTTTCAACCCGCGCAACGCTGGCAGTTCTGCGGCCTGCGCCTCGCAGAGGACGCATGATGACGATGACCCCGAACACGGCCGCTGACAAACCCGCCACAGCGCTGCACCGGCCCGAGCGCCCCGCCCCGCCGCCGCAGGCCGAAGCCCTGGCCGACGGCGCCGCGCCGTCGCTGGCGCTGGCCCGCGACGTGCTCACCGGCCTGTCGCAACCGCAGAAGGCGCTGCCCTGCGTCTGGCTCTACGACCACCGCGGTTCGCTGCTGTTCGAAGAGATCACCCGGCTCCCGGAGTACTACCCCACGCGCACCGAGACCCGGCTGCTGCAACACCTGGCCGGCGATGTCGCTTGCAAGGTCGGGTCGGGCGCCAGCCTGGTCGAGCTCGGCAGCGGCTCCAGCACCAAGACCCGGCTGCTGCTTCGGGCCCTGTCCGAGCCGGCCGCCTATGTGCCGGTGGACATTTCGGAAGACTTTCTGCACGACGCGGTCGCCGCGTTGAAGTGCGACTTTCCCGGCCTGCCGGTGCGGCCGGTGGTGGCCGACTTCACTCTGCCGTTCGCCATGCCGGAAGAGTCAGGGACCGGCCCCCGGCTTGGCTTCTTCCCAGGCTCGACGATCGGCAATTTCTCACCCGACGCCGCAGTGCGGCTGCTGGCCCAATTCGCCCAGGCGCTGGGGCCGCACGCCTGGTTGCTGATCGGCGTCGACACCACGCAGGATCCGGCCCGGCTTGTGCCCGCCTACGACGATGCCCAAGGCGTCACCGCCGAGTTCAACCTCAACCTGCTGGTGCGCATCAACCGCGAACTCGGCGCTGACTTCAAACCCGCTGCCTTCCGCCACGAGGCCCGCTTCGACGCGGTGCAAGGGCGCGTCGAGATGCACCTGGTGAGCCAGGCTGCGCAATCGGTGCGTGTGCTGGGCCACCGCTTCGACTTCCAGCCGGGCGAATCCATCCACACCGAGAACGCCTACAAATACACCCCCGAGGCCTTCGAAAGGCTGGCCGCCGCCGCGCATTGGCACACCGAGCGCGCGTGGAGCGACGACCGCGGCGGCTCCTCCGGGTTCATGGTCTTCCTGATGCGCCGCGGCGAGGCGCCCAGGCCTGCCTGAGAGCGGTGGGCGCCCGCCGCACGGCGTGCGCCTCAACCGGGACGGCGCTTCCCGCTGCTGCGAACGTCGTCCACCTCCCCGCTGGCGGGGCGGTCGCCGGCCCGCCACGCCCACAGCCGGCAGGCCAGCAGCGCCACGGCCATGGCCACGAAGCCCAGGGGCAGGTCATGGCCCACCTTGGTTTGCAGCCAGGCGTGCGCCAGCGCCACGCCCGCCGCCGGGTAGACCAGCATGTGCAGCCGCGCCCAGTTGCGCTTGAGTCGGCGGATGGCGCCCTGCGTGGAAGTGGCCGCCAGTGGCAGCAGCAGCGTGAAGCCGGCCAGGCCCCAGGCCAGGAAGGGTCGCTCCGCGACGTCGAGCAGCAGCTCGCGCAGCGAACCGGCGTCCAGCACCGCGTAGAGCGCGAGGTGCAGGCAGGCGTAGCCGAAAGACCACAAGCCGAGCTGGCGGCGCTGCCGGATGAGCGGGTTCCAGTCCGACAGCCGCCGGCCCCAGTGCACCGCGGCCATGCGCGACAGCCACACCGAGAAGCGGCGCAGCGGCGTCACGCACAAGGTGGCCAGCAGCCACGCCAGCGCCCACCAGCCGGTGGCGTGGATGGCGGCGTTGACCGGGTCCACACCCAGGCCGCCGCTTGACCAGCGCCAGACGAGCAGCGCGGCCGGGGCCGCGCCCAGCACGGCCACGGCGGCGCCGAGCGGCGACGGCCGCCGCCACGAGGACGGCCGGGCCGTCCGCGGCGCGGCGCGCGGCTCAATAGTGCTTGGCGAGGTCCATTCCGGCATAAAGGGCCGCGACTTCCGCTGCGTAGCCATTGAAAGGCAGGGTCGGCCGTTTGGCCAGTTCGCCGATGCGCAATTCGCGGCGCTGCGACCAGCGGGGGTGGGCGACCTCCGGGTTGACGTTGCCGAAGTAGCCGTACTCGGCCGGCGCGGCGCGCATCCAGGTGGTGGTGGGCCGCCCTTCCACCAGTCGGATGCGCGTGATCGCCTTCGGGCTTTTGAACCCGTATTTCCAAGGCACCGCCAGGCGCAGCGGCGCACCGTTCTGGGTGGGCAACGGTTGCCCATACAGGCCGGTGGCCACGAGCGTCAGCGGGTGGGTCGCCTCGTCGATGCGCAGTGCCTCGCGGTAGGGCCATTCCAGCACCGGGCGGCGCTGGCCGATCATTTCCGAAGGCCGCAGCACCGAGACGAACTCGACATGTTTGGCGCTGGACAAGGGGCGAGCCTCGGCCAGCAACGCGGCCAACGGGAAGCCGCGCCACGGCACCACCATCGACCAGCCTTCCACGCAGCGCAACCGGTAGACGCGGTCTTCCTGCGCGAAGCGGCTCAGCAGTTCCTCCAGGCCCCAGGTGCGCGGGCGCTCGACTTCACCTTCCACCGCCACCGTCCAAGGCGCGGGCTTGAAGTCCTCGGCGAGCTTCCAGACGGCGCTTTTCTCGGTCGAGAACTCGTAGTAGTTGTTGTGCCGGGTGATGGACTCCCAGGGCGTGGGTGGCTCGGGCGTGGCCCGGGCCGGCACCGCAACGCCCAGGCCCGCCGCCAGCACCAGGCGGCGCCGGGCGCACCACAGCCCTTCGGGCGTGATCTCGCTGGCCGCGGGCGCGCAGGTGGGCTTGCCCATCAGCGCGGCAGCGACGGCAGCTGGAACGGTTGCGGCGGCGTGGACAGGGCCTGCATGAAGGCGACGATCTGCCTGACCTCGGCGTCGGACAGCGCCAGCGCCTTGACGTCCTTCGACAGGTTGGAGGTCGCCACGCCGCCCTTGCGGTAGTGCTCGACCACCTGCTCCAGCGTGGCCGCGGAGCCGTCGTGGAAATAGGGCGCGGTGTTGGCGGCCTCGCGCACCGTCGGGGTCTTGAACGCGCCTTTCATCGCCGCCACCGGGCGGATGGCATAGCGCCCCATGTCCGGCTCGGGTTGGCCGAAGGACGCCAGGCCCAGGTTGTGGAAACCGTTGTCGGTGAAATTCGGCCCGCTGTGGCAGGCGGCGCAATTGCCCTTTTTCGGGTCGACGAAGAGGGCGAAACCCTGCACCTGGTCGGCCGTCATGGCGTTCTTCTTGCCGGCCACCCATTGGTCGAAGGGCGAGTTGTTGCTGACCACGGTGCGCTCGAAGCTCGCGATCGCCTTGGCCACCGATTCCGCCGCGATCGGCTCGCCCGGGTAGGCCTTGGCGAACAACGTTCTGTAGCCTTCGTTTCCGTTCAGGAAGGCGAACAACTTGACCATGTCGGTGTTCATCTCGACGTTGGCCTCCATGGGACCCATGGCCTGGTCTTCGAGCGACTTCTTGCGCCCGTCCCACATCTGGATGGTGTTGAACGCGGTGTTGACGACGGTGGGGCTGGCGCGGCCGAGCACCATGCTCTTGGAGCCCCGGGCGGTCGGCAGGCCGTCCGACCAGCCGAACAGCGGGTTGTGGCAGGAGGCGCAGCTCATGTTGCCGTCGCCGGAAAGGCGCGGGTCGAAGAACAGCTTCTTGCCCAGCGCCACGCGGTCGGGCGTGGGTGCGTTGCCTTCCGGGTGCGGCGCGGCGGACGGCAGCCGCCAGGCCTGCAGGCTCTTGTGGCCGGCCTGCAGCACGTAAACGCGGCCGGACGCGTCGCTGACGGTGGGCGGCGCCGGGACGGCGACGCAGACGCTGACGGCCGCGAGGACCGCGGTTCCGACCGCCATGGCCGCGATGCGGTTTGTTTTCATCGGTGGACCCCTGTGTTGGATGTGTGCGGACACCCCGT
>CBJNAE010000198.1:0-7727 GCA_966433995.1 uncultured Ideonella sp. | reverse complement strand
TGGTGGGTGCTGAGGGGTTCGAACCCCCGACCTACGCCTTGTAAGGGCGCCGCTCTACCAACTGAGCTAAGCACCCCGGTTCAAGGCTTTCAGTTCAGCGCGTCTTTCAGGGCCTTGCCTGGACGGAACTTAGGAACCTTGGCTGACTTGATCTTGATCGTGGCGCCGGTGCGGGGGTTGCGGCCGGAGCGGGCTGCGCGCTTGGTGACGCTGAAGGTGCCGAAGCCGACCAGCGATACCGAATTGTTCTTCTTCAGCGTGGACTTCACACCGCCGATCAGCGCCTCCAGGGCGCGCGCCGCGGCCGCTTTGGAAATGTCGGCTTGTTTGGCGATGTGTTCGATCAATTCAGATTTGTTCACGAAGGGACCCCCTCTCAAAGGTTTCTTACATGGATGCTTGGGATGACGCGCTCGAGCGGATTTTTTGGGCAGCGGTTCAAGCAGGATGGGTGGGCGCGCGGTCTGGGGATTACAGCCCCGTGCGCCACACGTGTCAAGCGCGGAAGGGGGATTCTATGCCAATCGATTCGAGGCGGATGCTTGCTTTCCCTGATGCGCGGCATGGCCGCTACAGCAGGGATGCAATGGCTTTGCCGACGTCGGCAGTGCAGGCTTGGCCGCCAATGTCGGGCGTCTTCGGCGCTTGAGAATCGGGCTGCAGGAAGAACTCGATCGCCCGGACGATGGCCTGCTCCGCGTCGGCGTGGCCAAGGCTGCCGAGCAGCATCGCGCCGGACCATATCTGGCCGATCGGGTTGGCGATGCCGCGGCCCGCGATGTCGGGCGCGGAGCCGTGCACCGGCTCGAACAGCGAAGGCCATTGCCCGCCGGGGTTGAGGTTGGCCGAAGGCGCGATGCCGATGGTGCCGGTGCAGGCGGGGCCCAGGTCCGACAGGATGTCGCCGAACAGGTTGCTCGCCACCACCACGTCGAACTGCTGCGGCCTTTGCACGAAGTGGGCGGTGAGGATGTCGATGTGGAAGCGGTCGACCGAGACCTCGGGGTATTGCCGCGCCATCGCCTCCACGCGCTCGTCCCAGAACGGCATCGTGATGGCGATGCCGTTGCTCTTGGTCGCCGAGGTGAGCTTGCGCCGCGGACGCGCCTGCGCCAACTCGAAGGCGAACTTCAGCACGCGGTCGACGCCGGTGCGGGACATCACCGTCTCCTGGATCGCGATCTCGCGGTCGGTGCCCTCGTACATGCGGCCGCCGATGCTGGAGTACTCGCCTTCGGTGTTCTCGCGCACGATGAGCATGTCGATCTCGCCGGGCTGCAGCGGCCTGCCCTGCCGGTCGACCAGCGGCGAGCGGATGCCCGGCATCAGCTTGGCCGGCCTCAGGTTCACGTACTGGTCGAACTCGCGCCGGAACTTCAGCAGCGAACCCCAGAGCGATATGTGGTCGGGCACCTTGTCCGGCCAACCCACCGCGCCGAAGTAGATGGCGTCGTGCCCGCCGATCTGCTCTTTCCAGTCGTCCGGCAGCATCTGGCCGTGGCGCTCGAAATAGTCGACGCTGGAGAAGTCGAAGTGGTCGAACTGCAGCGAGATGCCGAAGCGCCTGGCCGCGGCGTCGAGCACGCGGATGCCTTCGGGCATGGTTTCCTTGCCGATGCCGTCGCCGGCGATGACTGCGATGCGGTGGTGTTTTTTCATGTTGCGTTTCCGGCGCTGGCGCCGGTGGTTGGGTCGGGATGGGACGGGAGGAAGAAGCCGAGCATCTCGGCCAGCAGTTCGCCCGGCGCTTCTTCCGCGATGTAGTGACCGCAATCCAGGGCGCGACCGCTCACATCGGCGGCGACTTCGCGCCACAGGCCGAGCACGTCGAAACAGCGGGCGACGGTGCCGCGGGCGCCCCACAGCACTTTCAACGGTTGCTCCAGCTTGCGGCCGAGGCGGAGGTCTTCTCGGTCGTGTTCCAGGTCGATGCCGGCGGAGGCGCGGTAGTCTTCGCAGATCGACGCGGCCGTGCCCGGGATGCCGACGCAGCGCTCGTACTCGGCCCAGGCTTCGGGAGAGAAGGTCGCGGCCGCTGCGCGGCGGCGCATCACCTCGCGCAGGTAGCCGGCCGGGTCCGCCTCGATCAGGCGCTCGGGCAGCGGCGAGGGCTGGATCAGGAAGAACCAGTGCCAATAGGCCTTGGCGAATTCCTCGCCGGTGCCGCGGTACATCGCCAGCGTTGGCGCAATGTCCAGCAGCAGCAGGCGC
Organism: uncultured Ideonella sp.; assembly: GCA_966433995.1. GTDB lineage: Bacteria > Pseudomonadota > Gammaproteobacteria > Burkholderiales > Burkholderiaceae_C > JANPCX01. The sequence goes on along the minus strand of CBJNAE010000198.1, from coordinate 5,516 downwards.
GACACGCGCGCGGGGTGGTCCATGGCCAGGCGGTGCGCGACGCGAGCGCCGCGGTCGTGGGCGGCGACTTGGAACCGCTCGTGGCCGAGCTGCGACATCACCTCGGCGGCATCGCCCGCCATCGCCCTTTTGCCGTGGTTGGCATGCGCCTCGTCGGCCGGCGGGCGGGAGGAATCGCCATAGCCGCGCAGGTCGAGCGCCACCACGCTGAAGTGCCGCGCCAGACCGTCCGCCACCCGGTGCCACATGGCGTGGGTCTGCGGATGGCCGTGCAGCAGCAGCAGGGGCGGGCCCGAGCCGCCCAGCCGGCCACGGATGCGCACGCCGTCCGCCAGGGAGAAATCTTGGGTTTGGAAAGCTTCGAACATGGGCGGATTCTCGACCTGCGATTAAGATCGATCAAGAAACAATCGGCCACTTCAGAAATTCCGGATTGGAATGAAAGACAAGCAACGCGACCTTCCCCGCGACCTCGACGCCCTGGAGCGCGCCGACCTGCGGCTGGCGGTGGCGGTCTCGGAGGCCGGCAGCCTCAACGGCGCGGCGCGGGTGCTGGCGCTGGAGCCGCCGGCGGTGTCGAAGAAGCTGGCGGCCCTGGAGGCGCGGCTGGGCTTCCCGCTCTTCCACCGCAGCACGCGCCGCCTGCAGGTCAGCGGCGACGGCGAAGCCTTCGTGCAGAACGCGCGCGAAGTGCTGGCCGCATTCGACGGCCTGTCCGACCGGATGCTGGACCGCCACAGCGGCCTGCGCGGCCGGGTCCGGCTGGCTTGCAGCTTCGGCTTCGGGCGGCATGTGCTGGCGCCGCTGCTGGCCGGCTTCCAGTCCGCGCACCCGCTCATCCAGGTGCAACTGCAGCTGGTGGACCGCCTGCCTGACCTGGCATCCGACGGCCTGGACGCCGCCGTCTGGCTGTGGAGCCCGCGGCAGTCCGATCTGCGAGTGCAGGCGCTGGCGCGCAACCACAGGGTGCTGGTGGCCGCGCCGTCTTACCTGAAGCGCGCTGGCCAGCCGGGCAGCCCGCAGGAGCTGGCCCGGCATGCATGCCTGACGGTGCGCGAGGCGGACCAGCCGCCCGCCTTGTGGCAGCTCCAGCGCCTGGGGACGCCGGGGAAGAAGCCGCCGGCCGGCGCGGCGCAGGTGTCGATCCGGGTCGCCGGGCCGCTGTCGAGCAACAGCGGCGAGGTGGTGCGCGACTGGGCGCTGTCGGGCCACGGGATCATGCTGCGTTCGATGTGGGACGTGCACGGCGCGCTGCGCCGCGGAGATCTGGTCCAGGTGCTGCCGGGTTGGGGCGTGCGCGACGCCGACGTGCAGTGGGTGCTGCCGCCGCGCCCCGCCGATTCGCCGCTGCCGCGGCGCCTGCAACTGCTGCAGGGGCACCTGGCCGCGGCCCTGCGCAAGGCCCCCTGGAACAAGCCAGCCGCTTGAACCCGGTGGTCTATCGCTGCGGCGCGCGGACCACCAGCGCCACGCCCAGCACCGTCAGCGCCATGCCCAGGCCCATGAGGGGCGTGAACGACTCCCTGAAGATGGCCCAGGCCATCAGCGCGGTAGTCGGCGGCACCAGGTAGAGCAGGCTGGTCACCCGCGTGGCCGCGCCCTGCTGGATCAGCAGGTAGAGCAACGAGCTGCCGCCCAGCGTCAGCACCAGCACCGACCAGGCCATGGCGCCGATGAACTCGGCGTGCGGGCGCACCGGCTCGGCCTCCGCCAGCGCCCAGGGCAGGCTTACCGCCAGCGCCGCCAGCAGTTGCACCGCATTGGCGCTGCGCACGTCGCAAGGCTGGACATGGCGTTTCTGGTAAAGCGTGCCGACCGTGATGCTCAGCAGCGCGCCCACCGCCAGCGGTAGGTTCCATGCGGTGATCTCGCCGGCGCCGAGCTTGCGCCACACCACCAGGGCCAGCCCCAGCAGGCCGAGCGCCAGGCCCATCCACTGTCGGGCGGAAACCGCGCCCTCGCGCCGTTCCACGGGATGCGAGCTCAGCCAAAGCGCCGTGAGCACAGGCTGCAGCCCGACGAGCAAGGCGATGGTGCCCGCGCCGATGCCGGCCTTGACCGCGCCCCAGACGCCGCCGAGATAGCCCGCATGCATCAGCACGCCGCTCACGGCCAGGTGCAACCATTGCGACCTACCCCGCGGCCAAGGCACGCGCGCGGCGGCGATCCACACGCAGAAGCAGGCCACCGACAAGGCGTAGCGGATGGCGAGGAACTTGCCCGGCGGCGCATGGGGCATGCCGAAGCGCGCGACGATGAAGCCGGTGCTCCAGATCAGGACGAACACCGCCGGCATGGCGCGCAGCCACAGGTCGTTGGAGCGGGGTCGGGGAGCTGCGGTCATGCGGTGGATGCGCCGTGCCGTCGCCCGGGCGGCCGGCAGTTCAATCGGCCGGAGGCCGGGTCACTTCGCCTTGGCGCGGATTTCGGGCAGCGCCTTCTGCAGGTAATAGACCATCGACCAGATGGTCAGCACGGCCGACACGTAGATCAGCACCGTGCCCCAGGCGCGCGTGTCGACCACGCCGAACAACCGGCCATCGAACAACAGGAACGGGATGGCGACCATCTGAACCATGGTCTTCACCTTGCCCAGCATGTGCACCGCGACGCTGCGGGAGGCGCCGATCTGCGCCATCCATTCGCGCAGCGCCGAGATCGCGATCTCGCGGCCGATGATCACCAACGCCACCAGCGCATGCAGCCGGTTGAGGTGCACGAGCACCAGCAGCGCGGCGCAGACGAGGAATTTGTCGGCCACCGGGTCGAGGAAGGCACCGAACGACGACGTCATGTTTAAGCGCCGCGCCAGGTAGCCGTCGGCCCAGTCGGTCAGGGCGACCACGACGAACAGCACCGTGGCCACGAGGTTCTGCGTGCCGGGCGCCATCTGGAGGTAGAACACGCCCACCACCAGCGGAATGGCGACGATGCGGGCCCAGGTCAGGAGTGTCGGCAAATTGAAGAACATCTCCGGATTGTGCCGACAAATCCCCAAGTCGGTGCGCGGAAACCTTTATCAATCGAGGCTGCGCGGCTTGAATTTCCGGTCGTCGTCGAAAAGGAAGGTCTCGTTGAACCGCCAAGGCTTGGGCAGTCGGCTCACGTCGCCGAACGGCGCGGCGCGGCGCACTGCATCCATGGCCAGTTGAGTGGTGTCCTTGGCCTGCTTCGGGTGGCGCATCACCTCGATGCGGCGGACGCTGCCATCGGCGTTGAGCTCGATCGTGAGCACCGGGATGGCCAGCAGGATGTCCGGCGGCTCGCCGACGTAGGTGAGCTGGGGGTTGGCGGCGACCATCCTGCGCGCCGCCTGGAGCCTGAACTCGTCCCAGTTGCGCGCCGCGCGGGCGGGTTCCAGGCGCGCCTCTGCGGCAGCGGGCGGCGAAGCGCCCGGCAGCGACGAGGGCTGCGGGAACGGGTCGACGGCGGGAAGCGGACCGGGCTGGCGCTGCGGCAGGGAGGTCGAGCAGGCGGCCAGCAGCAGGGCCATGGCCCGGGCGGCGTAGTGGCTGAGTTTCTCAATGAAGCGCACGGTAGATCTCCTGGGCCAGGGTCTTGGATATTCCCTCCACCGTCTGCAGGTCTTCGACGCTGGCGTTGGCCACGCCGCGCACGCCGCCGAAGCGCTGCAGCAGCCGCGCACGCTTGCGCGGCCCGACGCCGGCGATCTCTTCCAGCTGGCTGCCGCCGGTGCGCACGCTGGCGCGCCGGGCGCGCATGCCGGTGATGGCGAAACGGTGGGCCTCGTCGCGGATCTGCGCCACCAGCATCAGCGCCGCCGAATCGTGGCCGAGCGACACCTTGGGCCGGCCGTCGGCGAAGACCAGCTCTTCCAGGCCGACCTTGCGGCCTTCACCTTTCTCGACGCCGACGATCAGGCCGATGTCCAGGCCCAGCTCCTCGAAGACCCCGCGGGCCACGCCCACTTGGCCGCGCCCGCCGTCGATCAGCACCAGGTCGGGCAGCCGGGCCCCGCCCGCGGCGGCCCCGGGCGCTGCTTCCGCCAGCGCAGCGGCCAGCTTGCCGTAGCGCCTTGTCAGCACCTGGCGCATCGCGGCATAGTCGTCGCCGCCTTCGATGCCTTCGATGTTGTAGCGGCGGTACTGGGCGCTTTGCATCTTGTGGCCTTCGAAAACCACGCAGCTAGCCTGCGTGGCCTCGCCCGCGGTGTGGCTGATGTCGAAGCACTCGATGCGAAGCAGCTCCAGCTTGTCGGACTCCAGCTGCAGCGCCTGGGCCAGCGCGCGGGTACGGGCCTGCTGCGAGCCTTCTTCCGCCAGAAGCTGGGCCAGCTTCAGCTCCGCGCCGCGGATGCACATGTCGAGCCAGGCGCGGCGAGTGTCGCGCGGCTGGTGCTGGGCGGCGACCTTGACGCCGGCCTGTTCAGACAGCGCCTGGATCAGCGCCTTGTCGACGGCGTGGCTGAGCACCAGCAGCGGCGGCACGTCGCCTTCCAGGTAGTGCTGGGCCATGAAGGCCTCCAGTACCTGGCGCGGCAGCGCGTCGGGGTCGGGCTGGGCCGCCGTCTTCCCGTCGGCGGACTCTTCGGACGCCTCGTCGGCGGACAAGGCCGGGTCGTCCACCGCCTCGTCCACGTGAACGGGAAAATAAGGCCGGTCGCCGAGGTGCCGGCCGCCGCGCACCATGGCCAGGTTGACGCAGGCGCGGCCGCCCTGCACCTTCACGGCCAGGATGTCGGCGTCTTTCACCCGCTGGCCGGAGTTGTCTTCCACCGACTGCTGGTGCAGCACCTTCGAGAGCGCGCCGAGCTGGTTGCGGATCTCGGCCGCCTGCTCGAAGCGCAGCGCCTCGGCGTGGGCCATCATCTGCGCCTGCAGGCCTTGCATCACCTCGTTCTGCTCGCCCTGCAGGAAGCGAGCCGCATTGGCCACGTCCTGGGCGTAGTCGCCGGCGCCGATGTGACCGACGCAGGGCGCCGAACAACGCTTGATCTGGTAGAGCAGGCAGGGCCGGGAGCGGTTGCTGAACACCGTGTCCTCGCACACCCGCAAGCGGAACACCTTCTGCAGCAGCTGGATGGATTCCTTGACCGCCCAGGCGCTCGGGTAGGGGCCGAAATAGCGGTGGCGGGAATCGACGGCACCGCGGTAATAGACCATGCGCGGGAAGGCGCCCGGCTCCAGGCCGGCGCCCTGGGTCGACGCCGGGCCGCCACCAAGTGGGCTCGACGCTTTCGGGGCGGCACCGCGCGCGCCGGTGATCTTCAGGTAGGGGTAGCTCTTGTCGTCGCGGAACAGGATGTTGTAGCGCGGCTGCAAGGCCTTGATCAGGTTGTTCTCCAGCAGCAGCGCCTCGGCCTCCGAGCGCACCACGGTGGTTTCCAGGCGCACGATCTTGCCCACCATGTGGCCGATGCGCGTGCCGCCGTGGTTCTTCTGGAAATAGCTGGACACCCGCTTTTTCAAATCGCGCGCCTTGCCGACGTAGAGCAGCGCGTCGTTCGCGTCGAAATAGCGGTAGACGCCCGGCAGGCTGGGCAGCGCGGCCACGTC
>CBJNAE010000197.1:0-7754 GCA_966433995.1 uncultured Ideonella sp. | reverse complement strand
CTGGCTGATGTAGTTCTTGTCGAAGAGCAGCTTCTGGCGTTCGAACTCCCTGGCCGCCACGTCCTGCGCGGCGCGGGCCGCGAGCACCTGCGCCGCCGCGGCACCGGCCTGCTGCTCGGCAGCGCGGGCGTCCAGGCGCAACAGCACCTGGCCGGCCTTCACGCGGTCGCCCGCCTTCGCATGCACCGCGACGACGGCGCCCGGCACCTGGGCCGAGACGACCGTCTGGCGCACCGCCTCCACCACGCCGTCGTAGCCGGCCGCGTGAGCCGCCGGGCCGGACGCCGCCGCCACACTGAGCAGGGGCTGTGCCTCGCCGGCTGCCGCGGTCGCGCCTGTCAGCCCGACCAAGGCGGCGGTCGCAAGTGCCGACAGCTTGCCGTATCTATTCATGTCGCTTCTCCGCCGCTTCCTTTTGGTGTACTTTATGTAGTGTTTAACTATAAAGCTAAATAGTCAAGTACTTGGTCAAGAAGTGGTTTTCAAGGAGCGAACCTCGATGAGGCATGATTCGGAACCACCATTCACCTCCTGTCCGAGCATGGAAAGCCTGCCTCCCGAGGCGCTGTCCCAGGTCGCCGCCTACTTCCAGGCGCTGTCCGAACCCACACGCCTGCAGATCCTCAACCTGCTGCGCGGCGGCGAACGCAACGTCGGCGAGCTGGCCCAGGCCTGCGGCTACACCTCGGCCAACATCTCGCGCCATCTGTCGCTGCTGATGCAGCACGGGTTGGTGGCACGCGAGGGCCGGGGCACGGCCGTGTACTACCGCATCGCGGACGACTCGGTGTATGCGCTGTGCGACCTGGTGTGCGGCAGCATCGCCCGCCAGTTCGAGCGCAGCGCCCGAGACCGGAAGGCGTTCGCGCGAGCCGGGGCTTCGGCCAAGCCCGCGCGCGCGCGCGGGGCTTGAGGCGGCCTACTTGGCGGCCTTGCCCTTCAGCGGTGCGCATGCCTCGCGCCGCTGGCGGCCGCCAACAAGAGCATGGCAGCGATCGTGCGAATGGTGTCCATCGCGAATCTCCTCGGTGGGTCCAGATGTCCCATTGAATTCCCGAATTCGCGGAGGCCTTTGATTTGCATCAATCGCGCTGCGTGAAGCGGCGTCATGCTTGCGATGACGCAAACCCATGGTTCTCTCGACAGGAGGCGGAAGATGAATCGCAACGAAGGCAACCTGGATCGCGCCGTGCGCGCCATCGCCGGCATCGGGCTCATCGGCGCCACGCTCGCAGGTGTGATCGGCCCGTGGGGCTGGATCGGCGCGGTGCCCCTCGTCACCGCGGCCATCGGCTGGTGCCCGCTCTACACGGTGCTCGGCATCAACACATGCGGCGTGCGGAAGTAGGGCACTGACGGCCAGCGAGGACGTGGAGGTGCGCCCCGGGCGGGAAGAGGCGAACCGCTTCAGGGCGGTCTTTGCGGACGGAGCACCCGCCATCGTGTGCCGAGCCACCGCCGCTCGGGCAGCGCGCCGGCCCATCTGCGATTGATCTGCTGGCGGCCGCGGTGGGGCATGTCGTGCGGTTGGGATCCCACCAGCGCCGCCAACCTCCGGCCGAGCCGGGCCTCAGGGTTCAATTCGACGCTGCGCTGTCCGCCGGCGGGGTGGGCGCGGGGTGGCCGGCGCCGTGCGGCGTGGGGATGATCTGCCCGGGCGTGTCGGTCGGCGCTTCGCCGGGCGGGATGAAGGGCAGGCGGTGCGCTATCCCCTTGTGGCAGTCGATGCAAGTCTTCTCCTTGCTGGCCAGGAAGGTCGAATGCATGTTCTGCGCGCGCACGCTCTGGCGGGTGAAATCCATCGAAGCGTACTGGTGGCAGTTGCGGCATTCCAGCGAGTCATTGGCTTTGAGCCGGGCCCATTCATGCTGGGCCAGCTCCAGGCGCTTCTCCTGGAATTTCTCACGGGTGTCGATGGTGCCGAAGACCTTGCCCCAGACTTCCTTGGAGGCCTGCATCTTGCGGGCCATCTTGTCGGTCCAGTTGTGCGGCACGTGGCAGTCCGAGCATATGGCCCGGACACCCGAGCGGTTGGTGTAGTGGATGGTCGATTTCAACTCCGCGAAGACGTTGTCGCGCATTTCATGGCAGCCGGTGCAGAAGGCCTCGGTGTTGGTGGCCTCCATCGCCGTGTTGAACCCGCCCCAGAAGACGATGCCCGCGACAAAGCCCGCGATGGTGAGGAAACCCAGGCTGAAGTGCACGCTGGGCCGGGTGAGGATGCCCCAATAACGCCCGACGAGTTTTTTTAAGCTCATCTCCGCTCCTGTTCCGTCCGGGGGGCCGGGGCTTGCTCACCGGGCGCGCGGCCGCCTTCGTCCCCTTTGAACCCGTTCCCCACGAGCGGGGGGACGGCCTCCTGCGCGACGTGGCACTGCATGCAGAAGTAGCGCCGCGTCGAAACGCGGTCCAGCAGCCTGCCGTTGCGGTCGACGTAGTGCGTCGGGCTCACGGGGACGGCTTGCGAGAACGCCGTCCTCGAACGCGCGTGGCAGTCCAGGCATTTGTTGAAGTTCTTGTCCACCTGGTAGCCGTCGACCCGGTGGGGGATCACGGGGGGCTGGTAGCGGTAGTTGCGCTTCAGGCGGACGTCGTCGTTGACCGCGTTGCCCAAGCGCGCCGGCGTAGCCTCCTCGGTGATCGGCGTCGGGCCCCTGGCCGCGTCGGTGAAAGGGGCCGCCGGGGCTCGCAGGGGCGCGAGCGCCAGCACCGCCGCGGCGGCGAGCAGGCGCGCGTTCATGCGCCCGCCCCCGGTAGGGCCCCGCCGGCCTTGACGATCCTGACCGCGCACTTCTTGAAATCGGTCTGGAAGCTGATGGGGTCGGTCGCGTCGAGCGTGACTTTGTTGATCAGCTGGCTCGCGTCGAACCACGGCACGAAGACGAGCCCCCGCGGCGGTTTGTTGCGGCCCCGGGTCTCCACGCGCGTCCTCATGGAGCCTCGCCGGGACTGGATCTCCACTTCGACGCCGCGGCGCACGCCGAGGTCCGCGGCGTCGTCGGGGTGCATGTAGCAGACGGCGTGGGGGACAGCGCGGTGCAGCTCGGGCACGCGCCGGGTCATCGATCCCGAATGCCAGTGCTCCAGCACCCGGCCGGTCGAAAGCCAGAAGGGGTATTCCTTGTCTGGGGCTTCCGGAGGCGGTTCGTAGGGCAGGGCGTAGATCCGGGCTTTCCCGTCTGGGAAACCGTAGAACTGGTAGCCGGTGCCGGGCTTGACGTAGGGGTCGAGCCCTTCCTTGTACCGCCAGCGCGTCTCCTTGCCGTCGACCACCGGCCAGCGCAAGCCCCGCACACGGTGGTAGGTGTCGAACGGCGCCAGGTCGTGCCCGTGCCCGCGCCCGAACCGGGCGTACTCTTCGAAGAGCCCCTTTTGCGGATAAAAGCCGAAGGCCTTGGCCTCGGCGTTCGCGTAGCCAGCCTCGACCTCGCCGGCGGGGAACCTGTCGACCTGGTCATTGCGGAAAAGGATCTCGAAAAGGGTCTTTCCCCGGTGCTCGGGCTTCTTGGCCAGCAGGTCGGCGGGCCAGACTTCCTCGACTTTGAACCGTTTGGAAAACTCCATCAGCTGCCACAGATCGGAGCGGGCCTCGCCCGGCGCGTCGACGAGCTGGTGCCAGAAGTGGGTCCGACGCTCGGCGTTGCCGTAGGCTCCTTCTTTCTCCACCCACATGGCGGCCGGCAGGATGAGGTCGGCCGCGACGGCAGTCACCGTGGGGTAGGCGTCGGAGACGACGACGAAGTTGGCCGGGTTCCGGTAGCCCGGATAGCCCTCCTGCATCAGGTTGGCGGCCGCCTGCATGTTGTTGTTGACCATGACCCAGTAGGCGTTGAGCTTGCCATCCTTCAGCATCCGGTTCTGCAGGACGGCGTGGTAGCCCGGGGTGTCGGGGATGGTCCCGGGGGGCAGCTTCCAGATTTCCTCGGCGTGCTCCCGGTGCTTGGGGTTGGACACCACCATGTCGGCCGGCAGCCTGTGGGCGAAGGTCCCGACCTCCCGGGCGGTGCCGCAGGCCGAGGGCTGGCCCGTCAGCGAGAACGGGCTGTTCCCCGGCGTGGCGATCTTCCCGGTCAGCAGGTGGATGTTGTAGACCATGTTGTTGCACCAGACGCCGCGGGTGTGCTGGTTGAAGCCCATGGTCCAGAACGACATCACCTTGACCCGGGGGTCGGCGTAGAGCTCGGCGAGCGCCTGCAGGCGGTTTTTCGGGACGCCCGTCAGGCGGGAGGTGTATTCCAGGTCGTAGGTCGATACGAAGGCCGCGAATTCATCAAAGGTCATCGGCTGAGAGCCGCCAGCGGCGGGGCCCGCGTTCTTGGCGGCCTTTTGCAGCGGGTGGTCGGGTCGCAGCCCGTAGCCGATGTCGGTGTTGCCGCGCAGGAAGGTCGTGTGCTTCTCGACGAAGCCCTTGTCCACCCGGCCGGTGCTGACGATGTGGTGGGCGATGTAGTTGAGGATGGCCAGGTCCGTCTGGGGCTTGAAGGTCATCTCGATGTCGGCGAGCTCATAGGAGCGGTGCTCGAACGTCGATAGGACGGCGACCTTGACATGGGCGGCGCTCAGCCGGCGGTCCGTGACGCGTGTCCAGAGGATGGGGTGCATCTCCGCCATGTTCGAGCCCCACAGCACGAACGCGTCGGCCGCCTCGATGTCGTCGTAGCAGCCCATCGGCTCGTCGGCGCCGAAGGTCCGCATGAAGCCGGCGGCGGCGGAGGCCATGCAGTGGCGGGCGTTGGGGTCGAGGTTGTTGGACCGAAAGCCCGCCTTCATCAACTTGAGCGCGGCGTAGCCTTCCCAGACCGTCCACTGCCCGGAGCCGAACATGCCCACGGCCGTCGGCCCCTTTTCCCTGAGGACGCGCTTGAACTGCTCGGCCATCACGTCGAAGGCCTGGTCCCAGGTGACGCGCTCGAATTCGCCGTCCTTGGCGTATTTGCCGTCCTTCATGCGCAGCAGCGGCGTCGTCAGGCGGTCCTCGCCGTACATGATCTTGGAAAGGTAGTAACCCTTGATGCAGTTGAGGCCCCGGTTCACCTCGGCCTCGGGATCGCCCTGTGTCGCGACGACGCGGTTGTCCTTGACCGCGACATTCACACCGCAGCCGGTGCCGCAGAAGCGGCAAGGCGCCTTGGACCATTTGACACCCGTGTCGCCGCCGGTTTGCGCGGCAGACGCGGGGATCGCGACCCCCGCTGTCGCCGCCGCGGCCGCCGCGGCCGAGCTCCTGATGAAATCACGCCTGAGCATTCGGCAGCTCCTCGTTCATGGTTTCCAAGGTATCCGAGCATTGGTAGACCAGTGCCGCCGAGAAAACCCCGTCCATGCGCTGAATCCGCGCAAAGCGTTGCGACAGTTCCTCGGAAGACGCCGCTTCCAGCGTCACCACCAGCTTTCCGGTCTCCGATGCGCCGTGCACGCAGGCGCCCGGGATGCCGGCGACCTCAGCGGCTATGTCGCCCAGGCGGGCAGGAAGCGAGTGGACGACCAGGCTGGCGATGTGCAGTTCTTCGGCCATCGGGTGGCGCCCGTCGATCAAAAGTGGGGGCCCGGGGGGCCCGCGAAGAGTTGGTACATCCAGACGAGGAAGCCGTAACCGGCGACCACGATGAACACCAGCAAAGGCGCCAGGACGGCGGTGAGCAGCAGGAATGCCCGCAGTTCCTGCGATCGGGTGGAAGGTTCGGTCAAGTCATGTCTCCTCGTGGGGGCCGGGGCGTGGGTCATTGCCCGGGTTCGCGCCGAACCGCTTGCTTCGGGCCGATGATGTTCCCGCCGCGCCGGGGGCGTCAAGGAAGGCTGCAAGGTTTTACGGGCGGGATGACAGTCCCGGCCCGAGGCAAAGGGGCCGGGCTCCCTGAACAGGCCTCAGGGCATGCGGTTTGCTCCCCTCAATGACGCAGCGGTGCTCGCCGCGCGCATGCGCTGTCAGGCCGGGCGGCCGGCTGCATCGCGGCTCCCGGGCTCACGCGATTGCGCGTAAGAAATTCCCTGGAGCCGGCATGGCCCGCTTTCGGCCTCAAGAGGACGATGATGAAATTTGAAGAACCAGCGCGCAGTCCCGTTCAGGCCGCGCCCGGGGTACCCGCCCCGGCCCAGGACGAAGCCGCCACGGCCGGGCTGGCCTTGCTGGATGGGTTGACCCGCGCCTTGGCGGGCGGCCCGTCGGGCGGCGCTCAGGCCGAGGCCCTGGGCAGGCAGCTCGGCCTGGCGGTGGCGCACTCGGGCGACGGGTCGGCAGGGGTGCTGGCCAGGTGGCAGTCGTTGCGGCGCGACTTGCCGCCGTGCCTGCCGGGCCGGGCACCCCCGCCCGGGGAAGAAGCTCCGGGCCAGCGCTTCATGGAGGCGGTGCTGGCGCAGGCGCTGGCGGTACATCAATCCGAGTTGGCGGGCCGGCAGCGCCGCGCCATCGCCCAGTTGCAGCATGACCTGCGCGTGCCGCTGAATGTGCTGCAACTGATCTGCGAAGTTCTTGACCGCAAGCCGGAGAGCGCCACGCCCCAGCACCTGGCCGCGCTCGGCCGCAACGTGCAGCGCCTGGTCGACCTGGTCGACACCGCGGCCCACCCGGACTGAGGCCACCGCCGCCCGGTCCCGGGCAGCCCGGCCTGGCATCGACGTGTGCGACGTGGGCCTGGAGCGGGACGGCCGGGTGCTGCGCACCCGCCCGTCGGTGCAGCCGTGCCGCGACGGCGTCGGCACACAGCTGGCGCTCGTGGTCTTCGAAGAGGCACCCGTCTCCGGCTTGGTGGGCGCCGCATTCCGCCCATGCGGTCGGTCCTGGCACGGGAGTTGGCGCAGGCGCAGGACGGTGAAGTGACTGGCAGCGATCAAGTGCGTGGCCGGGCCGCTGTCGCCGCGCGCCGCCTGCCGGCTGGGTGCCGGGATGTCAGGCCGGGGTGGCCGCGCCATCGCTGCGCAGGCCGTCCTCGGCTTCGCCGTCACGGCTTTCTTGCGGGGGCGCGGGCCCTTGCCCATGGGCGTCGTTGTTGCCGTCGCCGGCGCTGCCGCGGTAGGCGCGCAATTTGTTGTAGAGCGTCTTCAAGCTGATGCCCAGGGCCGCGGCGGTGCGCTCCTTGTGGCCGCGGTTGCGCTCCAGCGTGGACAGGATGAAAAGCCTTTCCACTTCCGACAGCGGCAGCACGGCCGGCACGCTGAATTCCGCCGCGGGGGCTGGCCGCTGCCAGAGCTGCGGCGTCGCCGGCCGGGCGGCCGAGCGCTCGACCATCGGCTCGGGCAGGGCCGATGGTTCGATGACCGGCCCTTCGCTCATCACGTAGGCGTGCTGCACGGCGTTGCGCAGCTCGCGCACGTTGCCGACCCAGCGCATCGCGCCGAGCTTTTCCAACGTGGCCGGGGAGAACGTCTTGGCCGTGCCTTCCACCTGGCCGATCCGGCGCAGGAAGTGCTCGGCGATCGGGGCGATGTCCTCGGCCCGGTCGCGCAGCGGCGGCAGCCGGACGGGGAACACGTTGAGGCGGTAGTACAGGTCCTCGCGCAGCCGGCCGTCCTTCACGGCCAGCATCGGGTCGCGGTTGGTGGCCGCGACGATGCGCACGTCGGTTTTGCGTAGCTGCGTCGAGCCCACCCGCATGAAACCGCCGCTCTCCAGCACGCGCAGCAGCTTGACCTGAAGCTCCAGCGGCATCTCGGTGATCTCGTCGAGGAAGAGCGTGCCGCCGTGCGCCTGCTCGAAGAAGCCCTGGTGCTGGCGGTCGGCGCCGGTGAAGCTGCCTTTCTCGTGGCCGAAGATCTCG
>CBJNAE010000196.1:0-7770 GCA_966433995.1 uncultured Ideonella sp. | reverse complement strand
TGAACGTGCTGCTGGCCGAGGCCGAGGTGCCCTACGACCAGGTGTTCGAGATGGAAGACATCAACGGCGAATTCGGCCAGGCCGACGTCGCCATCATCCTCGGCGCCAACGACGTGGTGAACCCGGCGGCGCACACCAAGGGCAGCCCGATCTACGGCATGCCCATCCTGGAGGCCTACAAGGCCAAGACCGTCATCGTGAACAAGCGTTCGATGGCCGCGGGCTACGCCGGCCTGGACAACGAGCTGTTCTACATGGACAAGACCATGATGGTCTTCGGCGACGCCAAGAAGGTCGTCGAGGACATGGTCAAGGCGGTGGAGTGAACCCGCCCCGGGTGCCGCGCGGGACAACCTGGAGGTAGAGGGCCCCATGCTTGCGGAACGAATCCTCGCGGGTCTCGCGTTGACGGTGTGCGTGGCGCTGCTGGTCCGCATGGCCTTGCGCCCCGGCTTGCGGGCACGCTGCGACCGCGCCGCGCTGGCCCTGTGGCGAGGCCTGAGCGATGGCGCGCTGTCGCTGGCGCGGCGCCCCGGCCAGCGGCGGCGCGCGCGGCAGGCCGCCCAGGACGCCATCCGCCGCGCGCAAGGCAAGCCGCCCACCGCGGGCGGGCGGGCCAAAAAACCGGTGAAGGGGCAGTGGGACGGCAATGTCTACAAGCCCGACGCCTTCGGCTCGCGCGACGACAACGACCCCCCGCCGCCGCGGCGCGACCTGCACTGACGCGGGCAGGCGCCGCGTCCCGCCCCGGCGCGCCGCGGGTCAGCCCGTGGCCGTCCTGGCAAGAATGGGCCGCGGCGGCAGCGCCGGCCCGGCGCATTCGACGCGGCGGTAGAACACGTCGGCCGCCGCGCAGGAGGCCAGCCAGGCGGCCGCCATGAAGGCCGCGGCCGCGGCGCCGTCCTGCCAGGGCGTGCGCGCGAGCGCCGCGTTGGCCAGCAGCAGCACCGGGAAATGCACCAGGAACAGCGCGTACGACCGCAGGGCGCCGGCGTGCAGCCAGCGTTGCGCCGGTGACGTTCCCCGGGCCGCGGCGGGCCGGTTGAACAGCACCAGGAGCAGGGCTGTCAGGCCGGCCAGCAGGATGCGGCCGCGGAAGTCCAGCAGCAGCGCCAGGCAGACCACCAGGCCGATGCCGGCCGCCCATTCGTGCCGCCGCGATGAACGGCGGGCCCAGCAGGCGCAGGCGCCCAGGCCGTAGCTGCCGAAGAAATAGGGTGCCCAGTCGTCCCAGCGGCTGTCCAGGTTGAAGCCCCACAGCGACGCCAGCATCAGCGCGGCGGTGAGCGCCTGTGTGACCCCCAGGGCGCGGCGCCCGGCCAGGAAGCGGCCCGGCAGTGCGAACAAGGCCAGCAGCACGAGGAACAGTTGGAAGTCCGCCGCCACGTACCAGACGCCGACCGACAGCGCCTCGAAACCCAGCACGCCCTGCAGCAGCAGGCCGTGGGCCAGCAACTGCGGCACGCTCGGCGCGTCGGGTGCGGTGCCGTCGGGCAGGCAGGCGCGGGTCAGCGCCGCGGCGGCCACGGCCAGCGCCAGCGCCGCCGCGAATGGCCAGGCCAGCCGGCGGTATCGCTTGAGCGACAGCTGCCAGAAACTGGCGGCGCGCCAGTCCTTCACCTGCGAAAGCCCCTGGGCGGCGAGGTAGCCCGCCACCACGAAGAAGGCCTGCACCGCGAAACGGCCCTTGTCGTAGAGCCAGGCGGCCAGGCCGGGCCAGGCGTTCGAGGCCGCGTCAGCCAGCGGGCCGTAGGCGCACAAGTGGTGCAGAACGATGGTGTGGGCGGCCAGCACTTTGATCGCGTCGATCAACGGGAAGCGGGCAGCGGCTGGGGCGGGGGCGGCGGTGGAGCGGGACGACATGCGAACGGCGGTGAAACAGCGGGCGAACTCGGGGAAAACCCGCCATTGTCGGTGAACCGGCCGCCGCGCCCGCCGGGGCCGCGGCCTTTCATGCCTGCTTCACACACTTCATTCCCCGTTCATGGCCCCCCGGAACACTGCGCGCCTTCCGATCAACCCAGAACGAGGAATACCCCATGCGATACCCTTTGTTGGGCAAGGCGGCCGCGCTCGGCGCCGTCACCCTGGCCCTGGTGGCGGCGCTCGGCACCGTCGGCGGCATCGTCGCCGAGCGCGAAGGCCGGCTGCGCGAAGCCGAGCAGAATGTGATGGACAGCCTGGCCGGCCGGCAGACCCTGGTCGGCCCGGTGCTGCACCGGCAGTGCGAAGAAAGCTGGGATGCCACCCAGCAGGTGGAGGGCCAGCCCCAGAGGGTGGTTCGGATGCGGCGCGAATTCAGCACCACCGCGCTGCCCAAGTCCCTCAACGTCAAGGCCGACGCGCGGCAGGAGCCTCGTTACCGCGGCATCTTCAAAGTGAACGGCTATGCCTTGAAGGCCGAGGTGCAGGCCGGTTTCGCGGAGTCCCAGTGGGCCATGCCCGGGGCCACCATGAAACAAGGCGTGGTGATGTGCAAGGCCCCGGTCCTGTGGATGGCCGTCGGCGATGCGCGCGGGCTGGCTCGCGCCGAGCTGCGTCTGAACGGCTCCCCGCTGCCGGTGTCCCCCGGCACCCTGCAGCGCAGCCATCCCCGTGGTTTCCATGCCGTCGTGCCGGAGCCCATGCCGACTCCCGGTGCGGGAGACTGGCGTGTCCAGGCCCAACTTGAACTGCTGGGCACGGCGCAACTGGCATTCGCGCCCGTGGCGGACGACAACCAGGTGGAGTTGGTGTCGGATTGGGCGCACCCATCGTTCGCCGGACGCTCGCTGCCCGGCAACCGCGACGTCACCCCCAAAGGCTTCACCGCGCGCTGGCAACTCAGCGCACTGGCGACCGCGGCCGGCCAGCAATTGGCCAACGGCGGCGTTGCCTGCGGGCTCGACGGGCGGCCATCTTTCTATCCGGCCCAGCCTGTCAGCGCCCCCGCTGGTTCCGACGAAGCCCGCATGGCGACGCCGGCTGCCGCTGCCGGCGTCGCCCCGCCCGACTGCATCGAAACTTTCGGCGTCAATTTCATCGACCCCGTGAACAGCTATGTGCTGGCCGATCGCGCCACCAAATATGGCCTGCTGTTCATCGGCCTGACCTTCGTCGGCGTGGCCCTGGTGGAGGTGCAGCGCCGGCTGCGCGTGCACCCGATCCAGTACCTGCTGGTGGGTTGCGCGCTGGCGCTGTTCTTCCTGCTGCTGGTGAGCCTGGGCGAGCACCTGGCCTTCGCCTGGGCCTATGCCGCCGCGAGCGCGGCCTGCACCGCGCTGCTGACCTTCTACGGCTGCTTCGTGCTGCGCGGCCTGCGCGCCGGGCTGGCCTTCGGCGGCGCTGTCGGCGTGTTGTACGGCGCCTTGTTCCTGCTGCTGCGGATGGAGCAGTCGGCCCTGGTGCTGGGCTCGGTGCTGCTCTTCGCCGTGCTGGCCGCGGTGATGTTCGCCACGCGCCGCATCGACTGGTATGCCTTCACGGCCGACATCCGGCGCCAGGAGCAGCGGCCGACATGAAAGGCGCGGGGCGCGGGGCCGGCCCCGCGCCCTTCAGCGGTGAGTCAGCGGCAACTTTGGGCATGTTGACGCCGCGATGAAAAGCTGCCTTTCCACGAACAACGATTCAGGTGATGAGGAAACTCCAGATAAATCCATGTGAAATTCAAAAGCAAACACCGATTCCAGCGATAAATTTCTCGGTCAACTCATAACATGAGTTGATAGGAAATCATCTTGATACCAATTGCAGCTTATGTGATCCCTAAGTTGCGACACCCATCAAGCGCCCTGCACCACGGGGCATCCGCGACGACCGGGCGACCACCCGCCGGCCCCGCCCACACCCGCGCCATGCCAGCCGGACCGGCTGCATCCCGGGCTCCCTTGTTCATCATCAACCCATGCATGCGCCTGTAGGCGGCACACGCCGCGGCCGGCCGTGCGGCAGGAAAGGGCGATCCCCGCATGAACGCGAACGAGCCGGTCCCCCACCTTTTTCCCGACACCGGTTGACGGTCCCCACCGGACCGCACCGCGCCACTGGACAGCCGGGTGGCGGCGCGCCCGTCGATGCGAGGGCGCCGCCGCCGCACCCAGGCGGCAGCGACACGCCCTTCTTCCCATTCCGCGAAGGGATGGAGGAATCGACTCGCCGCGGCACCCGATGAACGGGTGCCGCGCGGGAAGCGCTCGCCCCTGATTCCCGCGCCGCCCGACAGCGCCTTGCGAAACCGCCCGCCCGCCGGCCTGCAAGCCCAAGGCCCGCGATACCGGTCAACGTCCCCGAGGCGGCAGGAAGCCGCAGGGGCGATGGAAAGCAAGAGGGGACAGCGCCATGCGCATCGACCATCAACCTCGGCACACGAACCGGCCGCTCGACGTGGCCATCTTCGGCGCCGGCATCGCCGGCCTGGCCGCCGCCGCGGCCCTGCACGCCGCCGGCCACCGCTGCCGCGTCCACGAACGGCGCGCGGGCCACTTGCAGGCCGGCATGGCCTTCATCCTGATGCCCCATGCGCTGCAGTCGCTGCGCGGCTTCAATGTCCAAGTGGAAGACCAAGGCGCCGTGCTGGACCGCTACATCCACCGCGACGCCCAAGGCCGGGTGCTCAACAGCCTGCCGATGCCGCCAGGCGTGCGCTGCATGCAGCGCAAGGCCCTGTTGCAAGCGTTGCTGCAGGCCTGTCCCGACGGCACGCTGGACACCGCGCAAGGCGGCCTCGAACGTTTCGACTTCGATGCGCAAGGCCAGGTGGCGCGCGCCTGGACGACCACGGGGCGCGAGGTGGCGGCCGACCTGTATGTCGCTGCCGACGGCATCCACTCCCGTGCGCGCGCCGAGCTGTTCCCGGGCGCGCCGAGTCCGCAAGCGCGGGTGCTGGAAATCGTCGGCCTGGTCGAAGACCGCGCCTGCGCCGCGTGGGTGGGTCGCGACTTCAACAAATTCCACGCGCCTGGCGGCGGCACGGCCTTCGGCCTGCTTCCCACCGGCGGGGACGCGCTGGTCTGGTACCTGCAATTCGATGCCACCGCCCTGCCGCCCGGCGGGCTGCGCGGCGAGGGCGCGCTGCGGGCCTTCGCGACGCGGCGCCTGCAAGGCTGGGCCGACCTCGTGCCGCGCGCGCTGGCCGCCAGCGATTTCGCCCGCGCCCACCTGTGGCGCCCGGTGGACGCCGACCTGGTGCCCGCCTTCCACCGCGGCAACCTGGTGCTGGCCGGCGACGCGGCGCACCCGCTGCTGCCGTTCTCCAGCCAGGGCGTCTCCTCGGCCATCCTCGACGCCGTCGCCTTGGCCGGGGCATTGAGCCGCGGTTCGGAACTGCCGCTGGCGCTGCAGCGCTATTCCCGCGAGCGCCGCCAGGCCTGCCTGCCCTACGTGGCCCAGGGCCGGCTGCTGACCGACCGTTTCCTCGCGCCCGATGCACGCGGCGATTGCATCCCCATCGCCCATTGATCCCCGCTTCCCTTTTCGAAGAACCATGAACGAATCACCCGGCGGCTTCTCCGAGCACGACCTCATCCCCATCGACCTGCTGCGCCGGCGCGCTTTCAACCAGCGCTGGGCCGAGCAGCCCGAAGGCGTCATCCCGCTCACCGCGGCCGACGCCGATTTCCGGGTCGCCCCGGTGATCCGCGAAAGCCTGGCCCGCCATGCGCGGGAGGGCGCGATGGGTTACGGCCCACCGCACGGCCTGCCCGAATTCCGCGAGGCGGTGGCGCAATGGATGCGATCGACGCGCGGCATCGCTTGCGGCGCCGAATCGGTGCTGGCCACCGACAGCGCCGCTTCCGCCATGGCGGTGGCGGCCCGGGCCAGCCTGCGTCCGGGCGACGAGGCGCTGGTGCCCGACCCGGTGGATTTCCTCTTCCAGCACACGGTGCGCCGCGTCGGCGCGACCGCGGTGCCGGTGGTGCTGTCGCATGCGACCACGGCCGAGGCCTTCATCGCCGCGATGCAGGCGCGCTTGACGCCGCGCACCCGCATGCTCTGGCTGTGCAACCCGCACAACCCGCTCGGCCTGGTGCACGGCCGCGACTGGCTCGGCAAGGTGGTCCACTGGGCCATCGAGCGGCGGCTTCGCGTCTTGTCCGACGAGGTCTGGTCCGACATCGTCTTCCCGCCGCACCGGCACGTCAGCCCGGCGTCGCTGTCGCCCGAGGCGGCGCGCCAGGTGGTCACCGTCTACGGCTTCTCGAAGAATTTCGGGCTGGCCGGGTTGCGGATCGGCTGCCTGGTCTGCGCCGATCCGGCCTGGTTCCGGCAGATCGCGGAGGCGTCCGACGCCGAAAGCACGGTGTTCGGCGCCGCCACGTCGTCGCAAGTCGCGGCCACCGCGGCGCTGCAGGAAGGGCGGCCCTGGCTGCAAGGATTCGTCGCCCACCTGCAGCGCCAGCGTGACCACGCGGTGGCGCGGCTGCGGCGCTGGCCTGGCGTCGGCGTGCAGGCGCCGCAAGGCACTTTCGTGGTCTTCCCGGACGTCAGCCGCCTGTTGCCGGCGGGCGTCGAAGCCTGGTGCGGGGAAATGAAAGCCCAGGCCGGCGTGGCCCTGGTGCCGGGCGCCGCGCGCTGGTTCGGCCACGGCGCGGCCGGCCATGTGCGCCTGTCGTTCGCGACGTCGCGCGACATCCTGGACACCGCCTTCGACCGCATGGACGCGTGGATCGCCGCGCGTTCGCCGTCCGCGGCGCCTTGAGCCTTTGCCGGGGCTGCTTGGCGGGTCCCCGAAAATGCGGGCATGCCCAGCCTTCTTCCCGTTGCGGCCCCCTTGCTGCGCTCCGCCACCGCCGACCCGTTCGAGCTGCCGTGGCCGCGCATCGCCGGCGACGAGGTCTTCTGCGCGGGTTTCTCGATCGCCGATGTGCAAGCCTGGTGGCCGGCGGCCTTCGGCCGCGCCAGCGAAGGCGAGCGCCGGCATGCCGCCCGCTACCTGCGCCGCATCGACGCGCTCCGGCACCTGGCGGGCCGCGCGGCGTGTCGCGCGCTGCTCGCGGCGCAAGGCGCCGACCTGCGCCCGCAGGACGAGTTCACCGCCAACGATTGGGGAAAGCCGCGGCTGGCCGGCGGCGGCTTCGAGTTTTCGCTGTCGCACTCCGGCGACGAAGTCTGGCTGGCCGCGGCGCGCGCCATGCCGGTGGGCATCGACGTGCAGCAGGACGAGCCCGGCCTGGACGCCCACAGCCTGGGCGACGCCTTCTTCCACCCGCAGGAGGCGAGGGCGATCCGCGACGCCGGCCCGGTACACGGGCTGGCGGCTTTCCGCCGCTGCTGGGTGCGCAAGGAGGCGGTGGTCAAGGCCATCGGCCGAGGCCTGTCGGCGCCGCTGTCTTCTTTCGCGGTGGCGGTGGACGCGCGCGACGGCGACTGGCTCGCCAACCCGCCGCGGTCCGACGGAGAGCCCCTGTGGGACGGCCCCTGGACGACCCTCGACCTGCCCGCGCCGGCGGGATATTCGGCGGCGCTCGCCGTGCTGGGATCCTCGCGGCGGGTGGCCGTCTGCCGCATCGGGCTTCCGTCGGGTTGACGCCGAAGGCGCCGA
This sequence comes from uncultured Ideonella sp., assembly GCA_966433995.1. Taxonomy (GTDB): domain Bacteria; phylum Pseudomonadota; class Gammaproteobacteria; order Burkholderiales; family Burkholderiaceae_C; genus JANPCX01. The sequence continues at coordinate 251 of CBJNAE010000196.1, read as the reverse complement.
GCCGCGATCGAACTCCACCGCCGGCGCATCGAATCGGCGGGATGCGGGCTACGTGCCCTGAGGGCTCGGCGCGGCTGCGGGCGGATCCCCGAGGAAGCGCCGCAGCGGTGCCACCAGGCTTTGCGGCCTGTCTTCGGCGAAGAACAGCCGTGCCTGCGGCACCTCGACGATCGCCGCCACCCCCGGGATGGCCTGCGCCAGCCACTCGGCCCAGGCGCGGCCGAAGAACACGTCGTCCAGCGCCCAGACGA
>CBJNAE010000195.1:0-7771 GCA_966433995.1 uncultured Ideonella sp. | reverse complement strand
GGGCAGATCTGGGAGCCCCAGGCCCACTATGGGGCCGAGGCTGGCGTGGCCTTCCTCGCCTGCGGTCACCACGCCAGCGAGCGCTACGGCGCGCAGGCCCTGGGCGGCCACTTGGCCGGCCATTTCGGCCTGCGGCATGTGTTCATCGATATCGACAATCCCGCATGAGTGCCGCCATCCCCTATGCCACCTCGGCCGGCGCTCCGGTCGGCGGGTTGCCGATCGCGGTCACCTTGGGCGATGCCGCGGGCATCGGCCCGGAAATCATCGCGAAGCTGTTCCAGCAGCGCGGCGCGCAGGCGCGCGGCTGTTTCGTCGTCGGCGACGCGGGCGTGATGCGGCGGGCGGTCGGGCAGGTGGGCGGCTTCTCTCCGGTCGCGCTGATCGACACGCCCGCGGACGCCTGGCAAGCCCCGCCGGGTTGCGTGCCCGTGCTGCAGGTGCGAGGGTTGCCGGCTGACCTCGCGTCGTTGCCGATGGGGCGGGTGGATGCGCGCGCCGGAGCGGCGGCGATCGCCTGCATCGAACAGGCCGCCCGGCTGGCGCTGGATCGCCAGGTGGCGGCCATCGTCACCGCGCCGGTCCACAAGGAGGCCCTGGCCGCCGCCGGCTGCGCCTACCCCGGCCACACCGAGATGCTGCAGGCCCTGGCGGCGCGGGGCGGCGATCTGCCGCCGGTGCGCATGATGCTGGCCAATGCCGAGTTGCGGACAGTGCTCGTCACCATCCACATGTCGCTGCGAAAAGCGATCGACGCGGTGACCTTCGACGCCGTGCTGCAAACCCTGCGCATCACCCACCGCAGCGCTCTCGCCTGGGGCTTGCCCCGGCCGCGGATCGCCGTCGCGGGCCTGAACCCACATGCGGGGGAGGGCGGCCTTTTCGGCGACGAGGAGGTGCGCGTCATCGCTCCGGCGGTGGCGGCCGCATGCGCGGAAGGCATCGATGCGCGAGGCCCGTTCGCGCCGGACACCGTGTTCATGCGCGCGCGCAGCACCGAATCCCGCCTCGGGGAATTTGACGTCGTGGTGGCCATGACCCACGACCACGGCTTGATCCCGGTGAAATACCTCGGCGTGGAGCAGGGCGTGAACGTCACGCTGGGCCTGCCTTTCGTGCGCACCAGCCCAGACCACGGCACCGCGTTCGATATCGCCGGTTCCGGGAAGGCCGACCCGGCCAGTCTTCGGGCCGCGCTGGCGATGGCGCGGGCGCTTTCGGCCGCGGCGTGAGCCGGGCCGCGAAGCACTGGGTTGATTGATACCGGGGCCGGCGGCCAGGCTGGTGCTTCGCAAAGCGTGGCGGCCGGGCCGTCCGCTTCTTCAGTGCTTGGAGATCGACGAGTTCGCCGGCGTGGACCTCGGCGTCGACTTCAGCGCCGCCAACTGCGCCCGGGCGCGGGCGGTGGCGCGCTCCATCAGGTAGGTGCTCTCGACCGCGCGCATGCGGCCGCTCTCGCACATGCGCGAGAGCATGCGGGCGGTCAGCGACACCGTCTGCTGGTGCTTGCGGCCGTGCGTGAACACGAAGAAGCTCCTCCCTGGGCTGACGAAGCTCAGGCGCACCTTCTGCCACTCGTCTTTCAGATGCATCTGGTAGGCGAAGCCCACCTTGATATGGTCGATCAGTTGGGCGCCTTGCGTCGGTTCCCCAGGGTCCGGGGTGCTGAGGTCGAGGTTGATGTCCACGCCCATGCCCAGGTCCAGGTCGATGTCAAGGACAGGCACCTCGCCGTCCGGCGGCGCGCTCGCGTTGGCTGGCATCTGTGCGGCGGCGCCCTCGCTGAGGTCGATGTCGACCACTTCGCCGGCCCAGTCCACCGAGCTTTCCTCGACCAGGCCGACGCGCTGGGCTTCCTCGGGGGTGAACCGCTTCTCGATCTCTCCTTCGGATAGCGCGGTCACCGCCTCGTGGCGCGGGCCGGTGTCCTGGCCGGGCATCGGCGCCAGGAAGATCGCGTCGAGCTGCTTGACCATCAGGTTGTGGTCCAGCTCTGACAGAGCGGGTTGCTTGAGCGATTCGGAATGGGCAGGCAGCAGCTTGCCGAAGAAGTCCTTTTGCGCGTCTTCCGGCCAGCCGATCAGGCGCAACCCTTCGTTGAGGTCTTTCATCAGCCCTGGCAGCTGCATCAGGAACTTCTTGCGCATCGGCAGCGAACCCTTGGGCTGCACGCTCATGATGAGGTCGCGGCCCACCAGGCGCATGCGCTTGGCGATGTCGGAATTCAGTCCGTCGCGGCGGCTGGTCATCACCAGCGCCTGGCTCCAGACCTGCGATAGGAAATCGCGCAGGAAGCCGGGTATCGATATCGGGTTGAGGGCCGCCTGCAACTGCTGCATGTAGCGCTGCTGGATGCGCAGCTCCGATTCCTTGTGCTCCAGCAGCGTGGCCGTGGCGTTGTGCGCCTGCACCTCGTTGTGGCTCTGCTGGGCGACGAAAGCCTCCAGTTCGAGCAGCTTGGTGGTGTAGAGGTCGACCTGGTCGAAGTCGCCTTCGACGATCTCCTGGATCAGCTCGCGGACCCGGCCGAGGAACACCTTGCCCGGTCCGTCGTCGAAGTCGTCGTAGGCGCATGCCAGCGACGCCATCTTGTTGACGAAGCGGCGCACGGGGTGCTTGCGCGAGGAGAAGAAGCTGGGGTCGGCCAGGGCCACGCGCAACACCGGCAATTGCAGCCGTGCGATCTGCCTGGCCATCTGCGGCGGCACCCGGTTGTCGGAGAGGATCTGGTCGAACAGGCTGCCCACCACGTCGATCACCATGTGGTCGAGCGCGCCGGAAGAGGCTTGGCGAAGTTCTTCGCGGTGGGCGCGGATGAGGTTGACGGCCATCAGGCCCGTCAGACCGTCCCCGTAGCCGGCCGCCGGCACGGTGAGGCCACTGCCGCTTCCCGTGCTGACGCCGGGGTCGTGGCCGAGCGAGCCCAGCGCGGTCGCCGACAGCATGTCGCCCATGTGGGTGTCGACGCCGGCGCGCCGGCCGCCGGCGGCCCCTTCGAAGGCGCCGGGGCGGCTGGAAAGCGCGGTCAGGCGGCGAAGCAGGTTCATCAACTGGGCGTCGGCGCCAGGGGCGGCGCTTGGCCGCGGGCGGCCCATCGCGCCCGCCGCGGGGAGTCCTCGCGCGGCGGCGCCCGAGGTGTCACGGCCCGTGTGCAGGTCCCCGCTGGATGACGGGCTGAAGCCCGATGGGCCGCTGCGGGTGGACATGCCGGTGTCCCTGAACGAGTCGTAGGCGGAATTCAAGCCCGGCAGCTTGTGGCCCGGGCCGTCCACCGCCTTGACGCTCAATCCCAGCGGCTGGATGCCCCGGCCCTTGAGGTCTTCCAGGATTTTCTTATAGCAGCCGGGCATCAGCTGGGCGAACGCCAGGCCGAACTCCCGGGCCAGCAGCTTGCGGGCCTCGGTGTCCTTGTTGACGGCCTCGATGCCTTTGTAGATCGCCGAGCCCAGGGCGGCGCCCCGGATCGGGTTGCGGTCCTCGTCCGCCCTGGCCAGGCCCATCAGCGACGCCATGTAGGAGGCCAGCTCCCTCAATTCCCATTCGCTGGCGTGCGAGATCTGCTGCCCGAGCCGGTCGGCGAACATGCGTTCCTCGACCTCGTTGTCGTCCACCAGGCTCAGCGACTGCCAGTCCGTCATGGCCGACGCGCGCCGGTCGGAGGTGCGGGGAGCCATTTCCTGAAGGATCTTCTCGGTGAGCGTGTCGATGACGGTGGAGACGAACCTGTCCGGCTGCCCGCGCAAGTCCTGGCTGGCGTTGAACAGCAGGTCGCGTTCGGTGATCTTGACGGCTGTCGACGCCTGCGCCCCCATGGTTTGCACCACCCGCTCCGTGGCAGCCGTGGTCACGGCGCGGACCTGGTCCAGGGAGGCTTCGAGCGCGGAAGGTAGTCGGGAATCGATGGGCTTCATGTCGAGCGGGGCGCGTCACGGGTATGAACGTGACTGCAGAAATTTCAAGTATGGGCCCAAAAGTGGTAACGCGGGGCAACGTTGCAATGTCGGGCGGCCGGTCTGCTGTTTTGCCGGCCGGCGTGCGGGGGGTTATTTTTTGAGCGAGTCGCGGATCTGCCGCAGCAGGACCACTTCCTCCGGCGGTTCGGCCGGCGCCGCTACTTCCTCGGGTTGGTCGTGCTTCAAGCGGTTGATCTGCTTGACCATCACGAAAATGATGAAGGCCAGGATCAGGAAATTGATCGACACGGTGAGGAAGTTCCCCCAGGCGAACACATTGCCGATCTTCTGGGCCTCGGCCAACGCCGTGCCCGGCGGGATGTTTCCCGAAAGAATCCAGTATTGGTTCGAGAAGTCAATCTGGCCGCCGGCGACGAAATTGACCAGCGGCATGATGACGTCCTTGACCAGGGAGTCGACGATCTTCCCGAAGGCGGCGCCGATGATCACCCCCACGGCCAAGTCGACCACGTTGCCCTTGACGGCGAATTTCTTGAACTCTGCTGCGATACCCATGCGTGTGCTCCTCGGTCAAAAAGTATGGCATTGCGCGCGGCCAGCCGCGTTACATGTGTTTACGAAGTCTTTCCGCCCGCGCAGGCGCGGTCCGGCGGCCTGTCGGGAGGCCGGGTATTTTGCAGGCCGCGCGCCGACGCGGTCCGGACGGCCCGGTTGCGGCGCGCCTGCCATGTTTGCTCCGCGTTTTGAATTCATTCCTTGCTGCGTCCAGTAGAATGTCGGGTTGCCCCAGATTCGTAGTCCATTTCGAGGTTTTCGTATGAGTGACCAGCAAGTAGACAGCGGCAAACGCACCTGGTTGATCGCCACGGGTTGCGCCGGTGTGGTGGGTGGCGGCGCCGTCGCGGTGCCTTTCGTCAGCACCTTCCAGCCTTCCGAGAAGGCGCGCGCGGCCGGTGCGCCGGTGGAGGTCGACATCAGCGCCCTGCGACCCGGCGAAAAACTCACCGTCGAATGGCGCGGCAAGCCCGTGTGGATCATCAAGCGCACCCCCGAGCAACTCGCCAGCCTGGCCAAGGTCGACCCGCTGCTGGCCGACCCCAAGTCCGAGCGCAAGCCGGACGAGTTGACGCCCGAGTACGCGCGCAACGAGCACCGTAGCATCAAGCCCGAGGTGATGGTGGCCGTGGGCATCTGCACGCACCTGGGCTGCTCCCCCTCCGACAAATTCGCCACCGGCCCGCAGCCCTCCCTGCCCGACGATTGGGCCGGCGGCTTCCTGTGCGCCTGCCACGGCTCCACCTTCGACATGGCGGGCCGGGTCTACAAGAACAAGCCGGCGCCCGACAACCTGGAGGTGCCGCCCCACATGTACCTGTCCGAGACCAAATTGCTCATCGGCGAAGACAAGAAGGCCTGAGCCCAGGCGCCAGCGCAGCAACCCCCATTGCCCAGCAAGCAGCAGCGGTACTTCCAGGAAACCACGACATGGCTGAATACAAAGTCGCCCCCGCCGACGCCACCCCGGCGGAAAAACTATTGAACTGGGTGGACAACCGTTTTCCCGCGACCAAGCTCTGGAACGAGCACCTGGCCGAGTACTACGCGCCGAAGAACTTCAACTTCTGGTACTTCTTCGGCTCGCTGGCGCTGCTGGTGCTGGTCATGCAGATCGTGACCGGCATCTTCCTGACGATGCACTACAAGCCGGACGCCGGCTCGGCCTTCGCCTCGGTCGAATACATCATGCGCGACGTGCCCTGGGGCTGGCTGATCCGCTACATGCACTCCACCGGCGCCAGCGCGTTCTTCATCGTCGTCTACCTCCACATGTTCCGAGGCCTGCTCTACGGCAGCTATCGCAAGCCGCGCGAGCTGGTCTGGATCTTCGGCTGCGCCATCTTCCTGTGCCTGATGGCCGAGGCCTTCATGGGCTACCTGCTGCCCTGGGGCCAGATGAGCTATTGGGGCGCGCAGGTGATCATCAACCTGTTCGCGGCCATCCCGCTGGTCGGCCCCGACCTGGCGCTCCTGATCCGCGGCGACTACGTCGTGGGCGACGCCACGCTGAACCGCTTCTTCGCCTTCCACGTGATTGCCGTGCCGCTGGTGCTGCTCGGCCTGGTCGCCGCGCACATCATCGCGCTGCACGAAGTGGGCTCGAACAACCCCGACGGCGTCGAGATCAAGGCCAAGAAGGACGCCAAGGGCAGGCCGCTGGACGGCATCCCCTTTCACCCCTACTACACGGTGCACGACCTCTTCGGCGTGAGCGTCTTCCTGATGGCCTTCACCGCCATCATCTTCTTCGCGCCCGAGCTGGGCGGTTATTTCCTCGAATACAACAACTTCATCCCCGCCGACCCGCTGAAGACCCCGCTGCACATCGCGCCGGTGTGGTACTTCACGCCGTTCTATTCCATGCTCCGGGCGGTGACGAGCGAGATGATGTACGCGCTGATCGCCTGCGTCCTGCTCGGTGCTTTCCTGGGCGTCGTGAAGTCCCGCTTCTCCGGTTTCTTCAAGATGCTGATCGTCGGCGTCACGGTCGCGCTGGTGGCCGCCATGCTGATGATCGACGCGAAGTTCTGGGGCGTCGTCGTGATGGGCGCCTCGGTGGTCATCCTGTTCTTCCTGCCCTGGCTCGACCACAGCCCCGCCAAGTCGATCCGCTACCGCCCGGGCTGGCACAAGATCGTCTACGGCATATTCGTCGTGAACTTCCTGGTCCTGGGCTACCTTGGCGTGCAACCGCCGTCCCCGATCGGCGAGCGCGTGTCCCAGGTCGGCACCCTGTTCTATTTCGGCTTCTTCCTGTTGATGCCCTGGTGGAGCAGGCTGGGCGAGTTCAAGCCCGTGCCCGACCGCGTGACCTTCGCCGCCCACTGACAGCCAGAAAGCCAGAAAGTCCGGGACTTCCAAACATGAAAAAACTGATCGTTTCCCTGCTGGCCTGCGTGGGCTTTGTCTCCAGCGGCGCGTTCGCGGCCGGTGGTGGCATCCCCTGGGACAAATTCCCCGAAGAAAAGACCACCGACGTCGCCGCCCTGCAGAACGGCGCCAAGTTGTTCGCCAACTACTGCCTGAACTGCCACGCGGCCTCCTTCGTCCGCTACAACCGCCTGCGCGACATCGGGTTGACCGAGGCTCAGATCAAGGCCAACCTGATGTTCGCGACCGACAAGGTCGGCGACACCATGAAGGTGCCCCTGGACCCCAGGCAGGCCAAGGAATGGTTCGGCGGCCAGCCGCCCGACCTGAGCCTGGTCGCCCGCTCGCGCTCCTCCGGCGCCCAGGGGTCGGGTGCCGACTACTTGTACACCTACCTGCGCACCTACTACCGCGACGAGACCAAACCCACCGGCTGGAACAACCTGGCCTTCCCCAACGTCGGCATGCCGCACGTGCTGTGGGAGCTGCAGGGCCAGCGCGCGGCGAAATTCGTCGAGGCGCAGGACCCGCACGACCACACGAAGAAGATCCACATGTTCGCCGGGTTCGAGCAGCTCACCCCGGGCACGCTGACGCAGCGCCAATACGACGAGGCGGTCGCCGACCTCGTGGCCTACATGCAGTGGATGGGTGAACCGGCGCAAGGCCAGCGCGTGCGCCTGGGCGTCTGGGTACTGCTCTTCCTCGGCGTGTTCACCGTCATCGCCTGGCGCCTGAACGCGGCTTTCTGGAAGGACGTCAAGTAAGCCTTCCCCGCCCGGGGCGCCGCGCCGGCGCCCCGGGCGATCGATGTGCGCAGTGGGAGCCCGTCACGCAGGCCCACTGCGTTTTGATTTTCTAGATTCTCTGTTTCGTTTTTGGGAGCTCGCCGCCATGATGGTGCTTTACTCTGGAACCACCTGCCCCTA
>CBJNAE010000194.1:0-7774 GCA_966433995.1 uncultured Ideonella sp. | reverse complement strand
GGAAGTGGATCGACCGGCCGGTGAAGGCGTTGATGTCCTCGCTGATGCGCTGGTCCGGGTTGTCGATTTCGCCCCGCATGCCCAGCTCGTAGTAGCGGCGCCGGCCGAGGTAGCCGTCGAGGAAGCGCCCGGTGAGCCACCTGCGCCAGTGGTTCGAGAACACGTCGCGCATGTAGTAGTAGATGGCGTAGACCGGCACGGCGAAGGCCAGCACCAGCAGGCAACTCGCCACGGCTGCCCAGAAACGGTCGGACTCGCGCGCGGCCAGGGCCGAAATCATCTCGCCGGTGCGCTCGTTCAGCAGCACCGCCAATTGGGTCTCGGCCAGCATCAGCAAGGCGATCAGGCCGAGCATGGTCCACGCCGCCCTTTTCTTGTCGCCCTGCCAGTAGGGCTTGGCCAGCCGCAGGAATTGGAGCCAGGCCGCCATGGACAGCCGGGGCGGCTGTTGTCTTCGAATCTTGTTTTTCCGGAGAGGCGGTCGCATTCGGCTGGGCGAGCGGCACTGAAGTGGCAAAAGGGCGTTGTGGCCTGTCGATGCCGCCAGCCTAAGCCTGCGGGACTGGCCGGCGCGTCAGACAGCCGGCCGCGATGGCGTACGACAGCGGCGCGGCGCAGCCCAACCCAGCCGCACCCGCTCCAAGGCCGCTCACCTCGCCCTGGTTATCATCCTGGCCCCTCCAACGAGCCCACCTCGCCATGCGGCCCTTCAAACTCGAGCGCGCCACGTTCCTCCTGCTGCTCGTCGTCGTCACGCTGGCGTTCATCTGGATCCTCTGGCCGTTCGCCAGCGCGCTGTTCTGGGCGGCCGTGCTGGCGTTGCTGTTCGCGCCGATGCGGCGGTGGCTCCTGCGGCGCATGGGCGACCGCCCCAATCTGGCGACATTCGCGACGCTCGGCGTGTGCATGCTGGTGGTCGTGCTGCCGGTGAGCCTGGTCGCCGCGTCGCTGGTGCATGAAGCCGGCACGCTGGTGGAGCATGTGCAGTCGGGCGAGATCGACATCGGGCGCTATGCGCGGCAGGTGTTCGATTCGCTACCACAGTGGCTTTCGGACCTGCTTCGGCGCTTCGGCCTGCACGACTTCGCCGGCCTGCAGAAACGGGTGGTGACGGCGATGACCGCGGGAAGCCAGGCCATCGCTGCGAAGGCGTTGTTGATCGGCCAGGGCACGTTCGACCTGGTCGTCGACTTCTTCGTCATGCTGTACGTGCTGTATTTCCTGCTGCGCGACGGCACGGCACTGCAACGGCGCATCTTCGACGCGGTGCCGCTGGAGATGGCGCACAAGCGGCAGCTGGGCACAAAGTTCGCCACCGTGATCCGCGCGACCGTCAAAGGCAACGTCCTGGTGGCGGCCACGCAGGGCGTGTTGGGCGGCGTCGCATTCTGGTTCCTCGGCATCCACGGCGCGCTGCTGTGGTCGGTGCTGATGGCGGTGTTGTCGCTGCTGCCGGCCGTAGGCGCGGGCTTGGTGTGGGGACCGGTGGCGGCCTACCTGCTCGCGACCGGGGAGCTGGCCCAAGGGCTGGGGCTGATCGTGTGGGGCGTCGTCGTCATCGGGTTGGTCGACAACCTGCTGCGGCCCTTGCTTGTCGGCAAGGACACGAAGATGCCCGATTGGCTGGTGCTGGTTTCCACCGTGGGCGGCATGGCGCTGTTCGGCCTGAACGGCTTCGTCATCGGCCCTGCCATCGCCGCGATGTTCATCGCCGTGTGGGACCTTTTCTCCTCCGCGCGGGAGACCGGGGAACAGGCCGACTGAGCAGCGCCGCCTTCGACGCGGGCCGCCGCAACCCTTCGGGCCGGCCGGTCCAGGAAGTCGGTGGAAAGGAAAGTGGAGCGGGTGAAGGGAATCGAACCCTCGTATGAAGCTTGGGAAGCTGCCGTTCTACCATTGAACTACACCCGCATCGGCCGCGCATTCTACCGTGGCGCCGCCTGCGCCGGCGAACAGCCACAAGGCGGACAGGTCGATCGGCCCGGCGCGCTGCCGGTGTTCTTGGACGGCGCAGCGACCATGCCGGAGGGCGCCTTTCCTTTCGATGGGCCAGCGCCTTTGCGATCCCTGGTCCTGCGCCACTCGCAGCGGCCGCCATGCTGCGCGCCGAGCCGTCGCAAGCCAACGCCTGGATGGCCACCGCCGCGCGCCTCGGCCATGCCGACGCGCAGGCGGTCTGGGGCCATCCAGGCCGAGGCCGCCGCTCAGCCGCAGCTGCGCACCTTGAATTCCACCCTGCGGTCCAGCGAGTCCTGCTGGTCATCGGTGCCGGAGCCGATGAGGTTTTCCCTGAAACCCATGCCCGAAAGCTGGAAGCGCCCGACCGTCTCGGGCGCCAGGTCTTCCAGCCGCTTCTGGATCGACGCGGCGCGCAGTTGCGACAGCTTGTCGTTGAACGCTTCGCTGCCGGTGCGGCTGGTGTGGCCCACGATGAGCAGGCAACTCTTGGACGCCACGAGCTCGGTCGCCAGCGCCTTGAGCCACATGGCGTAGGGCGCGCTGATCTTGGCGTCGTTGATGAAGTCGACCGAGCCCGCGCGGAACAGGAACTTCACCGAGAGGTTGTTCGTCGCCAGGCCCAGGGCGACGATGCGCGAGAACGCGGCCGCCGCCGCCTCGGTGCGGCCAAGTTGCATCTGGCTGAGGTAGATGCCCACCAGCACCCTCATCTGCTTACCGTCGGTGCGCTCGGCGGCCGTCTCGTAGTGGCGCAGCGCCTGGGGATAGTCGCCCGCCTCGTAGTAGCGCGCGGCGTCCGAGACCAGCGCGCTGACCGGCAGCCGCGCCAGGTAGACCTTGTCGGCCGTCGTGCCGACGGGCGCCTGGGCGGTGCGGATCTGGGCGTCGATGACCTGGTCCTTGGTGAGCGAGGGGCTGTCGCGGAAGAATCCGGTGGGCGTCGCGTCCACCCCTTTGGCGCGCACCAGCGCGACCGACTGCGCCACCACGGTGCCGGAGCTCAGTTCGGTCAGCGACAGGTTGATGCGGTAGCTGGTGAAGCCTCCGGCCCGGCCGGTGATGGTCAGGCTGCCGGTGGTGACGAACTGGGCGCGGCGCAGCGGGTCGGAACCCACCTGCACGATCTCGAACTGGTCGAAATTCGCGGTGGCGCGCTGCAGCAGCCGGCTGTCGAGCAGCCGGGTGGTGGTGGTCTGCTGGCCCGACACGCCGTCGACCACGGCGTCCAGCACGACCACGGGCTTGCCGCCGGCGCCGCGGTTGGGGTTGGCGAAGTCGATGGCGCGGATCACCTTGTTGAGGATCACCTTGCCGCGCTCGAACTGCGGCAGTTGCCGAGCCTGGGTCAGCAGGTCGTCGACCACGAAGTTGATGCCCTCCTCCATCGACAACTCGCCAGTCGGCGCGGCCGGCCGTTGCGGCGCGGCGCAGGCGGCGAGCAATGCGGCCAGGGCGAAAACCATGAGTCGTTTCAATGCGGCGGGCATCAGCGGGACGTCTTTCATGCGGTCGGGGAGATCGGGGCAAGGGAGGGCAGCGCCTGGGGTGGGCTCGGGGTCGGCTCACCGGGGGGCGATGGCACCCGGGACGCCGGCGCGGTGGCCAGCGGCGTTGGAACCACCTGAGAAGCGGAATTGTAGGCAGCCGGGGCTCATCGCCGCCCCATCATTTCCGGGGGAAAGCGGTCAGCCGCGATCGGTCAGCCGTTGCGCGCCACCCATTCGATCAACGCGTCCAGCGCCGGCAGGCCGAGCGTGGCCTGCGGGTGGTTGACCATGGCGGCCACCGCGTACACCTTGCCGCTCCTGGCGCGCACATAGCCCGCCAGGGCGCGGGTGTCGCGCAAGGTGCCGGTCTTGAGGAAGGCGTGCCCGGTGGCCGCGCCCTGCACCATGCGGTGGGCCAGCGTGCCATCGACGCCGGCGATCGGCAGCGAATCGACGAAGGCGTCGGCCGTGCGGCTGCGCCAGGCGTTGTCCAGCAGGGCCACCATCGCCCGCGGCTTGCCGCGTTCGCCGCGGGACAGGCCCGAGCCGTTCTCCACTTCCACGTCGCCGTCGGCCAGGCCCTGGCGCGACAGCCATTGCCGCATGCGCGCCTGTGCGCCTGGCAGGGTGGCGGCCTTGAAGGGGAAGCCCTGCGACAACGTCAGCAGCAGGTTGCGCGCCGCCATGTTGTCGCTTGACTTGTTGATGACCCGCATCACCTGGGGCAACCGCTCGGACATGTGCACCGCGAACGGCGCCAGCAGCTCGCCCTGGGCGTCGCGCTGCATCACCGCGGGGCCGAGGGCCGGCTTGCCGGCCTGGCCGGGCATCGCTTCGGCGCGCGGCTTGTCGACCACTTCGCCACCGAGCACGCCGCCGGCCTGCGCCCACAGCGCGCCCACGGCGCGGGTGGTGAGGTCGACGTGCGCCATCGCCGCCACCGGATGCAGCTTCTCGGCGCATTGGCCGGACCAGGAGCCGTTGACGGTCACTTTGATCGACGCGCCGGCGGCATCCTTCTTGGTGGTGCCGGCGCTGGCGCTGCCCATGCTGGCCCCGGCCCAGCAGGCGCCGCCGCTCTTCATGCCGACATTGTTGACCAGCGCCACGCCGGCCATCGGCGGTTCCAGCCGCACCGTGGCCTTGCCGCCGGCGCCCGGCCCCACCACCACTTTCAGCACGCCTTCGTTCAATGTGAAGGCGTCGGGCCTCACATGGTGGGGGCGGTCGGCCCCGGGTACGGGCGTGCGCGCGTGGTCGGCGTCTTCCAGTTGGAAGGCGAACCGGTCGAGCACGATGTTGCCGGTGATCTCCTTCAAGCCTTTGGCGCGCAGGTCGGCGAACCAGCCCGCCATGTCGTCGGCCGACAGGTAGGAGTTGCCGCCGCCGACGATGAGCAGGTCGCCGCGCAGGCGGCCGCCGTGGATCGGGCCGTTGACGAAGGCGTAGGTGCGCCAGCGGTAGTTGGCGCCGAGCAGGTCCAGCGCCGCCAGCGTGGTGACGACCTTGGTCGTCGAGGCGAGCACGAAAAGCTTGTCGTCGTTCAATGCCGCCAACGCGGGCGGGGCGGTGGGGCGGCCCGGCGGCTTGGCAAGCAGCGCCTGCAGCGGGTCGCCGGCGGGCGCCTTGCCGTCCTGCCCACTCACCTCTTGCACATAGAAGCCCATGGCGGTGTCGGGCAGGCCGGCTTGTCGCAGGGTGGCCATCACCGGCGCCGGCGCGCTCCAGACCCTGGGGGCGGGCCTGGTGGCCGGCGCGACCGGCTTGACGGCGGCCACGGATGGCTGGGTCTGCGCCGCCCCCGCCGTATTCGGCCAGGCCAGCATGCCGCCGCCGAACACCAGGACGGCCCAGGCGATGCATGCGGTATCGGAAGAAAACGTCGGCATCGTGGGCCGGGAAGGGGCGTGGTGGGTCTGGCGGCTCATCGAAGTGCTTTCGGCCGGATCCCGGCCCATCCGGGCTTTATCGGCCGCCGCCCGGCAAACCTGAGGCCCAGCCCGGCCGCCGCGCTCGGGCACAATTCAGCGCCCCGCGCGCGGCCCCTGCCCGGCCGACGCCCTTCGCCGCCACCCTGTTTCCCCAAGCTTGCCCATGGACCCGGACACCCCCGACACGCCCCACCCCCGCCGCACGATCCGCAGTTTCGTGGTGCGGGCCGGCCGCATGGGCTCGGGCCAGGTCCGGGCGCTGGCCGAGCTGAGCCCGAAGTTCGTGCTGCCCCATGACGCCGGCCAGCCCGACTGGGACACGGTCTTCGGCCGCCGGGCGCCGCGCATCCTGGAGATCGGTTTCGGCATGGGCGACGCCACCGCGGCCATCGCCCAGGCCCGGCCCGAGGTCGATTTCATCGGCGTCGAGGTGCACCCTCCGGGTGTGGGCGCGCTCTTGCAGCGCATCGCCGACCGCGACCTGCGCAACCTGCGCATCGTCCAGCACGACGCGGTCGAGGTGCTGCAGCAGATGTTCGCGCCGGCTTCATTGGCCGGCGTGCATGTTTTTTTCCCCGACCCCTGGCACAAGAAAAGGCACCACAAGCGGCGCCTGATCCAGCCGGAATTCGTCGCCCAGCTGGCCGGCCGCCTGACGCCGGGCGGCGTGCTGCATTGCGCGACCGACTGGGAACCCTACGCCCAGCAGATGCTCGAAGTGCTCGGCGCCGAGCCCAGCCTGGAAAACACCGCCGACGGCTATGCCCCCAAGCCCAACTACCGCCCGCTGACGAAATTCGAGAACCGCGGCATCAAGCTCGGCCACGGGGTGTGGGACCTGGTCTTCCGCAAGCGCTGACCGCGGTCAGCCGCCTGGCCCGGCCGGCGGGCGGTGGCTCAGGTGTCGTTCTTGAGCCGCTTGACGATCGCGGCACTGGTGAACAGGTCGATCTGCGTCTCCAGGCGGATGACGCGGGCGGTGAGGTCTTCGATCTTGGCCTGCTGCCATTTCATGGCTTCGGACTGGCGCTGGACCTTGTCTTCCAGCTTGATCATCGCGGTGAATGCGCCCCAGACGCGGTCTGTCATGCCCATCAGGCCACCTTGCGCTTGGAAGAAGGGGTGGATGAAGCAGAAGCCGCGGCGGCGGCCTTCTTGGCGGCCTGGGCTTCCATCTTGGCGATGCGCCGGTTGCTGGCTTCGATGAAGTCGAGCGCCTCGTCGATGAATTCGGCCGAACGCTGGGCGGCGCCGAGGGCCGCCTCGGCCAGGGCGCCGAGTTCGGCGTCGTTCTCGGCGCTTTCGTAGGCGAAGGCGCCGCGGCGCATCAGCTCGGAGACGGGCAGATCGAGCTTCTTGGCCTTGGCGGCGATGGCCCGCTTGTCCTGCTCGGTGGCCTGCACCACGATGCGGGCGGTGGCCGTGGCGCCGCCGGTGGTTTCCATCAGGTTCATGGGGGCGGTGTTCATGGGGCGAACGCTCCTGCGGCGAATGATGTACATGGACAGTGTATGTACATGCGAATCGAGCGTCAAGCCGCCCAGGTCACCCAGCCGGTGTACGCCGTGAGCAGCACCACGCCGCCGAAGACGATGCGGTACCAGGCGAACAGCGTGAAATCGTGGGTCGACACATAGCGGATCAGCCAGCGGATGCAGACCAGCGCACTGAAGAAGGCGAACACCAGGCCGACAGCGAACATCGGCAGGTCGCCCAGGTGCAGCGCGTGCCGCTGCTTGAGCAGCGAATAGCCGCCCGCCGCGATCAGCGTGGGGATGCCGAGGAAGAAGCTGAACTCGGTGGCGCAGCGGCGCGAGAAGCCGAAGAGCATGCCGCCGATGATGGTGGCGCCCGAGCGGCTGGTGCCGGGGATCAGCGCCAGGCACTGCACCAGGCCGACCTTCAGGGCGTCCAGGGCGCTCATGTCGTCCACGGTTTCCACCCGCGCGCGTCGGTCGCCCTGGACATCCATGGCGCCGTATCTGCCGCGGTGGCGGCGCTCCACCCACAGGATGATGAAGCCGCCCACCACGAAGGCCAGCGCGACAGGCACCGGGTGGAAGAGGTGGGCCTTCACCAGGCTGCCGAACAGCAGGCCGAAGACGGCCGCCGGGACGAAAGCGATCAGCAGGTTGCGCGCGAAGCGCTGCGCCACCGCCTCGGAGCCGAGGCCGCCCAGTGTGGCTTTCAGGCGCGCGCGGTATTCCCAGATCACCGCGAACATTGCGCCCGTCTGGATGGCGATCTCGAACACCTTGGCGGTCTCGCCGGTGAAGTCGAGCAGCGAGCCGGCGAGAATCAGGTGGCCGGTGCTGGAGATCGGGAGGAATTCGGTCAGGCCCTCGACCACGCCCATGATGGCGGCTTTGACGAACAGGATGAGGTCCAAGACGACGG
>CBJNAE010000193.1:0-7788 GCA_966433995.1 uncultured Ideonella sp. | reverse complement strand
TGCGCGTCGTGATGACCGAGGCGGCGGAACACTTCATCACGCCGGTGACGATGCAGGCGCTGTCGCAGAACCCGGTCTTCGGCAGCCAGTGGGACGCGCGCGAAGCCAACAACATGGCCCACATCAACCTGACGCGCGAAGCCGACGCGGTGCTGGTCGCGCCGGCCAGCGCCGACTTCATGGCCAAGCTGGCGCAAGGCCGCGCGGACGAATTGCTGAGCCTGCTGTGCCTGGCGCGCCCGGCCGAACGCTGCCCGCTGCTGCTGGCGCCGGCGATGAACCGCGAGATGTGGAGCCACCCGGCCACCCGGCGCAACGCCGACCAGCTGCGCGCCGACGGCGCCGTGCTGCTCGGCCCCGACCATGGCGACCAGGCCTGCGGCGAAGTGGGCGACGGCCGCATGCTGGAAGTCGAAGAGCTGCTCGAAGAAGTGGTGGCCTTCTTCCAGCCCAAGCTGCTGGCCGGCCAGCGGTGGCTGATCACCGCGGGCCCGACCTTCGAGCCGATCGACCCGGTGCGCGGCATCACCAACCGCTCCAGCGGCAAGATGGGCTTCGCGCTGGCCCGCGCCGCGCGCGAGGCGGGCGCCGACGTCACACTGGTGGCCGGGCCGGTGCACCTGCCCACGCCGCGCGGCGTGCGGCGCGTGGATGTCCAGACGGCCGAACAGATGCTCGCCGCCGTGTCGGCGCGGTCGGCGTCCTCGCAAGTGTTCGTCGCGACCGCGGCGGTGGCCGACTGGCGGCCCGCCCGGATGTCCGACCAGAAGATCAAGAAGAACGGCAGCAAAGTGGCGCCCACCTTCGAACTGACCGAGAACCCCGACATCCTCGCCTCGGTGTCCCTCGGCCCGAACCCGCCGTTCTGCGTCGGCTTCGCCGCGGAGAGCCACGACCTGCTCAAGCACGCCAGGGAAAAGCTCCAGCGCAAGCGCCTGCCCCTGGTCGTCGGCAACCTGGGGCCCGCCACTTTCGGCCAGGACGACAACGCGTTGACCCTGGTCGACGCCGCCGGTCACCGCGAGTTGCCGCGCGCCGGCAAGCTCGCGCTGGCCCGCCAGCTCGTGGCCGAGATCGCGCGCCGCGTGGCCGCCGCCTGAGGTTTCAACCCCCCACCACGCCAACCATGACCACGATCGACGTGAAAGTGCTCGACGCCCGCCTGGCCGAGCGCTTCGAAGAACTGCAACCCCGCTACGCCACGCCGGGCAGCGCCGGGCTCGACCTGCGGGCCTGCCTGGACCAGGCCCTGGTGCTCGAGCCGGGCCAGACCTCGCTCATCCCGACCGGCCTGTCCATCCACATCGGCGACCCGGGCCTGGCGGCGATGATCCTGCCGCGCTCCGGCCTGGGCCACAAACACGGCATCGTGCTGGGCAACCTGGTTGGGTTGATCGATTCGGACTACCAGGGGCCGCTGATGGTCAGCTGCTGGAACCGCGGCCAGGCGGCGTTCACGGTCGAACCGATGGAGCGCATCGCCCAGCTGGTGATCGTGCCGGTGGTGCAGGCGCGTTTCCGCCGGGTCGAATCCTTCGAGTCCTCGGAGCGGGGCGCGGGCGGCTTCGGTTCGACGGGAAGCCGCTGACGGCGGGCGGAGCCGGACGGGGAGGGCGGGGCCGCGGCGCCGGCCGGCCGCTCAGTGCAGTTGCTGCGAAGCCGGCGCCAGGCTGAGGATGCTGACCGCGGGCTCGGCGACGCTGCCGGCCTCGATCTCCTCTTCGGTGGCTTCGCGCACGTCGCGCACCGTCAGGTCCAGCCGCAGCGCCATGCCGGCCAGCGGATGGTTGCCGTCGAGCACCACGTGCGCGGGGTAGACCTCGGTGACGGTGTACACCGCGTCTGCCGGCATGTCGGGCGTCTGCGCGCCTTCCGGCAGGCCGTCGAACTGCATGCCAGGCTCCACGCCTTCCGGGAAGATGTCGCGCGGCTCGAAGAAAACCAGCTCGGAATCGTAGTCGCCGAAGGCGTGCTCGGGCTCCAGGTGGAGCAGCGTCTGGAATCCGGCTTCCTGGTCGATCAGGACCTCTTCCACTTTGGCCAGCAGGTCGCTGCCGCCGACGAAGAACTCGACGGGGTCGGCCAATTCGTCGATCAACGCCCCTTGGGCGTCTTCCAGTCGCCAGGTGAGACTGACGACGCAAGGCGAATGAATGATCATCCCGGGATGATAAAGCCACGGGTCGCCGCCGCCCTGCGCGCGGCCCGCGAGGCGACAATCCCCGAATGACTGAACACACCCCTCCGCTTCCGGACCAGGCGCTCGCGCTTCTGGGCGGGCTTTCGCCCGATGTCTTCATGCGCCGGCACTGGCAGAAAAAGCCTTTGCTCATCCGCCAGGCCGTGCCCCGGGCCACGGAAGTCCTGTCGCGCGCCGAATTGTTCGCGCTGGCGGCGCGGGAGGATGTCGAATCGCGCCTGCTGCGCCATGGCGCGAAAGGCTGGAGCTTGCGCCACGGCCCCTTCCAGAAGCGCCAGCTGCCGCCTCTCAAACAGCCGCATTGGACGGTGCTGGTGCAGGGCGTGGACCACCATTCGCCAGCTGTGCACGACTTGCTGCGGCAATTCCGCTTCGTGCCGGACGCGCGGCTGGACGATGCGATGGTCTCGTTCGCCACCGACGGGGGCGGCGTCGGCCCGCACCTCGATTCCTACGATGTCTTCCTGCTGCAACTGCACGGGCGCCGGCGCTGGCGGATCAGCCACCAGTCCGACCGGCGGCTGGTGCCGGGCCTGCCGTTGAAGATCCTCGCGGACTTCGTCCCCCAGGAGGAGTGGCTGCTCGAACCGGGCGACATGCTCTACCTGCCACCGGGATGGGCCCACGACGGCCAGGCCGAGGGCGAATGCATGACCTGCTCGATCGGTTTCCGCTCGGCCTCGAAGGATGAGTTCGCCCGCGAGGTGATGCAGCGCTGCCTGGACGCGATGCAGGACGAGGCCGATTCGGGCGAGCAGGCCGAGGCCCCTCTGTACCGCGACCCACGCCAGGCGGCGACGAGCGCGCCGGCGCTCATCCCGCCGGAAATGCGGGCGTTCGCGCAGGCCGCCGTGCGGCGCCTGGCCGACGATGCTTCTTCGTTGGACTGCAGCCTGGGCGAATGGCTCAGCGAGCCCAAGCCCGGCGTGTGGTTCCAGGACAGCCATGAACTGCCGCGCCGCTCGGCGCTGGCGCTGGATGCGCGGACCCGCATGCTCTACGATGAAAAGCACCTGTTCATCAATGGCGAATCTTTCCGTGCCGGCGGCGGCGACGCCCGCTTGCTGCGCCGGTTGGCCGACCGGCGCAGCCTGTCGCGCGCGGAGGCCGCCAGTCTGAGCGACCAGGCCTGGACGCTGGTCCGGGAATGGGCCGGGACCGGATGGCTGCGGCCCCTTGAGGAAGAAAGCCAGGAGGCAAGACCGACATGACGAACCACGATCCCCGCATCCCCAGCACCTACCGTTTGATCGAGTCGCTCACCGAGTTCCAGGACGCGCTGAGGGACGCTTTCGCCGTGCTGGCGCATGCGGACTGCCGCGAAGTCTGGATCAGCGACCCGACCTTCGCCGATTGGCCGCTGGGCGAGCGCGCCGTCGTCGAGTCGCTGTCCGTCTGGGCAATGCCCCACCGCAGAATGACGGTGCTCGCGCTGCGCTACGACGAAATACCGCGCCGCCACGCCCGCTGGGTCGAATGGCGGCGCCAGTGGGCGCATGTGGTGGACTGCCGCACCGCGGATGAGTTCGACGCCGCCGACGTGCCCACCTTGTTGCTGATCCCGGGCGTGCTGGTGCTGCGATTGATCCCGGGCGACAACACCGTCAGGGGCAGCCTGTCCACCGACCTGGGCGACATCGAGCGGGCGAGGGAGACGATTGATGCGATGACGCAACGCTCCCATCCGGGTTTCCCTGCCACGACCTTGGGTTTGTAGCAAAGAGCTAGGGAAGTCCCTTATCCCTGAGGCTATAATATTTGGCTTGCAAGGAAATGCTCGAGCTTTCCATTCTTGCAAGCCATTGGTTCTTGAAGACATGTGGGGGGCTCAACGAATTCCCGCGAGTCCCAAAAAATTACCGGTAATTGTTCGACCCTAAAGACTTGAGGACAAGTATGAAAACATCGATTCTGTTGGCTTCCCTGGTTGCTACCCTGGCTTTGACCGCCTGCGGCAAGAAGGAAGAAGTTGTCGCGCCCGCCGCTGACACCGCTTCCGCCGCTGCTCCGATGGCCGCTGCTTCCGAAGCGGCTGCCGACGCCGCCGCTGCTGCCGCTTCCGCTGGCGACGCCGCCGCTTCCGCCGCCGCCGCCGTGACCGACGGCGCATCCGCTGCCGCGGCAGCCGCCACCGATGCTGCCAAGGACGCCGCCAACAAGGCTGCCGACGCCGCCAAGGACGCTGCCGCCAAGGCTTCCGAAGCCGCCAAGTAAATCGCACGTCCCAGGATGGGTGGTGGGTGCGCCTGTGGCGGCCCCCACCGGTCGACAAGACGAAAACAAAAAGCCGCCTTCGGGCGGCTTTTTGTTTGGCGGGGCGGTGATTCGAAAGTCGGCGATTCAAAACCGATTTTCATTTCGGGTGTGGCGGTATTCGACCGGCGTTATCCGGTCGGTATATCGACGCACCCGCCGCCCTTGGGTGATGGCGGGGCGGGATGCGCCGCTCAGCGTAGGTCATCCACCAGCAACTGGACGATGCGCTTGCCCGCGTCGCCAGTCTCGTTGCCGCCTTGCGCGTTGAGCACTGAAACCATCGTGGTTTCGCCTTCGCCCTTGACGCTCACCCGGTAGCGGGTGAGGTTCGAGGTCTCGTCCGAGCCCTTGCCGAAGATGCGGCTCAACAACCCGGGCTCTTCTTTCCTGGACTGTGCCACCGGGTCGACGTAGCGGACGAAGTACAGGCCCTGGGAGCGGTCGCGGTCTTCCACGGTGAAGCCGGAGCGGTCCAGCGAGAGGCCGACGCGGCGCCAAGCGCGGTCGAATCCGTCGTCCATCCGCAGGCTGGCGCTGGCGGCGCCCTCGACCACGCGGGCCCGAGGCTGGCCGGCCGGGCCCTGGGCGACGGCCGCCTTCGCGGCTTCCTCCTTGGTGCCGAGCTTGACCATCAGTCGCTGCAGGAGTTCGGCTTCCAACTGCGGGTCGGTGGGACGCGGTTGCCACACCGTGGAATCCTTGTTGGTGTTGCTGTAGACCTCGACCAGCCCACGGTGGCTGATGTAGATCTCGGTGCCCTTGGCGGTGCGCTCGACCCGGGTTCGGAACTTGTCGCGCTCGCCGGTGGAGTAAAGCGAATCGAAAACCTTGCCGATCGTCTGCCGGATGATGTCCTGCGGCAGCTTGGCGCGGTTCTCCGCCCATTCGGTCTCCATCACGCCGATGTCGGCCTGGTCGGTCACGAGGTTGAAGCCGCGCTCCGTCCAGAAGGCCTGCAGTTGGGGCCAGAGCTTTTCCGGCGGCATGGAGGTGCTGAGCCAGCGCTGGTTGCCCGAGCGTTCCAGCGTCAGGTCGCCGACGGACGCGGGCGCGACCACCGCGGGCGTGTTCATCATCAAGGTGGCGGGGGCATTGGCGGCCGGGGCCACCGTGCCCGCGCCCGGTTGCTGCGCCGCCGGCGTACCGGCCTGGAAGGTGCTGGCGCTGACGGTGCCCGACTGGGGCTGGTAGCGGGGGTCGCGGGCCAGTTGGGTCAGGTCGGGTGGGACTTCCAGGCCCGGCCCTTTCTTGCCGCCGGATGTGCGGTAGTCGATCTTGTCGCCGCCGACGAAGTCGCTGATGGTCGAGCAGCCGAGCAACTGGGTGGCGACGAGCCCCGCCGCGATGCACCGGGACAGTGGCTTGAGGCGGAGGGCGGCGATCGATTCAAAGCGGGGGAAAACGGTCACGGAGGTGTCTCCAAGGGCGGGGGAGAAGACGGCGGCTGACGGCCCGGGCCTGTCCAGGCCGCATGCCGGCGCACCGCGATGAAAGCTGTTCGTCGACGGCCTGTGCGGGATGGGCTGAGTCTCAGACCAGGCCGGCGTCGCGCATGGCCTGCTCGACCACGGCCTGGCCTTGCGGCGTCAGCGGCGTGATCGGCAGCCGCAGCGCGTTGCGGCAACGGCCAAGGCGCTCCAGCGCCCATTTCGTCGGCGCCGGGCTGGGTTCGGTGAAGAGGTGCTTGTGCAGCGGCAGCAGCTTCATGTGCAGCGCCGTGGCCTCGCGCACGCGGCCTTCCATGGCCGCCACGCACAGCTCGTGCATGGCGCGCGGCGCGACGTTGGCGGTGACGCTGACGTTGCCGTGGCCGCCCAGCAGCATCAGGGCCACCGCGGTGGGGTCGTCGCCGGAATAGATCGAGAAGCCCTTCGGCGCGTGCTTGATCAGGGTGCAGGCGCGCTCGATGTTGCCGGTGGCTTCCTTGATGCCGACGATGCCGGGCACCTGGGCCAAGCGCAGCGTGGTCTCGGGCAGCATGTCGGCCACGGTGCGGCCGGGCACGTTGTAGAGCACGGTCGGGATGTCGACGGCCTCGGCGATCGCCTTGAAGTGCTGGTAGATGCCTTCCTGGGAAGGCTTGTTGTAGTAGGGCACCACCGACAGCGTGCAGTCGGCGCCGACCTGCTTGGCGAACCTGGACAGCTCGATCGCCTCACGGGTGGAGTTGCCGCCGGCGCCGGCCATGATCGGTACCCGGCCCTTGGCGTGTTCGACGGCCACGCGGATGATCTCGCAATGCTCTTCGACCGAGACGGTGGGCGACTCGCCCGTGGTGCCGACGACGCCGATGCAATCGGTGCCTTCCGCGATGTGCCAGTCGACCAGCTTTCGCAGGCCTTCGAAGTCGATGCTGCCGTCTTCGAACATGGGTGTGACCAGGGCCACGGTGCTTCCAACAATCGGTGTCATGGATTCGGTTTCCTTGGGGAATCGCTGGATTTTAGCCGCCCGCCCAGCCGGCGGGATGGGGGGTCAGAAGCAGTTCCAGACCCGGGTGGCCACGGCCAGCGCCATGTCCGGCTGCAGGTAGGCGAAGAAGACCAGCGCGAGCAGCAAGCCGGCGCCGCTCCAAAGCAGCAACCGCGCGGCGCCGGGCTTGAGCTTCATCGCGGCCCCGGAGTTCAACCGGCCAGCCCCGGCGAAGCCTGCCGGGCGATGGGCGACTCTTTCACCGGCAGGTTCACCAGCGCCGCGAAGACGCCCAGGGCGACGGCGATCCACCAGACGAGGTCATAGCTGCCGGTGGTGTCGTAGAGCTTGCCGCCCAGCCACACGCCCATGAAGCTGCCGACCTGGTGGCTCAGGAAGACGAAGCCGCCGAGCATCGACAGGTATTTGACGCCAAACACCTGGGCCACGATGGCGTTGGTCGGCGGTACGGTGGACAGCCACAGCACCCCCATGACCGACGAGAAGACGTAGACGCTCCACGGCGTGAGCGGCAGCGAGAGGAAGACGACGATCGCCACCGAGCGCAGCGCGTAGATCGCCGAGAGGATGTGGCGCTTGGCGAGCCGCTGCCCGAGCGAGCCGGCCGCGTAGGTGCCGATGACGTTGAACAGCCCGATCAAGGCCAGCGCCCGGGTCGCCACGTCGGGCGACAGGCCGTGGTCCTTCAAATAGCTCGGCATGTGCACGCCGATGAAGACCACCTGGAAGCCGCAGACGAAATAACCCGCCATCAGCAGCTGGAAGCTCGGGTATTTGAACGCCTCGCGCAGCGCTTCGCCGACGCTTTGCTGCCGCCCGGCCGCTGCCGGCGCGGGGTGGGGCTCTTTCAGGCCGAAGGCCAGCGGCGCGATCGCCAGCGCCAGGCAGCCCAGCAGGAA
>CBJNAE010000192.1:0-7904 GCA_966433995.1 uncultured Ideonella sp. | reverse complement strand
CGCCGCGCCCACCACTGGGTCAGCCTGGCGAAATACAGGTAGGGGTCGGGCGTGACGATCGCCGCGCCGCGCGCGATCGCCGCCTCGCGCATGGCTTCGGAAACGATGACACAGGCCGCTTCCGAGGCGGCCAGCTTGGCCTGGTAACGGCGGTTCGAAAGGAAAGTCAGCGTGCGCGGCGTGGCGCCCTCCAGGGGGCCGATGCACTCGATGGGTTGCTCCGGGTCGCCGAGCAACTCGCCGCCAAGGTCCGCGACGATCTCGCCCAGCCGGAATTCTTCGTTCACACGACCGCTGGATAGATGGCCCACCGCCTCACTTGCCGCCAGCTTGCGCGTTCAGAGCCTTGATGACCTTGTCAGTGATGTCGAGCCGTGGGTGGACATAGACCGCGTCGGCCAGCACGACGTCGATCTTCTCGGTCTCGCTGATTTGCTTGATGACCTTGCGGGCGCGCTCGGCGAGGTTGGCGCTTTCTTCCTGCTTCCACTGCCCCAGGTCTTCCTGGAAGATGCGGCCGCGGCGCTGCACTTCGCGCTCTTGCTCGACCAGGTCACGCTGGCGGCGGTTGCGCTCGGCTTCGGCGAGCGTCGGGGAGTCCTTCTCGAAGCGTTCCGCGTTGGCGCGCAGCTTGCCTGCCAGTTCCTCGACTTCCTTCTGGCGCTTGTTCAGTTCGATCTTCCTGGCTTCGGCAGATTTGGAAAGCGCGGCTTCGCTAAGCACCCGGTCCTGGTTGACAAAGCCGATCTTGAGCTCCTGCGCCTGCACGCCGAATGACGCGATGGCCAGCAAGGCCGATGCACCCAAGAGTTTGGCAAAGCTGCTTTTCATTAGAACGCTGTCCCGATCTGAAATTGAAGACGCTGGATTCTATCCGTTGGCTCTTTGCGCACAGGAATACCATAGCTGAGCTTGAGGGGACCGACGGGCGACACCCAGCTCAGCCCCAACCCCACGGAAGCACGCAGCGAGCCCAGCTCGACGCTCTGGTCCTCGCCCCAGACGTTGCCGACATCCACGTAGCTGAACCAGCGCAACGTGCGGTCGTTGCCGGTGCCGCCCAGCGGCAGGTAGAGCTCGCCGTTCATGTTGAGGCGCCGCGTGCCGCCGATGTAAGCGCCTGTGACGTCCACCGGCCCGAGGGAGCTCTGGTCGAAGCCCCGGACAGTGCCCAAACCGCCGCCGTAGAAGTTCTTGAAGATCGGATAGGGCCGGCCGCCCAGTCCCTTGCCCCAGCCCAGTTCGGCGTTCAGGCCCAGCGTGTAACGGGGGGTGAGGGCGAAATACTGCTGGATCTGCGCGTTGGTGCGCAGGTAGCGTGCGTCGCCCGCGATGGCCCAGTCCATGTTGAGGCGCTGGAAGCGGCCGGAGTTGGGCACCAGGGCGCTGTCGCGGCCGTCGCGCGACCAGCCGATCGTCAGCGGCACCG
Organism: uncultured Ideonella sp.; assembly: GCA_966433995.1. GTDB lineage: Bacteria > Pseudomonadota > Gammaproteobacteria > Burkholderiales > Burkholderiaceae_C > JANPCX01. The sequence goes on along the minus strand of CBJNAE010000192.1, from coordinate 6,475 downwards.
AGGTGCTGGTGCGGCCGAACTGCTCGCGGTAGAGGAAGTAGCTGTTGGGCAGGGCGCGGTCGCCCTTGATCGTGGTCTGTTCCGCGCCGATGCCGAAGAACACCGTGTCGAGCTCGGTGAAAGGCACGCCGAAGCGGATGGACGCGCCGGGGGTGATGAGCTTGTAGTCCTCGCCCTGGCTGTTCAAGGGCTTGCTCGTGCGGTAATAGATGTCGAAGGCCCGGGACACCCCGTCGATCGTGAAATAAGGGTTCACCGAGCTGATCACCAGGGTGCCTTGGGACCGGCTGGTGTTGACCTCGATGCCCAGGTAATTGCCTGAGCCGAACACGTTCTCCTGCTTCACCGAAGCGGTGAGGGAAAGCTTGTCCGCACTGGAGAAGCCCGCGCCCAGCAGCAGGTTGCCCGTGGGCTTCTCGACGACGGTGACGGTCAGGTCGACCTGGTCGGGCGCGCCCGGCACTTCGTTGGTTTCGACATCCACCTGGCTGAAGTAGCCGAGGCGGTCGACACGGTCGCGAGAGAGCTTGATCTTGCGGCCGTCGTACCAGGAGGATTCGAACTGGCGGAACTCCCGACGGATGACCTCGTCACGCGATCGGCTGTTGCCCGAGACGTGGATGCGCCTGACGTAGACCCGGCGCTGCGGCTCGGCGGCGAGGTTGATGACGACCTGGCCCGTCGCGCGGTCGACCTCGGGCCGGGACTCCACCCGCGCGAAGGCGTAGCCGAACATCGCGTAGCGGTCGGAGAAGGCCTTCGTGGTGTCTGCGACGTCTTCCGCGCGATAGGGCTGGCCGGGCTTGATGGTGACGAGGGACTTGAAATCCTCGTCCTGGCCCAGGAAGTCGCCTTCGAGCTTGACCGCGGTGACGGTGTAGGGCTGGCCTTCCTTCACCGTCAGCGTGATGGTGATGGTCTGCTTGTCCGGGGAGATGGCCACCTGGGTGGAGACCACTTCGAACTCCAGGTAGCCGCGGTTGAGGTAGTAGGCGCGCAGGGTCTCGATGTCGGCGTTGAGCTTGCCCCGGGAATAACGGTCGGCCTTGGTGTACCAATTGAGCCAGCCGCCGTCGTTGAGGTCGAGCAGGCCCTTGAGCGTGCTCTCTGAGAAGGCCTTGTTGCCGAGGATGCGGATCTCGCGGATGCTCGCCGCCGCGCCTTCGGTGATGGTGAAGGTGACGTTGACGCGGTTGCGCTCCAGCGGCGTGGTGGTCGTGACCACTTCGGCGCCGTACAGGCTGCGGCTGAGGTACTGGCGTTTAAGCTCCTGCTCGGCGCGGTCAGCCAGCGCGCGGTCGAAAGGCTGGCCTTCGCCGATACCGGTGTCGCGCAGCGACTTCAGCAGCACGTCCTTGTCGAACTCCTTCATGCCGACGAACTCGATGTTCGAGATCACCGGCCGCTCTTCCACCACGATCACGACCACGCCGTTGTCGACCTCCAGGCGCACATCCTTGAACAGCCCGGTGGCGAACAAGGCCCGCAGCGCGGAGGCGCCTTTCTCGTCGCTGTAGGTGTCGCCGACGCGGAAAGGCAGCGAGGCGAACACGGTGCCGGCATCGGTCCGCTGCAGGCCCTCCACCCGGATGTCGCGCAGCGTGAACGGCTGCGCGGCCCAGGCCGCCGCCACGGGCAGCAGCGCCGCCGAAGCGACAGACACAGCCACGCCGAGCAGCGTGGAACGCAAACGGTTCGAACGGGGATGAGATGGCATGCGGAGGGAGTCAGTGCAGGCCCATGAGGCGGGCCACATCGTTGTAAATAGCGAGCGACATCATCATGAGCATGATGGCCACACCGCCACGCTGCAGCCGGTCGAGCCACAACTCGGAGACCGGCCGCCCTGTCACTGCCTCGAAAAGATAATACATCAGGTGCCCGCCATCGAGCATCGGCAAGGGGAGCAGGTTGAGCACCCCGAGGCTGACGCTGACGACGGCGAGGAAGCCCAGGTAATAAGCCAGCCCGAGTTTGGCGGACTGGCCCGCGTAGTCGGCGATGGTGATCGGCCCCGAGATGTTCTTGAGGGAGGCTTCGCCGATCAGCATCTTGCCGAACATCTTCAAGGTCACGACCGACATGTCCCAGGTGCGCGTGACCGCGAGCCGCAGCCCGTCCCACAGGCCGTGGCTGACTTCCACCGTCTCTGGCCGGGAGCCGATCATCGCCTCGACGCGGCCGATGGGCTTGTCGCCGTCCTTGGCTGCGTCCGCGGTCACGGCCACTTCGAGCACCTGGCCGCTGCGCTCGACACGCCATTGCATGGGCTGCGGCCTGCCCTCGCCGTCCAGGCTGGACCGGATGCGGTGCTGCAACTGCGCGGCATCCACGACCGGCCGGCCGTCCACACTGAGGACGCGGTCGCCGGCCACCACGCCGTGGCGCGCGGCGGGTCCGCCGGCCACCACGTCGGCAATCACCGGCTCGCGCAGCGGTGCGCCCAACCCGATGCGGCGCATCAATTGGGCGTCCACGTCGGCCGAGTCGAAGCCGCTCAGATCAAGCACCGCCTGGCGCTCGCCGTGGCCTTTAGGGTCGGTCAATCGCAAGGTGAGCGGCTCCGAACGCAGGGCGGCCTGCGTGACTTCCCAGCGCAGATCGGGCATGGCGTCGATCTCGCGCCAATCCGAACCATCGGAAGAGACTGCCTGCACCCAGTCGCCGGCGCGCAACCCCGCGCGTTCGGCCAGGCTGCCGGCGGCGGGCGTGCCGAGGACGGCCTTGGGCTCTTCGACGCCGATCCAGTGGACGCTGGCGTAGAGCAGCACCGCGAGCAGCAGGTTGGCGAGCGGTCCGGCGGCGACCACCGCCGTGCGCTGCCAAAGCGGCTTGCGGTTGAACGCCATGTGCCGCTCGCCGGGCTCGACCGGCGCCTCCCGCTCGTCGAGCATGCGCACGTAGCCGCCGAGCGGTACCGCGGAGATCACGAATTCGGTGGCATCGGGATCGGCCTGCCTGCGCCAGAGCACCCGGCCGAACCCGACCGAGAAGCGCAGCACCTTGACGCCGCAGGCGCGGGCCACGCGGTAGTGCCCGTACTCATGGATGACGATGAGGATGCCCAGCGTCAGCAGGAAAAAAAAGATGGTGCTCATGGACTCTCGCCTCTTGGCTTGTTGGCCGCCACCACACTAGCAGACCGCTGCAAAGGGACTCCAAGCGGGCAGGCCCGACAACGGATTCCAGGGTGCCTTCCAGACCTTCACCCGATCGAAAGAAGCGCTCGGGGCGCCTTGCGGACGCGGTTGAAGCGTGAAGTGGGGCCCATCTCGTTTCCAACCGACTGCTAGCGCCGGCCGAGCGCCAGCACCTGCTCCCCGGCCGCGGCGCGCGCCCTGGCGTCCAGGGCCAACAGGCCTTCCACCGAAGCGGAATCACCGGCAGCCACCTCCAGCCGTGACAGCACGCCCGCGTTGACCTGGTGGATCTGGTCGAAGCGCAGCCGGCGGTCCAGGAAGGCGTCCACCGCCACCTCGTTGGCGGCGTTGAGCACGGCGGTCGAACCGGGTACGGCGCGCAGCGCGTCCCAGGCCAGTTGGAGGCCGGGATAGCGCGCATGGTCGGGCGGCGCGAAGGTCATCTGGCTGGCCACGCCGAAGTCCAGCGCCGTGGCGCCCGACTCGATGCGTTCGGGGAAAGCCAGCCCGTAAGCGATCGGCACCCGCATGTCGGGCGTGCCGAGCTGGGCCAGCACCGAGTTGTCCCTGCAGACGACCATCGAATGCACGATGCTCTGCGGATGGATGACGACTTCGATGCGCTCGGGCGCCAGGTCGAAGAGCCATCGGGCTTCGATCACTTCCAGCGCCTTGTTCATCATCGTCGCCGAATCGACGGAGATCTTCCGACCCATGACCCAGTTCGGGTGGGCGCAGGCCTGCTCCGGCGTGACATCGCCCAGTGTGGACGGGTCGCGGTCGCGGAAAGGGCCGCCGGAGGCGGTGAGCACGATGCGCTGGATGCGGCTGTCCCAGACGCGCCGGTCCTCGGGGAGGCATTGGAAGATGGCGGAATGCTCGCTGTCGATCGGGATCAGGGTCGCGCCACCCTCCTGCACGGCGCGCATGAACAACGCGCCGCCGACCACCAGGGCCTCTTTGTTGGCCAGCAGCAGGCGCTTGCCGGCGCGCGCGGCGGCCAGGCAGGGCGGCAGGCCCGCGGCGCCGACGATGGCGGCCATCACCGTGTCCACCTCCGGGTGAGCCGCCAGTTCGCTCAAGGCTTGCTCGCCGTCCAGTACCTCGGTCTTCAGGCCGTGGCCGCGCAATTTCTCCCGCAGATCGCGAGCGAGGCCGGCGTCCGGCATGGCGGCGAACTTCGGATGGAAGCGTACGCACAGCGCGAGTAGCTCGTCGACGCTGCGGTGGGCCGTCAGGGCGAACACCTCGAAGCGGCCGGGGTGCCGGGCCAGGACGTCCAGGGTGCTGGTGCCGATCGAACCCGTGGCGCCCAGCACGCAGACCCGTTGTTTGATCATTGCCATGGCTTCAGAAAGACTGGATGGCCATCGCCATCGGGAAAACCGGGATCAGCGCGTCGATGCGGTCCAGCACGCCGCCGTGCCCGGGCAGCAACTGGCTGCTGTCCTTGGCGCCGGCGCTGCGCTTGATGAGGGACTCGACCAGGTCGCCCACCACGCTCATGGCGCACAGGGACAGCGTGACGAGCAGCAAGCCCATCGCGGAATGGCGGCCGTACACCGTGGAGAAGATGCTGGGTGGCGAATACCAGGACCGGCCGTCGAGCCAGAGCCAGAACACCGAGAGCAACAGCACGCCGACCACACCGCTGTAGACGCCTTCCCAGGACTTCCCGGGACTGATCGTCGGCGCCAGCTTGCGCCGGCCGAACCGGCGGCCGCCGAAATAAGCGGCGATGTCGGCCATCCAGACCGTGCACAGCACGGAGAGCAGGAAATTGACGCCCAGCACCTTGGCTCCCGCGATGGCCAGCCAGGCCACCCACAGCGCCAGCAAGCCGCCGAGCAGCCGGAGGATGGACGGCAGCCTGGACCACCGGGCCACGCCCAGGTAGAGGATCAAGCCGCCCCCGAGGATCCACGAACCCGCAGCCACCCGCCAGAGCGCATCAGGGGCCCGCACCGTCCAACCCAGCCACCAGGCGACTGCCCCCGCCATCGCGAGCAGGCCGCCGAGCAGCAGCGAGGTGCCCTGCCCCAGGCCGTTCAACCGACCCCATTCCCAACCCGCCGCACCGACCATCAGCAGGCTCAAGGCGGCGAAAGGCACCGGGTTGGAGGCGAAAAGCGCCGGCAGGAGGACCGCCAGCAGGACCAGCGCGGTGATGACGCGTTGCCGGAGCATGGGATTCCCTCGGTCGATTCAGGCCCGCGCCGCGGCGGCGGCCGGGGCGTCGTTGTTGAGCAGGCCGAACCGGCGTTCGCGGCGCGAGAACTCGGCCAAGGCCTGGTCGAGCTCCGCTTCCCCGAACTCGGGCCAGAGGCAGTCGGAAAAGAACAGCTCGGCATAGGCGGCCTGCCACAGCAGGAAATTGCTGATTCGCTTTTCCCCGCCGGTGCGGATGATGAGGTCGGGGTCGGGCGCGTAGCTCAGGGCCATGTAGCGCGCCAGCAGCGCCTCGGTGACGTCCGCCGGCTGGACGCCGTCGAGCATCGCTTGCTTGCAGGCCTGCACCACGTCCCAGCGGCCGCCGTAGTTGAACGCCACCGACAAGGTGATGCGCGTGTTGTGCTCGGTGGTGGACTCGACCTGTTCCCACACCTTGCGCAGTTTGTCCGGCACCGCCACCCGGTCGCCGATGATGCGGATGCGAACGCCCTGGGTGGCCAGGCGCGCCAGATATTTGGTGACGCCGATCATCACCAGGCCCATCAGGCCGGACACTTCATCGGACGGGCGCTTCCAGTTCTCGGAAGAGAAGGCGAACACGGTGAGGTAGTCGACACCGCGGTCGGCGCAGGCCAGCACGACCTTCACGAGCGCGTCGACGCCGTACTTGTGCCCGAAATAGCGCGGCATGAAGCGCCGCTTCGCCCAGCGGCCATTGCCGTCCATGACGATGCCGATGTGGCGCGGTATGGAAGGGGACGGATTGCTCACGCTGGGATGGCCGTCGAGGGTGAAAAATCCGGCATCGAGGCACCGCGCGAGCAGCGGGCCATGTCAGACGGCCAGGATCTCGGCCTCTTTGGCCGCGACGACACGGTCCACCTCGGCGATGTAGCGGTCGGTCAACTTCTGGGACTCATCGAGCGAACGCCGTTCCTCGTCTTCGGAGATCAGCTTGTCTTTGAGGAGCCTTTTGGCCTGCTCGTTGGCGTCGCGCCGCAGGTTGCGGATGGCGACCCGGGCGTCCTCGCCGGCGTTGCGCACGACCTTGGTCAGATCCTTGCGGCGCTCTTCGGTCAACGCGGGCATGGGCACGCGGATCAGGTCGCCCTGGGAAGCGGGGTTCAGGCCCAGGTCGCTTTCGCGGATCGCCTTCTCGATCT
>CBJNAE010000191.1:0-7908 GCA_966433995.1 uncultured Ideonella sp. | reverse complement strand
AAGACCTTGGGCGGAGAAAGGTCGGCATTATCGCCTCGCCGCAAGGCACCGGCCCCGGGCGTGCGGCACGGCGCGTCCGGATTGCCGTTCGGCGTCGGCTATTGCGGCGCGTCGGCGCAAAGGCGGCAGGAGAAAGGCATGTCGGCGAACGCCGGATAGGTCTTGGCGAAAGCGCTCCGGGCTTCCGTTGACTTGACGGGCTGGGGCCTGATCGCCCAGTCCGTGCGCGACACCGGGTAACCCGGGGTGTAGGTGGTGGTGATCGAATAGCGGCCGAGGTAGACCACGGCGCCGTTCCCGAGGGTGAAGGGCGCCTTGAGGTAAGGATTGGAGATTTCCTTCTTGCTCGACCTTTCCTTGGTCAGCGTCCCATAGGTGAACCACTGCGCGACGGAATACCGCCCCGGGGGGACCTTGATGGCGATGACTTGGTCGCTGACGTCCGTGGGCAGCAGCGTGTCTTCCCCCAGAGGCATTTCGTACTCCGCGCCGGAGTCGAGGTTGCGCAGGACGAAAGCGAACCCCCCGCTCTTGGTCCGGGTGAAACTGCCGGTGACATAGCCCCATGAAGCTTCCGGGGCGGCCGAGCTGCTCACGACGGGTTGGATGGAGGCGCAGGCGCCCAGCGCGCAGGCGAGGGCCAGCACGGCCCAGGATCGGATGTTCATTGGACGGGTTCGCGGGATTGGACCAGGGGCGCTATTTTCGGCGAAGCTGCCGCTTGCGAGACGGGCCAGGCGGCGAGGTCCGCTCGCTCCCCCTTTTCACCGGATGAGCCTTGCCCGCGGCCTATTCCGCCCCGTCGAACCGGTATCCCACCCCGTAGATCGACCGGATGCAGTCTTCCCCCGCCTGCGCCGCCTGCAGCTTGCGGCGCAGGTTCTTGATGTGGCTGTCCACCGCGCGGTCGGTGACGGCGCGCTGGTCGGCGTGCAGGCGGTCGAGCAGGGCGTCGCGCGAGAAGACGCGGCCGGGGGCGCTGGCCAGTGTCTTGAGCAGGCGGAATTCGATCGGGGTCAGGTCCAGCGGTTGGCCCTTGTACGCGGCCCGGTAGCCGTCCTCGTCGATCTCCAGGGCCGGGGGGCGTTGCCCGGCGCGCGCGGCGTTGCGGCGCAGGACGGCCTTGACGCGGGCGACGATCTCGCGCGGGCTGAAGGGCGTCTTGCAGATGTAGTCGTCGGCGCCGAGGTCCAGGCCGGCCAGGCGGTCGGCTTCCTCGGCGCGGGCGGTCAGCATCACGATCGGCACGTCGCTGAAGGCGCGCAGGTCGCGGCAGAGCGACATGCCGTCACGGCCCGGCAGCATCAGGTCCAGCAGCACCAGGTCGTGGCGTTCGGCCTTGAAGGCGTCGACCACCCCGCGGCCGTCGGCCAGCCACTGCGGATGGTGGCCGGCCGCTCGCAGGTAGTCGCACACCAGGGCGGCCATCTTGGGCTCGTCTTCCACCACCAGGACGCGGGAGGCCGCGGCCTCGGGCATCACGCTGGGGCCCGGCCCGCCGCGCGGGTCGTCAAGGGGCGCCGTCGCCATCAGGCTTTTCCCGGGAACACCACGCCCGGCAGTTCGATCGCCAGCCACACGCCGCCCAGCGGGGAGGCCTTGGCCTGGATCCGGCCGTCGTGGGCTTGGACGATGCGCTGGCAGATCGCCAGCCCCAGCCCGGCGCCTCCGCTGCCGCGGTTGCGCGAGCCTTCGGCGCGGAAGAAACGGTCGAAGAGCCGGGCCAGGTGTTCCGCTTCGACGCCGGGGGCCGAGTCCATGAAGTCGATCAGCAGCCGCGCGCTTTTGCCGCTGTCCTCCCGCCGGGCCGACACGCGCAGCACGCCCCCGGGGTCGGTGTAGCGGCAGCTGTTCTCGAACAGGTTGTTGAAGAGCTGCTGCAGCCGGCGTTCGTCGGCGAAGGCCAGCAGCGGCCCGTCGTCGGGCAACGCCAGCTCCAGGCGCAGGCCACGGGCGGCCAACCGCTCGGCGAAGGCGCCGGCGGTCAGGCGAAGCGGCTCCAGGATGTCGATGTCGGACTTGCGGTAGGCCAGCGCGCCGACGTCGGCCAGCGACAGCTCGTAGAGGTCGCTGACGAGCTTGTTCAAGGTCGCCACCTCGGCCTGCAGCGAGCGCAGCGACGGGCCGTCCAGCGTGCGCACGCCGTCCTCGATCGCCTCCAGTTCGCCGTGCAGCACGCCCAGCGGCGTGCGCAGCTCGTGCGACAGGTCGGCCATCAGCTCGCGGCGCATTTCCTCGTTGCGCTGCAGAGTGTGGGCCAGGCGGTTGAAGTCGGCGGCGAGCTGCCCGACCTCGTCGCGCGAGGCCACCTCGACCCGGGTGCCGTATTCGCCCGCGGCCAGGCGGTGGGTGGCCGCGGCGACCTTCTTCACCGGCGTCAGCAGCGTGCGCGACACCCAAATCGCCAACCCGGCGGCCAGCAGCACCGCGGCGATGCCCACGGCCCAGGTGCTGCGCTGCTGCCCTTGGCTGAACTTGCGCTCGGCGTCGGAGCTGGCGCTCTGGAACGGCGCCAGCGCCAGCCAGCCGACCGTGCGGCCGTCGACACGCACTTCGCGTTCGATCACGCCGGGCGCGGCGACGCCTTCGTAGCCGGCGACGCGCCGCCGGTCGGCATCGAGCAGGGCGAAGCGCCGGGTCGCGCCAGTGAGGTCGGACACGGTCGGCGGCGGCCTGTCCAGCCCGTCGTCGTTGAAACTGGCCGGGCGCAGCAGCCGCCACCAGAGTTCGGGCTTGGCGCGCAGGAAGTCCCAGCTGCCGTGGAAGCGCCAACCGGCCTCGACACTGGGCAGGCTGGCCTCCAGCCGCTGCACGGCCTGGTCGTTCAGGTAGCCCAGAAAGCCGCGGTTGAGGTTCAGGTGGGCGGCCACGCCCATCGCCAAGGCCACGGCCATGGCGGTGGCGAGCACGGCGGCGAAGAGTTTGGCGGTGATGCTGAGTCTCATCTCGTCACGGCTTCTCAGGCGATGCGCCCGCGCGGGGCGGGGGGGGGGAAGCAGGATTAGCGCCCATCGCCCCGGCCTTGGCAAGCGCGCCGGCCTTGGGCCCGGGGGGAAGTCGGTCTTCAAGTTTCCTCCACATTTTTTCAGCAGGATCCCCCGAACTCCTCCGCAGCCCCTCCCATGACAGCGACATCCCGCACTTTGGCGCCGGCGGCCCGGCATCCGTTGCTCCCGGGCTTGGCCCTGGCCTGCTGCTGCGTCTTGCTGGCGGCCTGCGGAAAGGGCGACGGCAAGGCGGCGGCCGCACCCCCCGCCGCGCCCGAGGTGGGCGTCTACCAGGTCGAGCCGCAGCGCCAGGCCATCACGACCGAGCTGCCGGGCCGTACCCGGGCGCGGCTGATCGCGCAGATCCGGCCGCAGGTGGGCGGCATCGTGCAAAGCCGGCTGTTCGAAGAGGGCGCCCTGGTCAAGGCCGGGCAGGTGCTGTACCAGCTCGACCCGGCGGGTTTCGAAGCCGCCTTGGCCAGCGCGCAGGCCTCGCTGGCCAAGGCCGAGGCGACGCTGGGCGCCAGCCGCCTGACAGCCCGGCGCAGCGCCGAGCTGGTCAAGATCGATGCCATCAGCCGCCAGCAGGACGACGATGCCCAGGCCTCGCTCAAACAGGCCGAAGCCGACGTCGCGGTCGCGCGCGCCGCGCTGCAGGCGGCGCGCATCAACCTCGACCGCACCCGCATCGCCGCGCCCATCTCCGGCCGTGTCGACATTTCGGCCGTGACACCCGGCGCCCTCGTCACCGCCAACCAGGCCGAGGCGATGACCACGGTCCAGCAGCTGGACCCGCTCATCGTCGACGTGGTGCAGTCCAGCAGCGAGCTGCTGCGCCTGAAGCGCGAACTGGCCGACGGCACGCTCAAGCGTGGCGGCGAAGGCGAAGCGCCGGTCCGCCTGCGCCTGGAAGACGGCAGCGCCTACCCCCACGCCGGCCGGCTGCGGTTCAGCGGCGTCACTGTCAACCCCGGCACTGGCGCGGTCACGTTGCGTGCGCTGGTGCCCAACCCGGAGGGCGTGCTGCTGCCGGGCATGTATGTGCGCGCGATGCTCGAATCGGGCGTGGCCGAGCAGGCGCTGCTGGTGCCGCAGCAGGGCATCACCCGCACGCCGTCGGGCGACGCGTCGGCCCTGGTGGTGGGCGTGGGCGACAAGGTGGAACGCCGCAAGGTCGCGGTCGACCGCGCCATCGGCAACCGCTGGCAGGTGACGTCGGGTCTGGAGGCGGGCGACCGGGTGATCGTGGACGGCCTGCAGCGCGCCAAGCCCGGCGCGGTGGTGCGGCCGGTGCCTTGGGTGGCGGCGGGGGCCGCGGCCCCCGCCTCCGCCGCCCCGCGCTGACCGGAGCTGCGCGCCATGGCCAGCTTCTTCATCGACCGCCCCATCTTCGCCTGGGTCATCGCCATCGTGGTGATGCTCGCCGGCGCCTTGTCCGTCCACCAGCTGCCGCTGGAGCAGTACCCCGACATCGCGCCCACCCGGGTATCGATCAACGCCACCTACACCGGCGCCTCGGCCAAAACCATCGAAGACTCGGTCACCCAGGTCATCGAGCAGCGCCTGAAAGGGCTGGACCGCCTGGTGTCGATGGAATCGACCAGCAATTCCTCCGGCTCGGCCAGCGTGCGCCTGGGCTTCGAGGCCGGCACCGACCCCGACGTCGCGCAGATGCAGGTGCAGAACAAGCTGCAGCAGGCGATGTCGCAGTTGCCGCAGTCGGTGCAGGCCCAGGGTGTGCAAGTCACCAAGGCCGGAACGGACCTGTTGATGGGCATTTCCCTGGTCTCCGACGACCCCGGCGTCACCGCCACCGACCTGGGCGACTACATCGCCAGCAGCCTGCAGGACGCGATCAGCCGTGTCGACGGCGTCGGCGACGTGAACATCCAGGGCAGCGGCTACGCGATGCGGCTTTGGCTGGACCCGGGCAAGCTCGCCCAGCACGCGCTCATGCCGTCGGACGTGCGCGCCGCGCTGCAGGCCCAGAACACCGAGGTGTCGGCCGGCCAGATCGGCGCGCTGCCCGCGCCACCCGGGCAGCAGCTCACCGCGACCATCACCGCGCGCAGCAAACTGCAGACGGTGGAGCAGTTCCGCGACGTCGTGGTCAAGGCGGGCGTCGATGGTTCGGTGGTGCGGGTGGGCGACGTCGCCCGCGTCGAACTCGGCAGCGAGAACTACAACACCCGCTCGCGCCTGGCCGGCAAGACATCGTCCAACCTGCAGGTCTTCCTGGCCACCGGCGCCAACGCCATCGGCACCGCCGACGCGGTGCGCAAGAAGCTCGGCGAGCTGCAACCCTTCTTTCCCCACGGCATGAGGGCGGTGGTGAGTTTCGACACCACGCCCTTCGTCAAGGTGTCGATCGAGGGCGTGGTGCACACGCTGCTGGAGGCCATGGCGCTGGTGGTGCTGATCATGTACCTCTTCATGCAGAACCTGCGCGCCACGCTGATCCCCGCCATCGCGGTGCCGGTGGTCCTGCTGGGCACCTTCGGCGTGCTGGCGGCCTTCGGCTATTCGATCAACACGCTGACGATGTTCGGCCTGGTGCTGGCCATCGGCCTGCTGGTGGACGACGCCATCGTCGTGGTCGAGAACGTCGAGCGCATCATGGGCGAAGAGGGCCTGTCGCCGCTGGAGGCCACGCGCAAATCGATGCGCGAGATCACCGGCGCGCTGGTGGGCATCGCCCTGGTGTTGTCGGCGGTGTTCGTCCCGATGGCCTTCTTCGGCGGCTCCACCGGCGTGATCTACCGGCAGTTCTCGATCACCGTCGTCTCGTCGATGGTGTTGTCGGTGCTGGTGGCGATGACGCTCACGCCGGCGCTGTGCGCCACGCTGCTCAAGCCGGTGCCCCAGGGCGGGCACAGCGTGCCCGGCGGCTGGCTGGCCAAGCCGCTGGGCCGCTTCTTCGGCGGCTTCAACCGCGCCTTCGACCGCGGCGCCGACCGCTACCAGTCCGGCGTCGCCCGGCTGCTCAAGCGCGGCGGCCGCGCCATGGCGGTCTATGCCGTGCTGGTCGCCGCGGTGGCGCTGCTCTACAAGAACCTGCCGACCTCTTTCCTGCCGGAAGAAGACCAGGGCACGCTGCAGATCCAGGTGCGCATGCCGGCCGGTGCCACCAGCGAGAGGCTGCAGCGCGTGATGGCCAGCGTCGAGGGCTACCTCGCCAAGGAGAAGGACATCCTCTTCTACACCCTGGTCACCGGCCAGGGCGGCGACCAGGGCAGTGGCCAGGGTTACATCCGGCTGAAGGACTGGTCGCTGCGTGGCGGCAAGGGCCAGGGCGCCGCCGAGATGGCGCGCCGCATCACCAGCGACCTGCAGAAACAGGTGCGCGACGCGCAGATCTTCATCCTGCTGCCGCCGGCGGTGCGCGGCCTGGGCGCCAACGCCGGCTTCTCGGTGCAGCTGCAGGACGTCGGCGGCCTGGGCGCCAAGGCCCTGGCCGAGGCGCGCGACAAGTTCCTGGACCTGGCCAACCAGCGGCCCGAGCTGTCCCGGGTGCGCAACAACAACCTGGTCGACACGCCGCAGTTCAACATCCGCATCGACGACCGCCGCGCCGGGGCCCTGGGCTTGCCCACCGCGTCCATCAACGACACGCTGTCCGCCGCCATGGGCGGCAGCTACGTCAACGATTTCATCGACCGCGGCCGGGTGAAGAAGGTCTACATGCAGGGCGACGCGCCCTTCCGCATGGACCCCGACAGCATCAAGGCCTGGCACGTGCGCAACGCGCAGGGCGAGATGGTGCCGTTCTCGGCCTTCTCCAGCACCGGCTGGACCTTCGGCCCGCCCCAGCTCACCCGCTACAACGGCATGGCCTCGTACGAGCTGATCGGCGACCCGGCGCCGGGCGTGAGTTCGGGTCAGGCGATGAAGGCGATCGAGGAGACCATGGCCCAGCTGCCCCAGGGCATCGGCTACGAGTGGGCCGGCCGCTCTTACCAGGAAAGGCTGTCGGGCGCGCAGGCGCCGATGCTCTACGCCGTATCCATCCTCTTCGTCTTCCTGTGCTTGGCCGCGCTGTACGAGAGCTGGTCGGTGCCGTTCTCGGTGATGCTGGTGGTGCCGTTGGGCATCCTCGGCGCGCTGCTGGCCAGCACGCTTGCCGGTCAGACGAACGACGTCTACTTCCAGGTGGGGCTGCTGACCACGGTCGGCCTGTCGGCGAAGAACGCCATCCTGATCGTCGAGTTCGCCCAATCGCTGCAGGCGCAGGGCATGGGCCTCATCGACGCCACGCTCAAGGCGGTGCGCCAGCGGCTGCGCCCCATCCTGATGACGTCGCTGGCTTTCATGTTCGGCGTGCTGCCGCTGGCGCTGAGCACCGGCGCGGGCTCGGGCAGCCGGCGCTCCATCGGCGTGGGCGTGCTCGGCGGCATGGCCGCCGCCACCGTGCTGGGCGTGGTCTTCGTGCCGCTCTTCTATGTGCTGATCCGCGGGTTCTTCGAAAAGCGGCGGGCGCGGGGGGAGGGTGCACCGGCGTTGAACGGGCCCGCGGTGTCGGAGGACCGGCCATGAGCCGCCGCCCGTCGCTGCGCCTGGTCCCGTTGGCGATGCTGGCGGTGACGCTGACCGCTTGCGTCAACCTGGCCCCCGAGCATGTCCGGCCCGAAGCACCGGTGCCGGCAGCTTGGCCGCGGGTGGCGGTTGCCGACTCGCCTTCTTCGGCTTCATCCCCTCCCGTCCCGGTTGGGCTCCTCACCGCCACCGTTCGGGCTGAGCCTGTCGAAGCCCCATCGGCGGGCCGCGTATGCACTTCGACAGGCTCAGTGCGAACGGATCAAGGGGCGGTGCGACCACCATCCTCCGTTCGGGCTGAGCCTGTCGAAGCCCCATCGGCGGGCCGCGTGGGCACTTCGACAGGCTCAGTGCGAACGGATCAAGGGGCGGTGCGACCACCATCCTC
>CBJNAE010000190.1:0-7952 GCA_966433995.1 uncultured Ideonella sp. | reverse complement strand
CGGAACTCGGCGACGGACTGCGGCCGGTCCTGGGGCCGCACCGCCAGCGCCCAGTCGACGGCCGCCAGGAAGCCGCGCGACACGCCCGGGAAGCTCAGCTCGGCCAGCACTTCGCTGTGGTCTTCAAAGGTGCGCGCGGTGGCCGGCGGCGGCGGCACGCCCTTGAGCAGGTAATGGATCACCGCGCCCATCGCGTAGAGGTCGGTCCAGGGGCCCTGCCTGAGGGAGACCGACTCGGCGTATTGCTCGATCGGCGCGTAGCTCGGCTTGAGGATGGCGGTGAAGGTCTGGGTGCGGTCGCCGATGGCACGCCGCGCGGCGCCGAAATCGAGCAGCACCGGCTGACTGCCGTCATGGGGCAGCAGGATGTTGTCGGGGGCGATGTCCCGGTGGTATACGGTCTCGCGGTGCAGGATTTCCAGCGCTTCGAGCAAGGGGTTCAGGATCTGGCGCATCCAGGCTTCGTCGGGCGCCTGATTCATCGCGCGGCGCGCCTCGCGCAGCGTGCGGCCCTGCAGGAAGGGCATCACCATGTAGGCGGTGTTGTTCGCCTCCCAGAAGCGGTACACCTTCACCAGCGAACGGTGGTCGAACCGGGCGAGCAGCCGGGCTTCGTTGACGAAGGAGCGCAGGCCCAGCGCGAAGGTCTCCATGTGGGAGCCGGAACGCACCGACACCTGGGCGCTCGGGCCGCGCGCGGCCAGTTGGCCGGGCATGTATTCCTTCAGGGCCACGTCGCGGTCGAGCGAATGGTCGCGGGCCAGGTAGACGATGCCGAAGCCGCCCACGCCCACCACGCGCAAGATCTCCAACTCGCCGAACCGCGTCCCGGCGGGCAAGGCATCGTGCTCGTCCGAAGGGGGCGAGGCGGCGGGGGCGTTGGAGAAGTCGGACATCGGTACGGGCTGGGACGCGACGACGGGGTATGGGCAAGCCGCTCAGGATACTGGAGGCTGCCTGCCGGCGCTCTCCCAAAAAAAACGGCTTTCGCGGGTAAGCCGGCGGTATCAAAAAGTCACGAACGTGAGTTTGCCTGCTGGCGCCGGGATTGCCCAGGGCTTTCGCCACGTTTCGGGCCGCCGCCCCCATCCTTAGGGGGGCGGCCACGACGGCGAGCGCACACAAACCAGCACTGTGCCCGTCCTTCGCGCCGGTGACCGCGCTCCTTCGGCCGCCCCGGGCCGTGGAATCCGTCACGCCCGGGGCATCCGGGCACCGGCAGCGGCGCCGAAGCCCACCGACCTAAAATGCGCGCTCCCGACGAAGCGCTCCGGCGCCGCCACCCTATTCCCCGAGTCCCCGAGTCCGTCCGCTTCACCGTGCGGCCGGGCCAGCCCCCCCGGCACCCCAGGAAAGAAGAAGATGACCCAAGAACTGCAAGGGCAGGTCCAAGCCCGCGCCAATGTGTATTTCGACGGCAAATGCGTGTCGCACACCGTGACCCTGGCCGACGGAAGCCGCAAGAGCGTGGGCGTGATCCTGCCTTCCACACTCACGTTCAACACCGGCGCACCGGAAGTCATGCAATTGGTCGAAGGCCGCTGCCGCGTCAAATTCGCCGGGCGCGACGACTGGGCTTCTTTCGAGGCCGGCCAGTCGTTCGACGTCCCGGGGCAGTCTTCCTTCGAGATCGAAGCGCCGGTGCCGTTGCACTACATCTGCCACTTCGGCTGAACCGCCCCGCCGCATGCCGCCCATGAATGCCGAACCTGCCTGACGACGACCCGGCAGCGGCGCGACCCCTGCCCTGCATCTGCCTGGCGGGGCCCACCGCATCCGGCAAAACGGCCGGCGCGCTGGCGATCGCGCGGGCGCTGTCGCCTCGGCAGTCCATCGAGATCGTCAGCGTCGATTCCGCCCTCGTCTACCGCGGCATGGACGTCGGCACCGCCAAACCCAGCCGCGACGAGCTGGCGCGGGTGCCTCACCACCTGATCGACATCATCGACCCCGCCGATTCCTACTCGGCCGCGCGTTTCGTGGCCGACGCCCGCAGGCTGGTCGGAGAGATCCGCGCGCGCGGCCACTGGCCGTTGCTGGTCGGCGGCACGATGCTTTATTTCAAGGCGCTGTTCGACGGCCTGGACGAGATGCCGCCGGCCGACCCGGCGGTGCGCGCCGCGCTGGCGGCGCAGCTCGATGCCCAAGGCCTGCCCGCGCTGCACGACGAGCTGCGGCGCGTCGACCCCGCTTCGGCACAGCGCCTGGCGCCGGGCGACACACAGCGCATCCTGCGGGCGCTGGAGGTGTTCCGCATCGGCGGCGTGCCGCTGTCGGCGCTGCAGCGGCGCAGCCGGGAAAGCGCCACCCATCCGCACCCGCTGCTGATCTCGCTGGAACCCCGGGACCGCGCCTGGCTGCACGGCCGCATCGCGCAGCGCTTCCACCAGATGCTGGGCGACGGCCTGCTTGCCGAGGTGCAAGGCCTGATGGCCCGCGGCGACTTGCACGCCGACCTGCCTTCGATGCGCTGCGTGGGCTACCGGCAGGCCTGGGAGGCGCTGCAATCGGGCGACACCTCGCAGCTCGCAGAACGGGGCATCGCCGCCACGCGACAGCTCGCCAAGCGCCAGGTCACCTGGCTGCGCGGCATGCCCGGCCGCCGGGTGGTGGACTGCGATGCGGCCGACGCCTTGCAGCGCGTCGTCGAGCTGGCCGAGGCCGGCGTGGCGGCGTTGGCTTCGACTTGATATCCCGGGGGATGCCCCGATGTGCCAAGCTGTCGGTGTCGCCTCGGCCCTGGCATTCCGGCGCCGGCCCACGGCCCCCTCTCCCCTGCCCTCTCCCCCGTGTCCGGGGGCGAGGGAGTCCTCTGGGCAGCGATCGATGTCCCCCTTTTCCCGGTGTCCAGGGGAGAGGATGTCTTTCGAGCGCCGGCCCACGGCCCCCTCTCCCGCTGGCGGGAGAGGGCTGGGGTGAGGGTGGCCGCATGCCAGCCTCCGTCGCCCCTGATCCACCACCCACACCGTGCAGCCCGCCCGCCCCCACGACTTCCACCCCGCCGTGCAGGCCTGGTTCGACCGGACCTTCCCGGCGCCCACGCCCGCTCAGGCCGCCGCCTGGCCCGCGATCCAGGCCGGCCGGCACACGCTGGTGGCGGCGCCGACGGGCTCGGGCAAGACGCTGACCGCCTTCCTCGCCGCGCTGGACGGCCTGGTGCGGGCGGGCCTTGCGCCGGCCGGGTTGCCCGACGAGACCGCCGTCGTCTACGTCTCGCCGCTGAAGGCGCTGTCCAACGACATCCAGCTGAACCTGCAGTCGCCGCTGGCCGGCATCCGCGAGGAACTGAAGAAATTGGGCCTGCCCGACGTCGACATCCGCACCGCGGTTCGAACCGGCGACACGCCCGCCAATGAGCGCCAGCAGACCGTGCGCCGGCCGCCGCACGTCTTCGTGACCACGCCGGAATCGCTCTACGTGCTGCTGGGTTCGGTGTCGGGCCGCAAAATGCTGGCAACGGTGCGCACCGTGATCGTCGACGAGATCCACGCCCTGGCCGCGAGCAAACGCGGCAGCCATCTGGCGCTCACGCTGGAGCGGCTGCAGGCGCTGTGCGCCGGCCCCATCGTGCGCATCGGCCTGTCGGCCACGCAGAAGCCGATCGAGGAGGTCGCGCGCTTCCTCACCGGCGGCGCGCCGTGCGAGGTCGTCGACATCGGCTACGCGCGCCGCCGCGACCTGGCGCTGGAAGTGCCGCCCACGCCGCTGAGCGTGGTGATGTCGAACGACCAATGGGAGCAGGTCTACGGCCGTTTGACGGAACTGGCGCTGTCGCACCGCACCACGCTGGTCTTCGTCAACACCCGGCGCATGGCGGAACGCGCGGCGCGCCACCTGGGGGAAAGGCTCAGCCGCGAGGCGGTCGCCGCCCACCACGGCAGCCTCTCGAAGGAGGCCCGGCTGCTGGCCGAGCAGCGCCTGAAACGCGGCGAGCTGAAGGTGCTGGTGGCCACCGCGTCGCTCGAACTCGGCCTGGACATCGGCGACGTCGACCTGGTCTGCCAGCTCGGCTCGCCGCGGTCGATCGCCACCTTCCTGCAGCGCGCCGGCCGCTCGGGCCACGCGGTGGGGGGCACGCCCAAGGCGCGGCTGTTCCCGCAGTCGCGCGACGAGCTGGTCGAATGCGCCGCCCTGCTCGACGCGGTGAACCGCGGCGAACTCGACGCGCTGCGCGTGCCGCCCGCGCCGCTGGACGTGCTGGCCCAGCAAGTGGTCGCCGAGGTGGCCTGCCGCGAGTGGGACGAGGACGGCTTGTTCGAGCTGGTCAGGCGCGCTTGGCCCTACCGCGGGCTCTCGGCGGCGGACTACGCCGCCGTGGTGCGAATGGTCTCCGAAGGCTTCTCGGCGCGCCAGGGCCCGCGCGCCGGCCTGGTGCACCGCGACGCGGTGAACCGCCGGTTGCGCGAGCGGCAGGGCGCGCGACTCACCGCGCTGACCTCCGGCGGCACCATCCCCGAGGCCGGCGACTACACCGTGGTGCTGGAACCGCAGGCCGACAAGATCGGCACGGTGAACGAGGATTTCGCGGTCGAGAGCATCGCCGGCGACGTCTTCCAGCTCGGCAACACCAGCTACCGCATCCTGCGCGTGGAGCCCGGCAAGGTGCGTGTGGAGGACGCGCAAGGCGCGGCGCCCAACATCCCCTTCTGGCTGGGCGAGGCGCCGGGGCGCACCGACGAGCTTTCTTTCGCGGTGTCGCGGCTGCGAGCCGAATTCGAGGCGCGTTGGCGCGGGGCGCCGTCGGTGGAACGGGCCGTCGCCTGGGCGCGCGAGTCCCTCGGCCTCGAAGAAGCTGCCGCCCGGCAGCTGGCCGATTACCTCGGCCGCACGCTGACTGCGCTGGGCGCCCTGCCGACGCGGGACCGCATCATCCTGGAGCGCTTCTTCGACGAAGCCGGCGGCATGCAGTTAGTCATCCACTCGCCGCGCGGCAGCCGGCTCAACCGCGCCTGGGGCCTGGCGCTGCGAAAGCGCTTTTGCCGCCAGTTCAACTTCGAGCTGCAGGCCGCAGCGACGGAAGACGCGATCGTGCTGTCGCTGTCGACCAGCCACAGCTTCCCGCTGGCGGAGGTGGCGCGCTACCTGCACAGCAACTCGGCGCTGGCGGTGCTGGTACAGGCGCTGCTGGACGCCCCGCTGTTCGGCGTGCGCTGGCGCTGGAACGCCACCACGGCGCTGGCGCTGCCGCGATTCCGCGGCGGGCGTAAAGTGCCGCCGCAATTGCAGCGCATGAAGTCGGAAGACCTGCTGGCCGCCGTCTTCCCCGACCAGGTGGCCTGCCTGGAGAACATCGCCGGCGAACGTGAAGTGCCCGACCACCCGCTGGTCGCGCAGACGCTGGACGACTGCCTGCACGAGGCGATGGACGCCGAAGGCTGGCTGGCGATGCTGCGCCGGCTGGAGGCCGGCGAAATCGAGGTGGTCGCCTGCGACGCCGCCGGCCCGTCGCCGCTGGCCGCCGAAGCACTGAACGCCAAACCCTATGCCTTCCTCGACGATGCGCCGCTGGAAGAACGCCGCACCCTGGCCGTGCAGAGCCGCCGCTACGCCGACCCGGAAAGCGCCGACGACCTCGGCCGGCTCGACGCCCAGGCGATCGCCGCGGTGCGCGGGGAAGCCTGGCCGCGCCCGCGCGACGCCGACGGCATGCACGAAGCCCTGGTCATGCTCGGCGCGGTCACCGACGCCGAGGCCACCGGGCAGGACGGCTGGGCCGGCTGGCTCGCGGCGTTGGCCAAGGCGGGGCGCGCCACTCGGCTGTCAGTCGTCACCCCGGCTGAAACGGCCCCGACGTCCGGCAAGAAGAAATCCGAATCGTCCACCGACGGGCTTTGGACGGCGGCGGAACGCCTCGCCGAAGCCAGGCTGCTGCACCCCGCGGCCACCGCCAAGCCCGACATCCAACCGCCGCGGGAATACGCCTCGCCCGAAGACGGCCGCGACGGCGCGCTGCGCGAGCTGCTGCGCGCGCGGCTGGGCGGCCTGGGCCCGGTGACCGCCCCGGTGCTGGCCATGCATCTGCGGGTGCCGCTTGCCGAGGTCGAAGGCGCCCTGCTCGCCCTGCAGTCCGAAGGCGTGGTGCTGCAGGGCCGGTTCACGCCGGACGCCCCGGCTTCGTCGCCGGTGGAATGGTGCGAGCGCCACCTGCTGGCGCGCATCCACCGCTACACGCTCAAGCGGCTGCGTCAGGAGATCGAGCCGGTCGAGCCGCGCGATTTCGCGCGTTTCCTCTTCGACTGGCAGCAAGTCGGGCCCGGCGGCCGGGTGGAAGGCGCCGACGCGCTGCCGGCGGTGCTGGCCCAGCTGGAAGGCTACGAGGCGCCCGCTGGGCTGTGGGAGGGCGACATCCTGCCGGCCCGGGTGCGCGACTACGGCAGCGCCTGGCTCGACGAGCTGTGCACCGCCGGCCGCACCACCTGGGCGCGGCTGCGGCCGTCCACCGCCACCGGCCGCGGCGGCGGTGCGTCGCTGCGGTCGACGCCGGTGCTGCTGCTGCCGCGCCGCAGCGCGGCGGTGTGGTCTCGGGTGGCGCCTTCGTTTGCGGCGGACGACGCCGACGCCGCCGTGCTCGGCTCCCGGGCGCAACGCCTGTCCGACTACCTGGCCGCCCACGGCGCCTCTTTCTTCGACGAGATGCAGCACGGCACGCGGCTGCTGCCGGCCGAGCTGGAAGAGGCGCTGGCCGAACTCGCCGCGCGCGGCCGCGCCACCTGCGACAGCTTCGCCGGGCTGAGGGCGCTGATGGTGCCGACGTCCAAGCGGCCGGCGGGGCGTTCATCGCGGCACGCGCGGCAGCGACGCCCGCTTTTCGGCATCGAGGACGCGGGCCGCTGGTCGCTGGTGCGGCCGCCCGCCGTCGGCGACCCCGCACCACCGGCCCAAGAGGACCTCGACCACGTGGTGCAGTGCCTGCTGCGCCGCTACGGCGTGCTCACCTGGCGGCTGCTCGAACGCGAAGCCGCCTGGCTGCCGCCCTGGCGCGACTTGGTGCGGGTGTGCCGCCGGCTGGAAGCGCGCGGCGAGCTGCGCGGCGGCCGCTTCATCGCCGGCGTGCCGGGCGAGCAGTTCGCGCTGCCCGAGGCCGTTGCCCGCATGCGTGAGGTCAGGCGCCAGCCTTCCGACGATACCGCATGGGTCTGCCTGGCCGCGGCCGACCCGGCCAACTTGCTGGGCACCCTGCTGCCCGGCCCGAAGCTGCCCCGCACCTCGGGCTCGCGGGTGCTCTACCGCGACGGCGTGCCGGTGGCCACGCTGGTGGCCGGTGAAACGGCGGCGCTCGTGCCGATGACGCCGGCGCAGCGGCATGAAGCGGCCCGCCGGCTGTCGCTCGGCACGGCCTCGCCGCTGTCCACGGCCGCCGTCCATTGAAGGGACCCGCATCGCCGGGCGGGACAGCCGACAGCCTTGCTTCCATAACGGGTTTCCCGACCGCCTGACTTCAACGGCGCCCACCCACACCCGAGCGGCCCGGCGCCCTACGAGGCGCATTCGCCATGCACCGGCGGCCCGACTCCCACCCCGGCCGCGCGATCGCGCCCTGACCCGCCAGCCGGCGCAATGCGAGCCGCCTGCACCTGAAAGGCCGTACAGCTTGTGATGCCGTGCACGCGCACGCAACACTTGCGTCCAATCTCGTTGGGGAGACACGGAATTGGCCTGCGACAGGCAAAGCCGCCACCACGTCCGACCGGACTGCCCCGCGAGGCCTGGACCACGCACCGGACGCCTGACCCACCGCCCGGGCACATCCCATGAAGATCAGCACCAAGGCCCACCTGGCCACGACGACCGCGCTGGCGGCCGTTCTCCTCATCGCCGGCATGGTGTGGTGGACCCACCTGCAGGCCCGGGACGCCGCCGACAAACGGCGCCAGACCACGGAAATCTCCCGCGGCTTGGCTGAGCTGAGGCTGCTCACCTTCGAATACATCGTGCATTCGCAGGAAACGGCG
>CBJNAE010000189.1:0-7966 GCA_966433995.1 uncultured Ideonella sp. | reverse complement strand
AGAAGCGCGGCTGCGGGTTCAGCGGCAGCCCCAGCCATTCGCTGAAGCGGCGCAGCTCCAGCAGGCGGTAGGCCTGGCGCTGCGGCGCGCGCTTGGCCAGCGGCAGCCCGCCGCTGCTGGGGAAGACCTTGCCGCCCAGGTCCACCGGCAGCACGTTCACCGCGGCGCCGGCGCGGCGCGCGATCTCGACGAAGCGCGTGTGGCCCAGGTAGGCGTAGGGCGACTGGGGGGCGAAGTAGTAGTCGACGGCGAGGGCCATGGTGGGTGCTCCGGTGCGAGTCACGCGGGAAGGCTGCGCAGTCTAGGCCTTGCCCGCGCCTTCGCGCGGGGCTGGCGGCAACGCCCCTGGCTGCGTGTTGGGATGCCGCGCGGCGGGCCGCCGGCGGCCGAGGCGGAGGTATAAGCCGCGCCGCACTTGTCCACCGCCCATCAACGGGGCCCGTCAACCGCCGGCGCACCGGTTGTCAACAGGCTTGTTTACAGCCCGGCGGGCGCGGATTTCAGACGTCCGTGGAGGAGGCAAGCTCAAGCTTTGTTTTTATGCAAGCAATAGAATTCGGCCATGGAAGCGCAAAAGATTCTCATCAGCTTGCATGACGAATCCGGTGGCTACGAGATCACGCCAGATCGGGTGCCGTTGTCCGTGTTGCGTTCGTTTGTCAAAGACGTGGATGAATTTCTCAGCGGAGAGCGCGGGGAAATGGCCACCTCTGAGTTGGATGTGGCCGTGGTGAAAGGGTCTTTGGGCGTTCACACGGAACCGATCGCACATCCTGGATTGTTGGGTGACCTGTTGCGCCTCGCTCATTCTGAGCTGATCGATGGTTTGAATCACAAGCGTAGGGCCGTTATCGAGCGCTGGCAAAAAGCCGCTCATGGCGCTCGTGGTGTCCGTGTTGAGATCGCGGCCCCGTTTTTGAAAGAAAAGCTTGTGATCAGCGCGCAGTCGGATTTCCATGCGGACGATGCTGATCAATGGGTGCGGGTGGAGCGCTATCTGCGCGGCGAGATCTACGAGATCGGCGGGTTGCACCGCGTCAATGCTCACATCCGCTTGCCTGACGGGAAATCAATGCCGGTGGAGGCCGATCGAAATGTGCTGCGCGCCGACAAAACCAACCGCCTTTACAAACCTGCGATGGTCCGTATCGCCGCGGAATACAACGTGGCCACGCGCGAATATCGCAATGCACGGTTAATCGAATTTGTCGAGCATGAGTCGAAGCTTGACGAAAGAGAACTGGAACGATTGACACAACGCGGAGCCAAGGCATGGCATGACGTTCCGGATGCCGGCGCATGGGTGGAGAACCTGCGAGGGAATGACGCTTGAGTTCAATCCTGGTTGACACGAGCTATCTGATTACCCTGGCGGACCCTGCCAGGCCGCAGCACGAGACCGCAAAAGCTTACTTGCGCGAATCGTTGAAAGCCGGGGTGCCGCTGTACCTGTCCGCCGTTGTGGCGTCGGAGTTTCAGGTCAAGCAGGCCGTGAACGATCTGCCGCTGCGAAATTTCATCATCCTTCCATTCAATATCGATCATGCGATGACGGCGGGACTTCTTATGCGCTCTGTCAATCGCGACCCGGGCGATGAGCGCAACTCGGTTAAAGACGATGTGAAGCTGATCGCGCAAGCCGTGTGCGAGTCCATCACTCACATACTGACTGAGGACGAGAAGACTTTGGCCAAGTACATCAAACGGCTTGCCGAGAACGGGGAGTGCAGCCTCAAGGCCATCCTTTTGGTGAAGGGTTTTGACGCGGCGTGGCTGAATGGCGGCCAGGCGTTGATTCCTGGAGCTTGAAAGCAATCAAACCAGCAGCGGTTTCAGGTAGCGGCCGGTGAAGCTGGCCGGGTTGGCAGCCACGTCTTCCGGTGTGCCGACCGCCACCACGGTGCCGCCGCCGGTGCCGCCCTCCGGGCCCATGTCGATCAGCCAGTCGGCGGTCTTGATGACGTCCAGGTTGTGCTCGATGACGACGATGGTGTTGCCGGCGTCGCGCAGCTGGTGCAGCACCTTCAGCAGCAGCGCGATGTCGGCGAAGTGCAGGCCGGTGGTGGGTTCGTCCAGGATGTAGAGCGTGCGGCCGGTGTCGCGCTTGCTCAGCTCCAGCGCGAGCTTGACGCGCTGGGCCTCGCCGCCGCTGAGCGTGGTGGCGCTCTGGCCGAGGCGGATGTAGCCCAGGCCCACGTCGAGCAGGGTCTGCAGCTTGCGGGCGATGCCGGGCACGGCGCTGAAGTAGGCGTGGGCGTCCTCCACCGTCATGTCGAGCACCTCGGTGATGTTCTTGCCCTTGTAGAGCACCTCCAGCGTCTCGCGGTTGTAGCGCCGGCCCTGGCAGACGTCGCAAGGCACGTAGACATCGGGCAGGAAGTGCATCTCCACCTTGATCACGCCGTCGCCCTGGCAGGCCTCGCAGCGGCCGCCGGCCACGTTGAACGAGAAGCGCCCCGGACCGTAGCCGCGTTCGCGCGCGGCGGGCACCTCGGCGAAGAGCTCGCGGATCGGCGTGAACAGGCCGGTGTAGGTGGCGGGGTTGCTGCGCGGCGTGCGGCCGATCGGGCTCTGGTCGACGTTGATCACCTTGTCGAACAGCTCGATGCCCTCGATCGTGTCGTGCGGCTCGGGCTCGGCGTGGCTGCCGTAGAGCTTGCGGGCCACGGCGGCGTAGAGCGTGTCGTTGACCAGCGTGCTCTTGCCCGAGCCGGACACGCCGGTCACGCAGGTGAGCAGGCCCAGGGGGAATTCGACGCTCACGCCCTTGAGGTTGTTGCCGCGGGCGTTGGTGATGCGCAGCGCGCCGCCATCGCCGCCTTCGCCTCCAGCGGCCGCCCGGCGGCGCACCGCCGGCACTTCGATCCGCAACCGGCCGCTCAGGTACTGCCCAGTGAGCGATTCCGGATCCGCCGCTACTTCCGCCGGCGTGCCTTGCGCCATCACCCGCCCGCCGTGCACGCCGGCGCCCGGGCCCATGTCGATGACGTGGTCGGCGGCGCGGATCGCGTCCTCGTCGTGCTCGACCACGAGCACGCTGTTGCCGATGTCGCGCAGGTGGCGCAGCGTGGCGATCAGCCGGTCGTTGTCGCGCTGGTGCAGGCCGATGCTCGGTTCGTCGAGCACATACATCACGCCCGTCAGCCCCGAGCCGATCTGGCTGGCCAGGCGGATGCGCTGCGCCTCACCGCCGCTGAGCGACTCGGCGCTGCGGTCCAGGCTGAGGTAGTTCAGGCCGACGTCGTTGAGGAAGGCCAGGCGCGAGCGGATGGCGCGCACCACCTTGTCGGCGATCTCCGCCTTGGCGCCCTGCAGCTTCAGGCCCTCGAAGTAGCGCAGGCATTCGCGCAGCGTGAAGTGCTCGATGCGGTAGATCGGCTCGCCCTTGGCGCCTTCAGCGATGTCGGACGTGCCGCGCAGGAACACGTGCCTGGCCTCGCGCCGCAGCCGCGCGCCGCCGCAGTCGGGGCAGGGCTTGACGGACTGGTAGCGCGCCAGGTCTTCTCGCACCGCGGCCGAGTCGGTCTCGCGGAAGCGCCGCGACAGCGTCGGCAGGATGCCTTCGAAAGGGTGGCTGCGCTTGACGCTGCGCTTCCTGCCGGCGGCGCTTTCGGCCTCGTAGGTGAAGGCGATCTCCTCGCCGGCCGACCCGTGCAGCAGCACTTGCCGCGCACGCTCGGGCAGGCCCTCGAACGGCGTCTCGATGTCGAAGCCGTAATGCTTGGCCACGCTTTGCAGCATCGAGAAGGTGTAGGGGTTGCGGCGGTCCCAGCCCTTGACCGCGCCGCTGGCCAGGCTGAGCGACGGGAAGGCGACGATGCGGTCCGGGTCGAACACCGTCGTCACGCCCAGGCCGTCGCAGCTGGGGCAGGCGCCGACGGGGGAGTTGAACGAGAACAGCCGCGGCTCCAGTTCGGGCAGGCTGTAGTTGCACGCCGGGCACGCGAAGAGGCTGGAGAACAGGTGCTCGCGTCCGCTGTCCATGTCGACGGCCAGCGCCCTGCCGCCGGCGATGCGCAGCGCCGCCTCGAAGCTCTCGGCCAGGCGCTGCGTCAGGCCCTGGGCGGCGACTTGCTCGGCCCCGCCGACCTTGACGCGGTCGATCACCACGTCGATGTCGTGCTTCTCGTTCTTCTTCAGCGGCTGCAGGTCGGCCGCGTCGACCACCGCGCCGTCGATGCGGAAGCGCACATAGCCCTTGGCCTGCATCTCGGCCAGCAGGTCGGTGAACTCGCCCTTGCGCTCGCGCGCGACCGGCGCCAGCACCATCAGCCGGCTGCCTTCGGGCAGCGCCAGGGTGGCGTCGACCATCTGGCTCACGCTCTGTGCCTGCAGCGCCAGGCCGTGGTCGGGGCAGAAGGGCGTGCCGGCGCGGGCGTAGAGCAGCCGCAGGTGGTCGTGGATCTCGGTCACCGTGCCCACGGTGGAGCGCGGGTTGTGGCTGGTGGCCTTCTGCTCGATCGAGATCGCGGGTGACAGGCCCTCGATCAGGTCGACGTCGGGCTTGTCCATCAGCTGCAGGAACTGCCTCGCGTACGCCGACAGGCTCTCCACGTAGCGGCGCTGGCCTTCGGCGTAGAGCGTGTCGAAGGCCAGGCTGGACTTGCCGGAGCCCGACAACCCGGTGATCACCACCAGCTGGTTGCGAGGGATGTCCAGGTCGATGTTCTTGAGGTTGTGGGTGCGCGCGCCGCGCACGCTGATGGCGGCGGCCTCGCGCGTGCCGTGGCGCAGCGCGGCTTGCAGCGTCGAGCCGCCGCTGGTTTCACCGATTTCGCCGGTTTCGGCCCGACCTTGCGCCGGGCCTGGGGACGGTGTTTCGGTCGCTGCGGTTCGGGGCTTCTTCGGGGGCTGCGGCATCACGGGCGCGCGCAAGGCGCTGCGGGAAAGGCGGAACAACCGGCCATCATAGCGACGGCCCGGCTCCCGCCCGTCCGGCCCGTTTCAGCGCGCCGGCGGGGCCTCCATCAGGCGCGCGACCGCGCCGCTGGCCTTGAGCTTGTCGAAGGCCGCGCGCGTGCGCTGCACCGTGTCGTCGGGCGTGGCTTTGCTGTAGGCCATGTAGATGCCGGTGGACAGCGCGTCCAGCGTCGCCGTCTTCTCCAGCCGCGCGAAGTCGATGCCGGCTTCGCGGCACAGCGCCTGCGCGTCGCGCTCGGGCATCGGCAGCAGCTGGATCTGCCGGTTCAGCAATTTCTTGAAGTTGTCGACGTTGTCGGCCGAGACCACCAGCTTGGTGAAGCCCTGGGACTGCAGGTAGTGCTGGCGGACATCGTCGCGCATGACGCCGACGCGGTAGTTCTTCGCGTCGTCCAGCCTCGCCACCGCCACGTCGGTCTGGTCGCGCAGTTTGTAGAGGTGGTACTCGATGCGCATGAATTCGCCGGCCCACTTGAACTGCGCCTCACGCGCCGGCGTGCGGGCGATCAGGTAGATCAGCACGTTGGGCTCTTGCAGCGCCATGTCGTAGGCCCGCGCCCAGGGGTACAGGTTCAGCCTGTAGTCGTTCAGGCCGGCCAATTTCAGCGTGGACTCGACGATCTCGCTGGCCGGCCCGGCGACCTTGCCGTCCTTCTGCAGGAAGGTGTAGGACGAGGTTTCGGTGACGCCCAGGATGGCCTGCGCCCACGATGGCGGCGCCGCGCAACTGGCCGCCAGCGCCCAGGCGGCGGTGGCGATCCGGCCGGCGAGACGCCGGCGGTGGGGTTGAAAGCCGTTCATGGTTGCCGATCCTCCTTTGGCGCCGGGCGCCTCTTCAAATCACCACGCGGTCGCGCCCTTCGGCCTTGGCGCGGTACAGCGCCTGGTCGGCCCGGTGGAGCAAGGCGTCGAATCCTTCCATCGTCGCCGGATCGAACTGCGCCACCCCGACGCTCAGGGTGACGTGGTCCGCCACCTGCGAGCCGGCGTGCGGCAACGCCTTGGCGGCCAGGGCCGCGCGCAGGCGCTCGCCGGCGGCACGGGCGGCCGCGGCGTCCGCGCCGGGCAGCAGCACCGCGAACTCCTCCCCGCCGATCCGCGCCGGCGTCTCCCCCGCGCGGCCGAAGCACTGCTTCAGCACCTGGGCCGCGGCCCTCAGGCATTCGTCGCCCCGCGCATGGCCGTAGGTGTCGTTGTAGCGCTTGAAATAGTCGATGTCGCACAGCAGCACCGACAGCGGCTGGCCCAGCCGCTGCGCGCGGCGGACTTCCGCCTCCTTCACTTCGTCGAAGTGGCGCCGGTTGGCCAGGCCGGTCAAGGGGTCCAGGCGCGAGAGTTCCTCCAGCCGGGCATTGGTGGCGCGCAGCTCGGCGGTCTTCTCTTCGACCAACTCGGCCAGCCGGTCGCGGTGGGCGGCCAGGTCGCGCTCGTCCTGTCGCTGGCGTTCCAGGTATTCGGACAGCTCGCCCTGCAGCTGGTTGATGCCTGCCTCCAACAGACCGAGTTCGTCGCGGTGACGCGCGTGCCGCTGCAGGCGCAGCGGCTGGTCGAGCGTGGCCGGCGTGATTTCGCCGAGGTGGCGCGCGATGTGCCGCACATGCACGGTGACGGTGCGGTTGAACACCCACATGACCAGCGCCGCCAGCAGCAGCGATTGGACCAGTTGCGTCAGCACGATGCCCACCACCTCGCCTCGCAGCCGCGCCCAGAGCACACCGTCGTCGCCTTCCAGCAGCAGTTCGCCGACGGTCTCGGTCGCGCCGGGGTAGGGCTCGTAAGTGAGCTTGCGGCGCAACGACGGCGCCAGGTGGGCGCCGCCGCCGGCCTGGGCGGCCTGCCCGCGCTCGATGACGTCCGGCGGCCGCCCGGCCTTGAAGATGCGCAGCTCGATGCGGCCGACCGGCTTGACCCGGGTCACGCTGCCCACCTGCTTCTGCAGTTCGTCGCGGTCCATCTCCCAGATGGCCTTGGACAGCGTGCGCTGGAACACCTGGTCGATCAGCGACAGTTCGGCGTTCATGGCCTCCAGGTTGCGTTCCCAGGCCCACCAGGTGCGCACCGCCACCGCGGCCGCGGTGAACACGATGCCGAAGGCCAGCGTGGCCAGCACCAGGCGCAGGCCGAGCGAGCGCTTCTTGACCGCGCGCGGGCCCGGCCCGGCGCCGTCGTCAGAGCCACTTCTTCTGGATGCGGTCATAGGTGCCGTTCCGGCGGATCGCCCGCAGCGCCGCCCTGAAGCGCTCGACGGTGGCGTCGGGCGTGCGGCGGCTGAAGGCCATGTCCATCGCGCCTTCGGCCCCCAGGTCGGGCAGGGGCAGGGCGTTGGACAGCATCACGGCCGGGTCGTCGCCGGCCTGGTGCACCAGGTAGCGGGCGTTCAGCTCGTCGGAGATCCACAGGTCGACGCGGCCCAGCTTGAATTTCTCGTAGTTGGCTTCGTAGGCGTTGCTCGACTGCAGCGACTTGCCGAGCTCGAAACCTTTGCCCAGCAGGTACTGCTCGCCGGCGTCCTGGTTGACGGTGGCGACCCGGTACCCGCGGGCGTCTTCCAGCCGCTCCAGGCGGATCCCGCGGCCGGGCTGCGCGTAAAGCAGCCAGCGCGCCGGGGCGACCGTGCCCACCCACTTGAACAGCTTCTCGCGCTGCGGCGTGCGCACGATCGAATAGATCAGCACGTTGTCCTCGTTCAGCGCGATGTCGTAGGCCCGGGCCCAGGGCATCACCTGGATCTCCGCCTCGACGCCCGCCTGCTGCAACACCGCTCGCACGACCTCGGTGCTCAGACCGGTGACCATGCCGGCGCGCCGCATGTTGTAGGGCGGCAGCTCCTCGGTGACGACGCGGATGGCCGGTCCGCGCGGTGCCGCGCCCGAGCGCGGCCACCAGCCGGACAAGGCGCCCAGCAACGCCGCCTGGAAGGCCCTGCGGGACGACGAAGGTGGCGGCGGCATGGTGGGGTCGGTCTCGCTGCGAGGTCGGTTCGGAAGGCCATTCTGCCCGCGGCGGCCGCGCGAGCCGCCCAGTCAGAACCCCATATCGGGAGCCG
>CBJNAE010000188.1:0-8030 GCA_966433995.1 uncultured Ideonella sp. | reverse complement strand
GCGCTGGTGCGGCCACAGTCGGGACAGGCCGGGGTTGTCGGCTTCGGTGATGAACATGGCGCAGCTCCTTGGAAAGATGGGTTCAGGCCGCCGCGCCTTGCGCGCCGGCGGCACGCCGCTGGTAGCCCGGGTGCCAGCGCAGCCACCACAGCTCCAGCCCGCGCGACAGCGCGTCGGCCAGTTTGCCCAGCAGGGCGTAGAGCAGGATGCCGACCAGCACCACGTCGGTCTGCAGGAATTCGCGGGCGTTCATCGTCATGTAGCCGATGCCCGCCTGGGCGGAGACGGTCTCGGCCACGATCAGGATCACCCACATGAAGCCGAGCGAGAAGCGCACGCCGACGAGGATGGACGGCAGCGCGCCCGGCAGGATCACCTGGCGGTAGAGCGGCCAGCCCGACAGGCCGTAACTTCGCGCCATCTCGACCAGTCCCTGGTCCACCGAGCGGATGCCGTGGAAGGTGTTGAGGTAGATCGGGAAGAACACGCCCAGCGCAACCAGGAAGAGCTTGGCGGCCTCGTCGATACCGAACCACAGGATGACCAGCGGGATCAGCGCCAGAGGCGGCACATTGCGCACCATCTGCAAGGTGGAGTCGAGCAGCGTCTCGGCGGTGCGCAGGGAGCCGGTGAGCAGCCCCAGCGCCAGCGCGAGGCTGCCGCCGATGGCGAAGCCGGTGAGGGCCCGCCAGGTGCTGGTGGCCACGTGCTGCCACATCTCGCCCGATGCAGAGAGCGCCCAGAAGGCCTTGACCACCGCCCAGGGCTCCGGCAGCACGCGGATCGACAGCCAGCCCATCTGCGAGGCGAGCTGCCAGAAGGCGATCAACGCCGCGGGCGCCAGCCAGGGCAAGGTGCGCTGCTTGAGTCTGGCCCAGGAGGACGGTGCCGGGGCGGGGGATGATGGTGGGGTCGATGCCATGGGCGGCTGCTCCGGATGGAAGGCGGCGAGAGGGTGGTCAGCTCTGCGCCGCCTTGGGCACGAAGCTGTTGGCGACGATCTCGCCGAAGGGGCCGGTCAGGGCGCGCCCGGAGCTGAGCTTGCCGCGCAGCGACAGCGGCAGCAGCGGGAAGACCAGCTCGGCGAAGCGGTGGGCCTCTTCCAGGTGCGGGTAGCCGGAGAGGATGAAGTGCTCCAGGCCGAGCGCGGCATATTCCTGGATGCGGTCGGCCACTTGTTGCGGGTCGCCCACCAGCGCGGTGCCGGCGCCGCCGCGCACCAGGCCAACGCCGGCCCACAGGTTGGGCGACACCTCCAGGCCTTCGCGGACGTTGGCGCGGTTGAACTTGCCCTTGTGCAGCTCGGCCATGCGGCGCTGGCCCACCGAGTCCATCTGCGCGAAGCGCTTCTGGGCGGCGGCGACGATGTCTTCGTCGAGGTGGGAAACCAGCTCGGCGGCGGCGCGCCAGGCTTCGTCCTCGGTCTCGCGCACGATCACGTGCAGGCGGATGCCGAAGGTCAGCGTCCGGCCGTGGCGGGCGGCGCGGCGGCGGATGTCGGCCACTTTCTCGGCCACCGCGGCCGGCGGCTCGCCCCAGGTGAGGTAGGTGTCCAGCTGCTCGGCGGCCAGCTCGTGGGCCTCTTCCGACGAACCGCCGAAAAACACCGGCGGATAGGGCCGGTTCACCGGCGGGTAGAGCACCTTGCCGCCCTTGACCTGCAGGTGCTCGCCGTCGAAGTCGAAAGCTTCGTCACCTTGGCTCTTGGCCAGCAACTCGCGCCAGATGGTGAGGAATTCGCGCGACAGCTTGTAGCGCTCGGCGTGCGGCAGGAAAAGGCCGTCGCCCTGCAACTCCTGCTCGTCGCCGCCGGTGACGAGGTTGACGAGCAGGCGCCCGCCGGAGATGCGGTCGAGCGTGGCCGCCATGCGCGCCGACTGCGACGGCTGCACCAGCCCCGGCCGCAGCGCGACCAGGAATTTCAGTTGGCGCGTCGCGTCGACCAGGGCCGAGGCCAGGATCCACGAGTCTTCGCAAGACCGGCCGGTGGGCAGCAGCACGCCTTCGTAGCCGAGGCTGTCGGCGGCGATGGCGACTTGCTTGAAGTAGTCGAAGGTGGCGGAGCGCGCGCCGCGGCCGGTGCCGAGGTAGCGGGCGTCGCCGTGGGTGGGGATGAACCAGAAGATTTTCATGGCGTCTTTCTTGGACGGCTGCTGAACCGTTCTTTCTGTGTGGCCACAGCCCCCTCACCCCAACCCTCTCCCCCGTGTCCGGGGGCGAGGGCGTTTTGTTTTTCCCCCTCTCCCGCTTGCGGGAGAGGGCTGGGGCGAGGGTGCCGACGAACCACCCGAATCAAAAAATCACAACCCCGCCGACGCCTGCCGCGGCCGCCAGCCGGATGCAGGCCGCGCACTGCTGGTCGGTGACGATGGCGACGTCCAGCGGCCGGGTGGGCGTTGCCGTTGGCCCCGGTTACGGGGTCAGTGGCCGGCCGAGGCGACCGAGCGGCCCGGCAAGGCATCGACCACGCGGATCGGCTTGGGGATGAGCTTGAGCTCGAAGAAGGTGTCGGCGATCTTTTGCTGCTCGGCCGCGACAGCCGCGGTGACCGGCGCCACGCCGTACTGGTAGCGGCGCAGGTTGACCTCGACCACGTCCGTGTCCAGGCCCTGTTGGGGCGCGATGATCTTCGCGGCCTGGGCGATGTTGGCCTTGAGCCAGCGGCCCTGCTCTTGGGTGTCGGCGAACAGCGCCGAGATGGCCTGCGGGTGCTTCTCGGTGAAACCGCGTTCGGCCAGGTAGTAGGCATAGTTGTTCACCACGCCCTTGCCGTCGGCCAGGATGCGCGCGCCGACCTGCTTTTCGCTGGCGGCCAGGAAGGGGTCCCAGATCGCCCAGGCGTCGACGGCGCCCTTCTCGAAGGCGGCGCGCGCGTCGGCCGGGGGCAGGAAGACGGGCTGGATGTCGCCGTACTTCAGGCCATGCTTTTCCAGCAGCCTGACCAGCAGGTAATGCACGTTGGAGCCCTTGTTGAGCGCCACCTTCTTGCCCTTCAGGTCGGCCACGGTCTTGATGGGCGAATCCTTGGGCACCACCACCGCCTCGGCCTCGGGCGCGGCCGGGTCGAAACCGATGTAGACGAACTGCGCGCCGGCCGCCTGCGCGAAGATCGGCGGCGCCTCGCCGACGAAGCCGACATCCACCGAGCCGACATTCAAGCCCTCCAGCAATTGCGGTCCAGCGGGGAACTCGACCCACTTCACGCCGAAGCCCAGCGGCGCCAGGCGCTTCTCCAGCGTGCCCTGGCTCTTTTGCAGCACGAAGAGGCTGGCTGACTTCTGGTAGCCGATGCGCAGTTCTTTCTTGTCTTGCGCCTGCGCGGTGCCGGCCGCGCCGAACCAGGCGGCGGCGGTGACGGCCAGCAGCGCGGCGAGCGATCGGCGGCGGGTGCGGGAGGCGGGGAAAGGCGTGGGCGACGACATGGGTGCGGGTCCTTGAAAGAGCGAAAAAGAGGTGTGGGCCGATGCGGGTCAGGCCGCCAGTTCGAGCGCCTGGGCCTGGCCGCGGGGCAGCGGCTGCGCGGTCAGCGGGCTGAGCGCGCGGTCGAGCCGCTGCACCAGGCTGCCGTCGGGCAGGTAGGCGCCGGATTCGAGACGGGTGAACTGGCTGTCGATGCCGAACACGCCGTCGAGGATGCCTCGCGCGCCCAGGGCGGACAGCACCGGCTTGAGCGCGTAGTCCAGCGCCAGCAGGTGGGCCAGGCTGCCGCCGGTGGCCAGGGGCAGCACGGTCTTGCCGCGCAGCGCGTCCTGCGGCAGCAGGTCGAGGAAAGCCTTGAGCAGGCCGCTGTAGGCCGCTTTGTAGATCGGCGTGGCGATGATCACGACGTCGGCCCGGGCCACCGCCGCCGCCGCCTGGGCGATGCCATCGGCCTGGGCCTGGGCCAGCAGGAGCGGCGAGGCGGGCAGGTCGCGCAGCGCGACCAGTTCGGTCTGGCTGGCGACTTCGTCAAGACGGGCCAGGGCCCAGTTCAAGAGGGCGCCCGAACGCGAGGCGGTGGAGGGGCTGCCCGAGATGCCGACGATGTTCATGCGGTGGTCCTGTCGTTGAATAGGCATTCACGATAGGGACACCGCACCCCGGATCCAAGGAATCAAACCGGGTTTGCTTATTGCCTCATTGCATAGGGCCTCGGCGCCGGCCCGGCCTGCGTCGGGCGCCCGCGGTTTCTCAGCGCGCGAGCATCGGGAACAGCAGCTTCAGGCCATCGCTCAGCAGCTCGACCGCCAGCGCCGCCAGGATCAGGCCCATCAGGCGCGTCATGATGTTGATGCCGGTGGTGCCCAGGGCCTTGGCGATCCGCCCCGACGCCGAGAACACCGCCAGCGTGGCCAGCCCGACGACCACGCCGTAGCCGACGAGCACGGCCAGCTGCCACCACTCGCGCGTCTTGTCGGCGTAGATCACCATGGTGGAGATCGTGGCCGGCCCGGTCAGCAGTGGGATGGTCAGCGGCACCACCGCGATGCTGGCGCCGGTGTCGACCTTGTGCGCGCCCTCGGTCACGTCTTCCTTGCGACCCTCGGCCGGCTGGGCGTTGAGCATCTGCAGCGACGAGATCAGCAGCAAGGTGCCGCCGCCCACCTGGAAGGAGGGCAGGGAGATGCCGAAGAAGGTGATGATCTGCAGACCCGCCAGCGCGCTGATCGACACCACCAGGAAAGCGGTGAAGGCGCTGACCTTGATCGTGCGCTTTCGCTGCTCGGCGCTGAAGTTCTGCGTGAAGTGGATGAAGAACGGCACCACGCCGATCGGGTTGACGATGGCCAGCAGGGCGATCAGGGGCTTGTAGATGTCCATCGGCCGATTGTGGTGCGGCCCCGGCCGATTTTTATCCGGCCAATCCCCGAAGGACTTGCAGGCCGTGCACCGCGCGCGGGCCGTACCAGCTCAAAGCTTCGCCATCCACCAGCCTCACCGTGGCCCGGGGGCACAGCGACTGCGCTTCAACCATGTGCTGGGGACCGAAGTCGTAGGGCTCCGAACTCAGCAGCACCTGCTGCACGTCGGCCAGCCAAGGCTCGCCGCCCGACACCGTGGGATAGCGGGCGCTGCCGTGGTGGCCGCCTTCCACCTCGGGCCAGGTGAGCCAATTGACCCGGGCCAGCATGCGGGAGATGTAGGTGTCGCGGGCGACCGTCATCCACGGTTCGCGCCAGATCAGGTAGAGCACGCGCGACGGAGGGCGGCCGTGCGGCTGCGTCAGCGCCAGCTCGTCGGCGATGCGCCGCTTCCAGGCCGCGGCCTGTGCCTGCAGCGGCGTTTGCCAGGGGCCGTCGCCGGGGAAGCCCGCCGCCAGCTGATCGATCAACGCCAGGTTGTCCTGCGGCGACAGCGGGTGGGTGACCAGCACATGGGGCACGAAGGCCTGCAGTGCCTCCACTGTGGGCCAGGTGTTTTCGTCGACGTTCACCACCACGTGCGTGGGGGCCAGGCGGCGCAGCTTCTGCAGATTCACTGTTTTGGTGCCGCCGACCTTGGGAATGTGCGCCACCTCCGCGGCCGGGTGCACGCAATACCCGGTGCGTGCCACGAGCCAGGGTTTCAAACCGAGGGCGATCAGCAATTCGGTCAGGCTGGGCACCAAACTGGCGATTCGCAGATTCATGGTGGGCTGGGACGAGTCGGCATGGTGCGGGCCGGGGAGTTTCATCCAGTTTCCGCAATCCCCCTAGCGCCTCCAAGATAACCCTCATTTTTCGACTTTGAACGCTCGCTAAGCGAGCAACCACCGAGGGTTTCCTAGAAGGCCATGCCGGCAAAACAACACTTTCGCCGGAATGGCCTCGATATCTCTTTGCCCAGGCCCGAAAAATCAACTGATAATGAGAATTCTGTGTCTGGCAGCCGCGCCTTCTCTTGTGAATAGGTCAGATGGTCGAAGCTCCACGCATCTCTTGAATCAATAGGAAAGAAAGGTGCTCTGCATGGGCAACAAACTCTACGTGGGCAACCTGGCCTACGCCATTCGTGATGAAGACCTTCAGCAAAGCTTTGGGAACTTCGGCACCGTGACTTCGGCCAAGGTGATGATGGACCGCGAGACGGGCCGTTCCAAGGGCTTCGGTTTCGTGGAAATGAGCTCCGACGCAGAAGCACAGGCCGCAATCGCCGGCATGAACGGCAAGGACCTGGAAGGCCGCGCCGTGGTGGTGAACGAAGCCCGTCCCCGCGAAGAGCGTCCGGGCGGCGGCGGCTTCGGCGGCGGCCGTTCCGGTGGCGGCTACGGCGGCGGCCGCTCCGGCGGTGGTGGCTATGGCGGCGGCGGTGGCGGCGGTTATGGCGGCGGTGGCCGCTCTGGCGGCGGTTACGGCGGCGGGGGTGGTGGTTATGGCGGCGGCGGCCGTTCCGGCGGCGGCGGTTATGGCGGCGGCGGCGGTGGCCGCGGCGGTTACTGAAAACCCCTCGATGGCCGACAGGCCGTCTCACGGATCACACAGCGCAAGCCGCCCTCCCGGACGGCGGCGCTGGATGAAAGAAAAAAGCGGTGGAGCGAAAGCCCACCGCTTTTTTCTTTGGCCCCGCCTTCCGAGCGAAGCCTGATGCGCCGTCGTATCGCGCGGGCCGTCGCCCTAGCCCGGATATTTCACCGGGGACGCGCCCGAGTGGGCTGTGATGCGGTGCGCTGGCAAGGCGCGACGACGCTGCGGGCTCGTGCCCGCAAGGAGGAGCAACGCAGCCAGCGTGCTGCAGCGCAGCTCAATCGGGTGTGTAGCGCTCGGTACAAATTAGATCTGGCACTCGAAGCCCACAAAGTGAGCATTCATGCGGTGTTGCGGGGCAGAGGAAAGCGACCTGGTGAAATATCCGGGCTAGTCCGCGTCAGAGGAAACGTTCCAGGATGCGCCGGGAAGTCCGGTCCAGGGCCAGGCGGTCTGGGATGACGTAGTGGACGCCCTGGCTGTCGGCGACCAGCAAGCGCTGGCCGGCCAGGCGGCGGATGTCTTCCTCGCCCTTGAGCACCAGTTGGGTCGCGCCGCGGTCGGTGTCGACTTCCCAGATACTGGGCGTCGCATAGGTCGACACGCTTTTGATGCGGTGGATCACGGGCATGAATTCGCGCACCGCCAGTTCTTCCTCGATCAGGCCACGCACCGACTGGGGCAGCTGGTCGAGCCGGTCGATCCAGACGCATTCCTTGCCGTCGGGACCGACAAG
The DNA here is from genome assembly GCA_966433995.1 of uncultured Ideonella sp. Classification (GTDB taxonomy): domain Bacteria; phylum Pseudomonadota; class Gammaproteobacteria; order Burkholderiales; family Burkholderiaceae_C; genus JANPCX01. The sequence continues at coordinate 872 of CBJNAE010000188.1, read as the reverse complement.
CGACAAGCCTTCGCCCGGAGCCGCCAGCGGGAAGGCGCGCACGGGCACCACGCCTGGCACCGGGCGGCCGCGCGGGTCGGTCCACACCAGCTTGCCGAGGGTGTCGCGGTGCAGGTCCAGCGGGGCCGCGGTCGGGTCGACGGGGCCCGCGGCATCGTTGTCCAAGGTCGTCATCAAGCTTCTCCCGCAGGGTGCGCCGCATGGACCGGCGCCGCCACTTCCACCACCGCCTCGCCCTCTTCGGTGTCGACCTGCCGGGCCTGTGCCTCGTAGAGCCTGAAGTAGGCGCCTTGCCGGGCCATCAACTCGTCGTGCGGGCCGACCTCCACGACGCGGCCGCGGTCCATCACCACCAGCCGGTCGGCCTTGCGCAGCGTGGACAAGCGGTGCGCGATGGCGATGGTGGTGCGGCCCTTCACCAGGTTGTCCAGCGCCTTCTGGATCTCTTTCTCGGTCTCGGTGTCGACCGACGAGGTGGCTTCGTCCAGGATCAGGATGCGCGGGTCGATCAGCAAGGCGCGCGCGATCGAGATGCGCTGGCGCTCGCCGCCCGACAGGCCCTGGCCGCGCTCGCCCACGAGCGAGTCGTAGCCCTGGGGCAGCCGCAGGATGAACTCGTGCGCGTGCGCGGCGCGCGCCGCGGCGACGATCTCGGCCCGCGTCGCGCCGGGCTTGCCGTAGGCGATGTTCTCGGCGATGGTGCCGAAGAACAGGAAGGGCTCCTGCAGCACCAGGCCGATGTGGCGGCGGAAGTCGGCCACCGCGATTCGGCGGATGTCGGTGCCGTCGACGCGGATCGAGCCGTCGGTGACGTCGTAGAAGCGGCAGATCAGGTTCACCAGCGTGCTCTTGCCGGAGCCGCTGTGGCCGAC
>CBJNAE010000187.1:0-8103 GCA_966433995.1 uncultured Ideonella sp. | reverse complement strand
CGGCGAACTGGATCTCGACGACGGGCCGCAGGCCGTAGGCGCCCATGCCCACCGCGGTGCCGACGATGCCGGCCTCGGAGATCGGCGCGTCGAAGCAGCGCGACTTGCCGTACTTGGCCTGCAGGCCTTCGGTGACGCGGAACACGCCGCCGAAGTAGCCCACGTCCTGGCCGTAGACGACGACGTTGTCGTCGCGGCCCATCATCACATCCAGCGCCGAGCGCAGCGCCTGGATCATCGTCATCGGCGAGGTGCCCGCCGCCGTCTTTTCCTGGCCGGCGGCGCCTTGCGCGGCCAGGCCGTTTTCCTTGAGTAGTGCAGTGGCCATGGCTCAAACCCCCAGTTGCTGGCGTTGCATGCGCAGGTGCTCCGGCATGCGCTCATAGACGTCTTCGAACATGGTCGCGGGGCTGGGCCGCCTGCCGTCCAGCAGCGTGCCGTGGGCCTCGGCCTCTTTCTGGGCCGCGACGACTTCGGCGTCGAGTTCGGCCTGCAGGGCCGCGTGGCGGTCTTCGGACCATTCGCCGGCGCGCAGCAGGTGCGACTTCAACCGGGCGATCGGGTCGCCCAGCGGGAAGCGCTCCCAGTCGTCGGCGGGCCGGTACTTGGAGGGGTCGTCGGAGGTGGAGTGCGGGCCGGCGCGGTAGGTCACCCATTCGATCAGCGTCGGGCCGAGGTTGGCGCGGGCGCGGTCGGCGGCCCATTTCGAGGCTGCGTACACCGCGAGGTAGTCGTTGCCGTCCACCCGCAGCGAGGCGATGCCGCTGCCCACGCCGCGCGCGGCGAAGGTGCTGGCCTCGCCGCCGGCGATGGCCTGGAAGGTGGAGATGGCCCACTGGTTGTTGACCACGTTGAGGATGACCGGCGCGCGGTAGACATGGGCGAAGGTCAGCGCGTTGTGGAAATCGGCCTCGGCGGTGGAGCCGTCGCCGATCCAGCCCGACGCGATCTTGGTGTCGCCCTTGATCGCCGAGGCCATGGCCCAGCCGACCGCCTGCACGAACTGCGTCGCCAGGTTGCCCGAGATGGTGAAGAAGCCGGCCTTCTTGTACGAGTACATCACCGGCAGCTGGCGGCCCTTGAGCGGGTCTTTCTCATTGCTCATGAGCTGGCAGACCATCTCCCACATCGGCACGCGGTCGCCGGCCAGCAGCAGGCTCTGCTGGCGGTAGGTGGGAAAGGCCATGTCGCCGTCGCGCAGCGCCACCGAGTGCGCCGAGCCGATCGCCTCTTCGCCCAGGCTCTGCATGTAGAAGGACAGCTTCTTCTGGCGCTGCGCCAGCAGCATGCGCGCGTCGAAAGTGCGGGTGCGCATCATGGCGCGCAAGCCGGCGCGCAATCGATCGGCGCCGAGCTTCGGGTCCCAGGGGCCGACGGCCGCGCCGTCCTGGTCGAGCACGCGGATGGTGCCGGTGGCCAGGTCGGCCGTGTCGGCGGCCGAGGTGTCGATGGGGGGTCGTCGCACCTCGCCGGCCGGCGAGATGTTGAGGAAGGAAAAGTCGGTCGCGCAGCCGGGGCGACCCGTGGGCTCCGGCACGTGCAGCCGGAGCGGGGCATCAGCGTTCATGGTCAAACTCTCCGCGCCGGTGGTACCGGCGATGGGTGGAATCGATGGCTTCCGATGGGTAAACCGGGCCACCACGTTTGGGTCTGGCAGGGGGTTGGCGCGGGTAGCGCCGGGTCGAAGCTTATCTGATGCGGGGGCGGCCGGCCAGGTTCGCCTCGCGTTCGCGAGGGCCGCGCCGGCGCGGAGCGCGCGGGCGGGGAGACGGGCAGACCGCCGGCGGCGGCCGGTTCGCGAGCGCTATTTGCCGCCGCCCGGCGCGGCGCGCACGACCTTCAGCCGCGCGAGCATCCAGCCCTTGCTGTCCACCGTGCCCTGGCCGGCGCACCGCACCTGGTAGGCCTTGCCGCTGGAGCTGCTGGTTGAGGCCGCCAGCTCGATGAAATCCTCGGCGCGCTTGACCGCGTCCTTGCCTTCCAGGTAGTCGAGCTTGCGCAGCAAGTGCTCCCTGGCCTGCGCACCGGTGTGCCAGCTGCCGTTGCGGTTGAATTCACAGCCCGATGCGGCCAGCGACGACAGCAGCGCGTCGATCTCCGCCCGAGCGGCGGCGGGGGCCGGGGCGGCGGTGGCGGTGGAAATGGCAGCGGCCAGGAGTGGGATGAAGACGAGTCGAATGTTCATGGTTGTCGGAATGGGGATGGCTCAGTCTCTCAGGCCGCGCCCTTCGGCGCGGCCCTCCGCATGGCGGGCTTCTTGGCGGCCAGCTTCTTTTTCGGCTTCGAATTCTCCGCCGCGCCGATCGCTTCGCGCGCCCAGGCGGCCAGCGACTCGCGGTCTTCGATGATGTCGGCCGGCACTTCGAAATAACGCATCACCTGCACCCGCCGGGCCCGGGTGTCGTAGGCGAAACACTGGCTGCCTCGGGCCTGGTAGCCGGGCCGGGTGCGGTCGTCGACGACGAAGTACAGCGCTGTGCCGATGACCATGCCGAACTGCGTGCCGTGCGCCGAGAAGCCGACGCCGCCGAAGAACCGCGCGCTGGCCAGGCCGGGGGTGCCGGCGAGTTGCTCGGCGATGAATTCGACGAACTGGTGCGAGGTGTGCGACATGACGCGTGATGCCATGGAGGAAGAAAGGCCGCACGATAGCGCCGCCAGCCCGGCCGGGGCGCGGCGCAACGCCCCGGATGGCCCCTCGGCGCCGAAGGGCATTGGAACTTCGGCCCACCGGCCGTGGTCGGATCGCAAGTCTCAACCCTCCGGAGGGATCCACCGATGAAATGCCCCACCTGCCCCGATTCCACTTTGTTGATGTCCGAACGGCAAGGCGTCGAGATTGACTACTGCCCCCAATGCCGCGGCGTCTGGCTGGACCGCGGGGAACTCGACAAGCTGCTGCAGCTGTCGGCCAACCCGCCGCTAACCCACGAGACCTCCCGCCACCATCCGCCCCAACCGCAGGCACCGCACCCCAGCCAACGCAGTTTCGACCAGCGCGGTTTCGACGATTCGGATTTCGGCAAGCAACATCGGTACGGCGGCCACCGCAAGAAATCCTGGCTCAGCGATTTCTTCGATTGAGGTTGGGTTGCGCAGGGCCGGCGCGTGGTGGGACGGTGCAATCGCGCTGCGCTGGGAGTGGGATGCCCTGCTCCGTTCGTGTCCCCCGCGGGGCTTCGCCCCGCTCCTCCTTGACCTCACTGCGCAGGGCATCCCACCCCCAGCGCAGCGCTCCGGAACCAGAAGAGAGTTTTTGACTTCATTGCCCGTCACCACCGGCTTTTCAACGAACTTCAGAATCGACACACCGGCGCCTCCTAAATCGGCACCCTGCGGAACAAGCCCGGGTAGTCGAGCACCAGCCCGTCCGCGTCCACGGGCAGTTCGGCGCTGAAGCCGCTGCCGTCCAGGCTTTCGAACAGGTAGCGCCGCTCGGCCAGGCGGGTGTAGGCCTGGCGCTGCGGCTTGACCGCGCCCAGGTCCACGCCGTCCACCCAGGCCACCAGGAACTCCCGCCGCTCGCCCAGGCGCAACGGTTGGCGGCGGATCGGGAAGCCGTTGGTGAAAGGCGTGGGCCAGATGTCGATGTCCAGGCAGCCGTCGAGCTCGTCGAGCGTCCGGCCCCGGCCGTCCCGCCAGTGGCCTCGGCCGTCGGTCTGGAGCGCCAGCGACCGCCCCTGCACGCCCTGCCCGACCCGGACGGAAAGCTCGGCGCCGCGCAGGTGCCAGGAGGCCGGATCCCATCGCAGGCGGTAGGCCAGGCGGAACGGCCCTTGCATCTCGTCGACGGCCAGCACGACGCCATCGGCCGAACCGGGCGACAGCAGCAGGTGTTCCAGGCCGGCGCCTTGGGCCGCCGGGTTCCAGGTGGGCGCCCAGGAGACCGCAACACCTTGTTTGTCGTCATTCGCCATCGCGGACGCTCCTTTCATGGGCGGTGGTTCCCTCGGCTGCAGGACGGCTTTCCCGATCGGCTACGCTGTGGCCCCCGCGCCGGAGACGCCATGACCCCATCCACCGTGCTTGAGTTCTGGTTCCAGGAAATTTCACCCGGGCAATGGTGGAAAGCCGACCCCGCGTTCGACGCGCTGATCGCGCAAAGGTTCTCCGAACTGCACGCCCGCGCCGCCCAGGGGGAGCTTTTCGAATGGCGGGCGCAGCCGCCGGGCCGCCTCGCCGAGATCATCGTGCTGGATCAGTTCTCTCGCAATTTGCACCGCGGCGACCCGCGCGCCTTCGCCTGCGACCCGATGGCGCTGGCCCTGGCCCAGGAAGCCGTCGCCGCCCAGGCCGACGCCGGCTTGCCGCCGCAGCAGCGCGCCTTCCTGTACATGCCTTTCATGCACAGCGAATCCCGTTCCATCCATGAAATCGCCGAGCGGCTCTTCCGCGAGAAGGCGCCCGAGGCCAACTTCGATTTCGAACTGCGCCACAAGGCCATCATCGACCGCTTCGGCCGCTACCCGCACCGAAACGCGGTGCTCGGCCGCGTGTCCACCGCCGAGGAACTGGCTTTCCTCCAACAGCCCGGCTCCAGCTTTTGAAGCGAACCATGCCATGTCAAAAAAGAAACTCGCCGCCTTGTCGTTCACGCACGCCGCGGCCCTGGCCACCGGCTTCGCGCTGGGCATCTACATGCTGCCGCTGCTGACCGCGCCCAAGCCACCGTCGCTGGAGGAACTCGGCGCCTCGGGCTCGGCGGCGCGCTACACCGGCAACTTCCGCCGCGACCTGAAGGACAGCGACTTGCTCCATTGGGGCGAAGGCACGGTGTCGGTCGGCCAGGCCAGCATCTCGCTGGTGGGCCGGCTCGCGCCGGGGCCCGACTACAAGCTCTACCTGTCGCCCGAGTTCGTGGAGACCGAAGCCGATTTCAACCGGCTGAAAGCCCGCATGGTGCGAGTCGGCGACGTGCGCACTTTCGAGAACTTCGTGGTGCCAGTGCCGCCGGGCATCGACGTGTCGCGCTACGGCACGGTGGTCATCTGGTGCGAGTCTTTCGGCCAGTTCATCAGCGCGGCGAAATACCAGTGACCGGCGGGCCCGCCGCTCGGACACAGGCGATCAACCCTGCCCCAGCAGCTTGGCCTCCGCCAGCGCCAGCGACTCGGGCAGGCCCGACAGCACCAGCGTGTCGCCGGCGGCGAGCTTGAGGTCGTCGCTGGCGGGCATCACCGCACCCGCGGCGCGGCGCAGCGAGACCACGGTGGCGCCGAGGGCGTGCAGGGCCTGGTGGCCGATGGTCTCCCCGAGGCAGGCCGCGGCCACCGGCAGCGTGACGCTCTGCAACCGGGCGGTCTGGTGCTCGTCGACGGTGTCGTCGTCGGCGCCGAGGAAGTAGCCGCGCAACAGGCCGTAGCGCGCGTCCCGCTGGTCCTGCACCACGCGGATCACCCGGCGCATCGGCACGCCGACCAGGGCCAGCGCGTGGCTGGCCAGCATCAGCGAGCCTTCGATGGCTTCGGGCACGACCTCGGTGGCGCCGGCGGCGCGCAGCTTCTCCAGGTCGCTGTCGTCGATCGTGCGCACGATCACCGGCACCTTGGGCGCGTGCTCCTGAACCAGGTGCAGGATCTTCAGGGCCGAAGCGGTGTCGTGGTAGCTCACCACCACCGCGCTGGCGCGGGCCAGGCCGGCGGCCATCAGGCTTTGCAGCCGGGCGGCGTCGCCGAAGACCACGCTCTGGCCGGCGGCGGCGGCTTGGCGCACCCGGTCGGCGTCGAGGTCCAGCGCCATGTAGGCGATGCGCTCGGCCTCCAGCAGCCGGGCCAGGTTCTGGCCGCTGCGGCCGTAGCCGGCGATGATGACGTGGGCCTGGGCGTTGATCGCGCGCTTGGCGATGGTGGTCATCGCCACCGACTGCATCAGCCAGTCGCTGGCCGCCAGCCGCACCACGATGGCGTTGCTGTAGTTGATCAGGAAGGGCGTGGCCAGCATGCTCAACACCATGCTGGCCAGTACCGGACTGACCCACTGCGGCGCGATCAACTGCTGCTGCGTGCCCAGCGTCAGCAGCACGAAGCCGAACTCGCCGGCCTGGGCCAGGTACAGGCCGGTGCGCAGCGCCACGCCCGGCGGGGCGCCGAACAGCCGCGACAGCGCCGCCACCAGCAGGAACTTTGCCGCCACCGGCACGGTGGTGAGCAGCAGAACCAGCAGCCATTGGTCCAGCACCGGCCGCCAGTCGAGCTTCATGCCGATGGTGATGAAGAACAGGCCGAGCAGCACGTCGTGGAAGGGCCGGATGTCGGTCTCCACCTGGTGCTTGTATTCCGTCTCGGCCACCAGCATGCCCGCGACGAAGGCGCCCAGCGCCAGCGACAGCCCGGCGTGCTCGGTCATCCAGGCCAGGCCCAGCGTGATGAGCAGCAGGTTGAGGACGAAAAGCTCCTCGCTCTTGCGGCGCGCCACCATCGTCAACCACCAGCGCATCACTTTCTGCCCGCCCACCAGCAGCACGGCGAGCAGCCCGCCGGCCTTCAGGCCGGCCCAGGCCAGCGAGGCGGCCAGGTCGGAGGCACTGGAGTTGAGCGCCGGGATCAGCACCAGCAGCGGCACCACCGCCAAATCCTGGAACAGCAATACGCCCATCACGCGTTTGCCGTGCTCGCTTTCCAGCTCCAGGCGCTCGGCCATCATCTTCACGACGATGGCGGTGCTGGACATCGCCATCGCGCCGGCCAGCACCAGCGAGCCTTGCCAGGACAGCTCCCAGGGCTGGTCGGTGAACGAGAACGCCCAGGTCAGCAGGTGGTGGCCCGCCACCGTGCCGACGATGGTGAGCAGCACCTGCGCCAGGCCCAGGCCGAACACCAGCTTGCGCATGCTGCGCAGCTTGGGCAGGTTGAATTCCAGGCCGATCACGAACATCAGGAAGACCACGCCGAATTCGCCGAGGTATTCGACGCCGGCCGAGTCCTTGGCCAGGGCCAGCGCGTTGGGCCCGATCACCACGCCCACCGCGAGGTAGCCCAGCATCGGCGGCAGCTTGGCCAGCCGGCACAGCACCACGCCGGCGACCGCGGCGACGAGGTAGAGCAGGACGAGTTCGAGGGTGGTGGCCATGGAGGGGGCGATTGCAAATAACGGGCCAGGCCGGCGCCTGCGCGATCGGGGGGCGGTGCCTACAATCGGCCGATCCTAAACGACGCCCCGCGCCCCGCCTCGCGCCGGCCCGGCCCGCTTCCCGCATCCGGCCGTCGTCACCCGCCCACCGCCCGACCCGAACGAAAGCCACCGCCACGTGACCGCCGTCCCGCCTTTCGACCCCGAGCGCGCCTTGCAATTGGCGCGCGACACCTTCGACATCGAAGCCCAGGCCCTGCTCGGCCTGAAGGCGCGGCAGGGCGCCCACTTCACCGCCGTGGTGGGCCTGATGCTGGAGTGCCGGGGCCGCGTCGTCGTGATGGGCATGGGCAAGAGCGGCCATGTGGGCCGCAAGATCGCCGCCACGCTGGCCTCCACGGGCACGCCGGCGATGTTCGTGCACCCGGCCGAGGCCAGCCACGGCGACCTGGGCATGGTCACGCGCGGCGACATCGTGCTGGCCATCTCCAACTCCGGCCAGAGCGACGAGCTGATGGCGGTGCTGCCCATCCTCAAGCGCATGCAGGTGGCGGTGGTGGCGATGACGGGCCGGCCCGAGTCCGAGCTGGCGCTGCACGCCGACTGGGTGCTGTCCAGCGCCGTCGACCAGGAGGCCTGCCCGCTGAACCTGGCGCCCACCGCCAGCACCACCGCGCAGATGGCGCTGGGCGACGCCTTGGCCGTGGCGCTGCTGGACGCCCGCGGCTTCAAGGCCGAGGACTTCGCGCGCTCGCACCCCGGCGGCAGCCTGGGCCGCAAGCTGCTCACCCATGTGCGCGACGTGATGCGCTCGGGCGACGCGGTGCCGCGCGTGCCGCCGGGCACGCCGCTCATCGAGGTGATGCGCGAGATGACGCGCAAGGGCCTGGGCGCCACCGCCGTCGCCGACGATTCCGGCAAGGTGCTGGGCATCTTCACCGACGGTGACTTGCGCCGGCTGGTCGAGCAGGGCCAGGACCTGCGCCCGCTCACTGCCGAACAGGTCATGCATGCCGGGCCGCGACTGGTGCGGGA
>CBJNAE010000186.1:0-8170 GCA_966433995.1 uncultured Ideonella sp. | reverse complement strand
CTTTTTTGTAGGAGCGGCTTCAGCCGCGATCGCGGCGCACCGCATCGCGGCTGAAGCCGCTCCTACAAGGGACGGCGCGTCCGCCTTAGACCGCGCCCGCGGCGGCCTGCTGGGCCGGCGCGGACTCGCACCTGTCGCGGCCCGCCTGCTTGGCCAGGTGGAGGGCCTCTTCCGCCAGGCGCACCAGCCGCATCGGGTCGTCGCGCTGGTCGCAGGCCACGCCGGCCACGCCGACGCTGACCGTCACCCAGGCGGCGACCGGCGACGCCGCGTGCGGGATGCGCGCCTGCGCGACGGCCGCGACGCAGCGCCGGGCCACCGTCTGAGCCCCGGCAAGGCCGGTATTGGGCAGGAGGATGACGAACTCCTCGCCGCCGTAGCGGGCGACGAGGTCGCCGGTGCGGTGCGCGCTGTGGCGCAGCAGCCCGGCCACGCGCGACAAGGCTTTGTCCCCTTCGGCCTGGCTGTAGCGGTCGTTGTACGGCTTGAAATGGTCGATGTCGACCATCAGCACCGCCAGCGGCTCCATGTCGCGCGAGCCGCGGGCGAATTCCTGGCGCAGCGTCGAATCGAACAGGCGGCGGTTGGCCAAATGCGTCAGCGCGTCGACGTGGACGAGCTGGACCAGTTGCTGGTTGGCGCGCTGCAGTGCGGATTCGGCCTCCTTGCGCGGGGTGATGTCCATCTGCGTGCCGACCATGCGCAGTGGCGCGCCGCCGGCGTCGCGCACCGTCACCTTGGCCCGGCTGAGCAGCCAGACCCAATGGCCTTGCTTGTGGCGGGAGCGGTGTTCCACGCTGCAAGACGGCGAGCGGCCGCCGAGGTGTTCTTCGATGGCCGAGTCCACGGCCGGCGCGTCGTCGGGGTGGACCAGCGCCCGCCATGCGCCGAAATGGTCGACGTTCTCGCCGGGGCCGTAGCCGAGCATCGCGCAGCCGCGCGCATCGAGGTTCAGGCGGCCGCTTTCGACATCCAGGTCCCACAGGCCGAGGTCCGCGCCGCTCAGGGCCCGCTGGACGTCTTCATCGCTCTCCAGGCGCTGCCCGCCGCCTTGCGGGCGCGTCTGGGGCCCCCGCCCGCGCTGCTTCTGCGCCAGGCCCAGCGCCAAGGCGGCCAGTGCGGCGCAAAGCGCATAGAGAGCAAGGAGCGCCACGACCCAGGGCCGCATCGCGGCGGAGGGGGCGGCCTCGCGCGCCAGCACGAGAAAACCCGCAGCGCCGAGCGCCGCGAATGCCGCGGACAGCGCCCACCATTCGGCGGCTCGGCGTGAAACGGCGACAGGCGGAGGCAGCATCGGTTCCCAATCCCTTCTTCATGGTCGCCCGGGCTCGGGCCTGGCCCCCGCCGGATTCGGATGGCGTGGCCCGCAGACGCCGGCGGGCTTCCGGTCGGCCCGCTCGGTCGCGCGAGCCTGAGGGCGGGGTCAAATTCTCACTGCATTTCCGGGGCGTCCGTCAGGCATGTTTTCACAGTTGCCCGCAAGGGATCTCATTTGGTGGGGGCAAGCCCATTCAGGGATTCAATCAAACAAATCAAACATTAATTCCAGTGGCACCTGCGGGTTTTCCATGATTCATCCTCCTGGGTTGTCGCCCCGCGTGAACAGCACGACAAATAGCATCGAATTCCGTATCAAATCAATAACTTGAAAAGGATGATTCAAGTTATCCTGAAATAACAAATATCTCCCGGTGACCGCCCCTTTTCTCCGGGTGTTCCACACCGGATACCCGGAGCTCTGAGGCTTTCATGTCATGGAATGCTCACCACTGACCGCGGTCAAGCAGCGCATCAAGGTAGGTTTGCCCCTGCCTTTCAACATCCGCAATGCGGATGGCACGCTGCTGTTGGCGCGCGGCCAGGTGATCAGCACCGAAGACCAATTGCAAACCCTCATGGAGCGCGGCGCGCTGGTCGACGCCGAGGAAATCCGAAACCTGCGCAGCGAAGTGGCCGACGCGCCGCCCGAACGCCTGCCCGGCATCTGGAACGAATCGGTGGATCGCGTCGGCCGCACGCTCAAGTCGTCGATCGCGGCCGACTTCCAGGCTTCCCTCGAAGAGACAGCGCGGCCCATCCTAGCGCTGGTCGACCGCGACCCCGACCTGGCCATTTTCCAGGTGCTGCGCCAGGAAGTCGCCGGCAAACAGCACTATGGCGTGAGCCATTCGGTGCATGCGGCCATCGCGGGGCTGCTCGTCGCGCAGCGACTGGGCTGGCAGAACGACGACAAGATGCGCGTCTTCAAGGCCGCGCTGACCATGAACCTGTCGATGCTGGAACTGCAAGCCCGGCTGGCGACGCAGGTCACCGCGCCGACGCAGAACCAGCGCGAAGCGATCAACGAACACCCGACGCGCAGCCGCGAGATGCTCGAAGCCTCCGGCGTCACCGATTCGGCCTGGCTCGACGCCGTGTCGCAGCACCACGAGATCGCCGGCGGCACCGGCTACCCCAACAAGCTGCAGGAAGTGAGCCCCATCGCCGATCTGCTGCGGCGGGTGGACATCTACACCGCCAAACTCGCCGGCCGGGTGAGCCGCGGCGCCCTGCCCGCCAACGAGGCGGGCCGTTCGATCTTCCTGCAGGACCAGGGCCACCCGACGGCCACGGCCATCATCAAGGAGTTCGGCATCTATCCACCGGGATCGTTCGTGAAGCTGGCGTCGGGCGAGTCCGGCGTGGTCGTCAAGCGCGGCGCCAACGCCAACACGCCGCTCGTGGCCGCGTTGACCAACCGCGAAGGCATCGCGCTGATCGAACCGACGAGGCGCAACACCGCGGTGCGCGAGTTCGCCATCGTCGGAATCATTTCCGAGAAGTCGCTGAAGGTGCGGGTCTCGCCCGAGAAACTCGTGCTGCTGTCCAGCGGTTGACCGGCGGCGGGCCGGGCCGTCAATCCTTGGCTGCGGCCAGGCGTGTCTTGCCCAGGCGCGGCGACGGCGCGGTCACCTTCGCATCGAACGGGTGCATCAACGTGCCGACGGACTTCAGCACGCGGGCCACATAGGCCTGGGTTTCGCCGAAAGGCGGTACGCCGCGGTAGCGCTCCACCGCGCCTTCACCGGCGTTGTAGGCCGCGGCCACCAGCGCCAGGTCGCCTTCGAAATACGCCAGCAGCCAGCGCAGGTAGGCCATGCCGCCGCGGATGTTCTGCTTGACGTCGAAGGGGTCGCTCACATTGAAGCGGGCCGCGGTTTCAGGGATCAATTGCATCAGGCCCATCGCGTTCTTCGGCGAGACCGCCAATGGGTCGAAATTGGATTCCGCCTTGATGATGGCCAGCACCAACTGCGGGTCGACGCGGAAACCCGGCGCCAGCTTCTTCACCATCTCGGCGATCGGCTTGGGCGCGTTGATCGGCGGAGGCGGTTGCACCGGCGCGGGCTCCGGCTCGGCCGCGGCGGCAGGCTCGGGATCGCGCAGGCAGGCGGGGACTTCGTCGGCCGGCTCGCCCACCAGCGCGAGCATGCGCTGGGCCTGGGCGATGCCTTGCTCCGCCGCGGACCGGAAGAAGAAGGCCGCGAGCCGGTCGTCGCGCGGCACGCCGCGGCCGTGGGCGTACATCCAGCCCAGGTTGAACTGCGATTCGGGATCGCCCAGCTTGGCCGCCTGGCAGTACAGGTCGGCGGCGCGTTGGCCGTCCTTGGCGAGCCCTTGCTGGCCGTGCTCGTAGGCGACGGCCTGGGTGCGCAGTTCCAGCCAGACCGGTGGCACGTCTCCCTCCGAGGGCGCCGCCCAGCCCGGCAGCGCCGTGGCAGCGACCAATCCCAGCGCGGCCGCTCGGCACCAGGCCGCGCCGAAGCGGCGCGACGGTGTCGGCGAACGGGGATCAGGGAAAACCAGGGGTTTCATGCGAGGCGGGAGTATGGCTGCCCTGCCGCGGCATGACACCACCTAAGTCAGGGGGTGGGTCATGGCACCCGTGCGAAAATCGCTCCCTTTGCAAAATCCCTTTGGAAATCAAGCGCATGGACGTCGAACACATCAACACCATTGGCAACACTTTGGCCGACCTGTCCCGCCGGACTGTCGACCTTCGGGGGTATCTTTGACTACGACCGCAAAGCATTGCGGCTGAACGAAGTCAACGCCGCCCTGGAGAACCCCAACGTCTGGAACGAGCCCAAGCGGGCGCAGGAACTCGGCCGCGAAAAGCGCGAGCTGGACAACGTGGTGGAGACCATCAACCACTTGACCGGCAACCTGGCCGACCACACCGAGCTGTTCGAGATGGCCAAGGAAGAGGGCGACGACGGCTCGCTGCTGGCGATCGAAGCCGAGGCCGCCAAGCTGGAGGAGGTGGTCGCCAAGCTCGAATTCCGCCGCATGTTCAACAACCCGGCCGACCCGAGCAACTGCTTCATCGACATCCAGGCCGGCGCCGGCGGCACCGAGGCCTGCGACTGGGCCAGCATGCTGCTGCGCCAGTACCTGAAGTACGCCGAGCGCAAAGGCTTCAAGACCACGATGGAAGACGAGACGCCCGGCGACGTGGCGGGCATCAAGAGCGCCACCATCAAGGTGGAGGGCGAATACGCCTTCGGCCTGCTGCGCACCGAGACCGGCGTGCACCGCCTGGTGCGCAAGAGCCCGTTCGACTCCTCCGGCGGCCGCCACACCAGCTTCGCCTCGCTCTTCGTCTACCCCGAGATCGACGACTCCATCGAGATCGAGATCAACCCGGCGGACGTGCGCACCGACACCTTCCGCGCCAGCGGCGCCGGCGGCCAGCACATCAACAAGACCGACTCGGCGGTGCGGCTGACGCACATCCCGACCGGCATCGTCGTGCAGTGCCAGGACGGCCGCAGCCAGCACAGCAATCGCGACGTCGCCTGGAAGCGCCTGCGCTCGCGCCTCTATGACCACGAGATGCGCAAGCGCCAGGAAGAGCAGCAGAAGCTGGAAGACACCAAGACCGACGTCGGCTGGGGCCACCAGATCCGCTCCTACGTGCTGGACCAGAGCCGCATCAAGGATTTGCGCACCAACTTCGAGGTCTCCAACACCCAGAAGGTGCTGGACGGGGACCTCGACGCGTTCATCGAGGCCAGCCTCAAGCAGGGGGTCTGACCGGTTCCGCCGCCGGGTGCGTCCGCCGGGCGCACCCGCGGCGGCCCATTCATCAGCCTATCGGGTGCCCGTCACCCGTTCGTTCGCCAGGAAGAGAAAACCATGCGTGAAGGCAGCAGCTCCACCCTGATCCGCCGCGAGGACTACGTCGCGCCGGCCTACCTGATCCAGACGGTCGACCTCAGCTTCGACCTGGACCCGGCCAAGACCCTGGTCATCAACCGCATGCAATTGCAGCGTAACCCGGCGGTCGCCGCGCAGCCGCTGCGCCTGCACGGCGAGGGCCTGAACCTGCTGCGGGTGCTGGTCAACGGCCAAAGCGTCTCGTTCCGCACCGAAGACCAGATGCTCGTGATCGACAGCGTGCAGGAGCTCGGCCAGGAGCCTTTCCTGCTGGAGATCCGCAACACCTGCGCGCCCGAGAAGAACACCGAGCTGTCGGGGCTGTACACCTCCAGCGGCGGCTTCTTCACCCAGTGCGAGGCCGAGGGCTTCCGCCGCATCACCTACTTCCTCGACCGGCCGGACGTGATGGCGGTCTACACCGTCACCCTGCGCGCGCCGAAGCGGGCCTACCCGGTGCTGCTGTCCAACGGCAACCTGGTCGAGCAAGGCGAACTCGACGGCGGGCGGCACTTCGCGAAATGGCATGACCCCTTCCCCAAGCCGAGCTACCTCTTCGCGCTGGTGGCGGCCGACCTGGTGGCGCGCGAGCAGCACATCCGCACCCGCGGCGGGAAAGACCACCTGCTGCAGATCTTCGTGCGCCGCGGCGACCTCGACAAGACCGAGCACGCGATGAATTCGCTCATCGCCAGCGTGGTCTGGGACGAAGTGCGCTTCAAGCTGCCGCTGGACCTGGAGCGCTTCATGGTGGTCGCCGTCGGCGACTTCAACATGGGCGCGATGGAGAACAAGGGCCTGAACATCTTCAACACCAAGTACGTGCTGGCCAACCCCGCCACCGCCACCGACGCCGACTACGCCGGCATCGAGAGCGTCATCGGCCACGAGTACTTCCACAACTGGACGGGCAACCGCGTCACCTGCCGCGACTGGTTCCAGCTCAGCCTGAAGGAGGGCCTGACCGTCTTCCGCGACCAGGAGTTCAGCATGGACATGGCCGGCGGCGAGTCGGCCCGCGCCGTCAAGCGCATCGAGGACGTGCGCGGCCTGCGCCAGGTGCAGTTCCCCGAGGACGCCGGCCCGATGGCCCACCCGGTGCGGCCCGACCAGTACGAGCAGATCAACAACTTCTACACCGCCACCGTTTACGAGAAGGGCTCCGAGGTGGTGCGCATGATGCAGACGCTGGTGGGCCGCGACGGCTTCGCCAAGGGCATGTCGCTCTACTTCGAACGCCACGACGGCCAGGCCGTCACCTGCGACGACTTCGCCCAGGCCATCGCCGACGCCAACCCCGGCTCGAAGCTCGCCGAACTGCTGCCGCAGTTCAAGCGCTGGTACGCCCAGGCCGGCACGCCGCGCGTCGGCGCGCGCGGCCGCTACGACGCTCCATCGCGCACCTACACGCTGATGCTCGACCAGTCCACCGCGCCGACGCCGGGCCAGCCCGAGAAGAAGCCCTTCGTCATCCCCGTCGCCCTCGGCCTGGTGGGCCGCAGCGGCAACCCGCTGCCGGTGCAGCTGGAGGGCGAGGCCCAGGCCACCGCCGACCGCGTCCTGGTGCTCAGCGAGGCGCGCCACTTCTTCACCTTCGTCAACGTCGACGAGGAGCCGGTGCCTTCGCTGCTGCGGGGCTTCTCGGCGCCCGTGGTGCTGGCCGACGGCCTGGACGAGGGCGCGCTGCTGACGCTGCTGCGCCACGACAGCGACGCCTTCAACCGCTGGGAGGCCGGCCAGCGCCTGGCTTTGGCCCGCCTGCTCGCCGCCGTCAAGGCAGACGCGCCGCCGCAACTGGACGAACCCTTCGTTGAGGCGATGCGCGCCGTGCTGCGCGACCCCGGCCTCGACGCCGCCTTCAAGGAACTGGTGCTGACGCTGCCGAGCGAGGTCTACGTGGCCGAGCAGCTCGAGGTCGTCGACCCGCAGCGCATCCACGCCGCGCGCCAGGGCCTGCGGCTGCAGCTGGCCCAGGGCCTGCGCGACGACTGGGCCTGGGCGGTCGAGAACCACGCCACGCCGGGCGGCTATTCGCCCGACGCGGTGTCCAGCGGCAAGCGCGCGCTGACCGGCCTGGCGCTGTCCATGCTCTGCCTGGACGCCGCCGCCACCGGCGACACCGTCTGGCCGGGCCGCGCCTACCAGCGCTTCAAGGACGCCGGCAACATGACCGACCGGTTGAGCGCGCTCAGCGCGCTGGTGAATTCCCACGCCGAACTCGCGGCGCCGGCGCTCGCCCGCTTCTACGACCTGTTCCGCAACGAAGCCCTGGTGATCGACAAGTGGTTCACGCTGCAGGCCACCGCACCCGAGAAGGACGGCCAGGTCTTCGCCCGCGCCAAGGCGCTGATGCTGCACCCCGATTTCAGCCTGAAGAACCCCAACCGCGCGCGCAGCCTGATCGCCGCGCTGTGCGCGGGCAACCCCGGCGCCTTCCACCGCGCCGACGGGGCCGGCTACGCCTTCTGGGCCGACCGCGTGCTCGACCTGGACGCCGCCAACCCGCAGCTGGCCGCGCGCATGGCCCGCGTGATGGACCGCTGGACCAAGCTGGCCGAGCCCTACCGCGCGGCCGCCCACGCGGCGCTGCTGCGCGTGGCCGCCAAGCCCGACCTGTCCCGCGACGTGCGCGAGATCATCAGCCATGCGCTGGCGTCCGCGGCGGACGCGCCGGCCGCTTCCCCTTCATCTTCATCCCCCTCCCCTTCACCATGAGCAAGAACATCAGCCTGACCCGCTACCTGGTCGAACAGCAGCGCCACAACGGCCACATCCCGGCGCAATTGCGCCTGCTGATCGAGGTCGTCGCCCGCGCCTGCAAAGGCATCAGCATCAGCGTCAACAAGGGCGCGCTCGGCGGCGTGCTGGGCAGCGCCGGCTCCGAGAACGTGCAGGGCGAGGTGCAGAAGAAGCTCGACATCATCGCCAACGAGGTGCTGATCGAGGCCAACGAATGGGGCGGCCACCTCGC
>CBJNAE010000185.1:0-8185 GCA_966433995.1 uncultured Ideonella sp. | reverse complement strand
GACCTGCCGCTGTGGGCAGGCGAAAAGCGGCACGAGCTGGTGCTGGAGCCGGCGGTAAGGGAGTGACCCGCGGCCGCTGCCGTCGGCCACAGCGAGACCGCCACGGCCCCCGGGCCACCCTTTCTGTATTTCTGTAGGAGCGGCTTCAGCCGCGATGCGGTGCCCCGAGATCGCGGCTGAAACCGCTCCTACACACCTGTCGGCGAGCCGGGCGGGCACCCAGACCTGGCGGACCCGGCAAGTTCGCGCTTATGTTCTCGACCGGGCGGTCGGGCCTTTTCTTCTCGCCGCTCTACCGCAACCTCGCCGAGCCCTGGCGCCGCGTGGAAGACCTGCCGCTGTGGGCAGGCGAAAAGCGGCACGAGCTGGTGCTGGAGCCGGCGGGGAGGGATTGACCCGCGGCCGCTGCTGTCGGTCACAGCAGCCCCGGGCCACCTTTTTTGTAGGAGCGGCTTCAGCCGCGATGCGGCGCACCGAGATCGCGGCTGAAGCCGCTCCTACAGGCCCCTTGACCGGCCGGGCGGGCACCAAGCTGTCGCCTCCCTCCTATGATTCGCCCTCCGACGTTCCCATCCCTCCCCTGCGCGCCGGCGTCCACCGCCGCGACGCGCCTTCCGAGCAGTCCCCCTTGAGCAGCCCCCCTTGAGCAGCCCCCCCACCCTGAACGCCGCGCAGCTGGAGGCGGTCCACCACCTCGGCGGCCCCTGCCTGGTGCTGGCCGGCGCCGGCTCGGGCAAGACCCGCGTCATCACCCACAAGATCGCCCGGCTGCTGCAGGCCGGCTACGAGCCGGGCCAGATCGCCGCCATCACCTTCACCAACAAGGCGGCGCAGGAGATGCGCGAGCGCTCCAAGGAGCTGGTCGGGCCGCGCGCCGCCAAGCACTTGGTGGTGAGCACATTCCATTCGCTGGGCGTGCGCATCCTGCGCGCCGAGGGCGAGCGCCTGGGGCTGAAGGAGCAGTTCAGCATCCTCGACAGCGACGACGTGCTGGGCGTGCTGAAGGACGCCGGCGGCAGCAGCGACAACGCGCTGGCGCGGCGCTGGCAGTGGACCATCAGCCTGTGGAAGAACCAGGGCCTGGACAGCGCCGCCGCAGCGGCCCAGGCCGACAGCGAGGACGACCGCGTCGCCGCCCAGGTGATGAAGCGCTACGAGGAGCGCCTGGCCGCCTACCAGGCGGTCGACTTCGACGACCTGATCGGCCTGCCGCACAAGCTGCTGCAGCGCGACGCCGAGGCGCGCGCCAAGTGGCAGGGCATCCTGCGCTACGTGCTGGTCGACGAATACCAGGACACCAACGCCACGCAGTACGAGTTGCTCAAGTCGCTTGTCGGCGAGGCGGCGATGTTCACCGCGGTGGGCGACGACGACCAGAGCATCTACGGCTGGCGCGGCGCCACCATCGAGAACTTGAAGCGGCTGCCGCAGGAGTACCCGCTGCTCAAGGTGATCCCGCTGGAGCAGAACTACCGCTCCACCGGCCACATCCTGCGCGCGGCCAACCAGGTGATCGGCCACAACCCCAAGCTGTTCGACAAGAAGCTCTGGAGCGACCTGGGCGACGGCGAGCCGGTGAAGCTGCTCGAATGCGACGGCGAGGAACACGAGGCCGAGCGCGCCGTGGCAGCCATCCAGGCGCGCCGCGGCCTGCAGGCCGACGCCCGCTTCAGCGACTTCGCCATCCTCTACCGCGCCAACCACCAGGCCCGGGTCTTCGAGAAGGCGCTGCGCAAGGCCAACATCCCCTACAAGGTCTCCGGCGGCCAAAGCTTCTTCGACCGCGCCGAGATCAAGGACCTGTGCGCCTGGCTGCGCCTGCTCGTGAACAACGACGACGACCCGGCCTTCCTGCGCGCCGTGACCACGCCCAAGCGCGGCATCGGCCACCAGACGCTGGCCGGCCTGGGCGAGTTCGCCGGCAAATGGAAGGTGAGCCTCTACGAGGCGCTGTTCGCCGAGAGCCTGGGCACGGTGCTGAACGCCCGCGCCGTGGGCTCGCTGCACGAGTTCGGCCGCTACGTGAACGACCTGGAATACCGCGCCCGCCACACCGAAGGCGCCGAGGACGCCAAGGCGCTGCTCATGGGCTGGCTGAAAGACATCGATTACGAGAAGCACCTGATGGAGGGCGAGGACAGCGAGAAGCTCGCCGCCGCCCGCTGGAGCAACGTGCTGGATTTCGTCGACTGGGTGGCCAAGCGCTGCGGCGGCCAGATCGAGAACGACGGCGGCGTGAGCGTCGAGGCCGAGAAGAAGACCGTGCTGGAAGTGGCGCAGTCCATCAGCGTCATCATCAGCCTGGCCGAGCGCGGCGACGAGCAGGACCAGGTCACGCTGAGCACGCTGCACGCCTCCAAGGGCCTGGAGTGGCCCTACGTGGTGCTCGCCGGCGTCAACGAGGGCCTGCTGCCCTTCAAGAGCGACGACGAGGAAATGACACCCGAGCGCCTGGAGGAAGAGCGCCGGCTGATGTACGTGGGCATCACCCGCGCCCGCCTGAGCCTGGCCGTGAGCACCCTGCGCCGCCGCAAGAAAGGGCGCGACACCGTGCAAGGCGTGCCCAGCCGCTTCATCGGCGAGATGAAGCTGCACGAGGTCAAGGCCAAGGAAGACCCGCGGGAGAAGCTCAAGGCCCTGCGGGAGGCGGCCGCGCAGCGGGCCGCGCTGGCGGCGGCCAAGCCGCCGCAGCCCTGATCGGGACGGCGGTCAGAACAGCTTGGGCTTGCCGGCCTGCTCGGTGAAGGCCTGCAGGAAGGACAGTGTCTTGCTGTCCAGGCTGAGCCACTGCAGGCCGATCTGGTAGTCGCCGCCGCGCAGCACCTGGAACACCACCTTGGCCGGGCCGGTGATCACCTCGTATTGGCCCGGCGCCTTGGGCTTGGGCAGTTGGATCGCGACCTGGACCTTGGTCTGCAGCACCAGGGGCTTGCTCAGCAAGAGCCCGACGCCGCCGGTGCTCAAGTCCTGGGTCCGGCCGTCGATCATGGCGCCGCCTTCCACCAATACGCGCGCTCTGAGCGAGACGACTCGACGGAAGCTGGCGCGCATCTCCGCACCGGGCTTCACGGCTGTTTTGATCGGCGTTTCGGTCGGGTTGGTCATGGGCAAGGGAATTCGGAAGCGCTCGGTGAATTGGGCATGTTAGTCGAAGGGCATTTCACCGGCATGCCGCATGGTGATGGGCGCCGTGACGGCGAGCACGGTCCGCGCTGGCTTTGAAAGCGGTTCGGCGGCGCGACCGCAAAGCGTGATTTCTTTCCCTTGGCGCGGTCAATGCGTGCGCTAACATCCTGCGCCTCACGGCGCGGCCCCCGCCGCGCCACCCGCCCGTCGGCGTCCCATTCGGAGGGACCGGACCCGCGACCCGCGCGACAGGCACCCCAGGGCCCATCACCCATGCGAAATCCAATCCCCCCCCGCGGTTCTTCCGGCTCGGGCGCCTCCCGCTGGGCGGGCGCCTTCCTGATCGCCGCCAGCGCCGCCCTGCCCACGGCCTGGGCCGCCGCCGACCCCAAGGCTTCGCGCTATTACGAAGACGCGCTGACCCGCTACGAGAAGCGCGACATGCCCGGCGCCATCATCCAGCTGAAGAACGCGCTGCAGATCGACAAGAACATGCTGCCGGTGCAGGTGCTGCTGGGCAAGGCGCTGCTGGCCAATGGCGAAATGGCCGCCGCCGAAGTCGCGCTGGCCGAGGCGCTGCGGCTGGGCGTCAGCCGCGCCGAGGTGGTCGTCCCCCTGGCCAACGCCTACGTCGGCCAGGGCAAGCAGCGGCAGTTGCTGGACCAGCCCCAATTCAGCCCCGCCGGCCTGCCGACCGCCGAGGCAATGCAGTTGACACTGGTGCGCGCCTCCGCCATGGCCGATCTGGGCGACATCCGCGGCGCGCTGGCCGGCATCGAGTCCGCCCGCGCGATGGACCCGAAATGGCCCGACACCTGGCTGGCCGAGGTGTCCATCCGCATCCGCACCCGCCAGTTCGCACAGGCCCAGGCCGCGGTCGACAAGGCCCTCGCGCTGGCGCCGCGCTCGCCCGAAGCCTGGTACCAGAAAGGCGCGGTCGCCCACGTCCAGGGCAACCTGAAGGACGCGATGGCCGGTTACGACCAGGCGCTTTCCATCAACGCCAACCACGTCGAGGCGCGGGTGGCGCGCATCGGCCTGCGCATCGACGCCGGCCAGATGCAGGAAGCCGCCGCCGACGCCGCCGAGCTGCGCCGCTTCGCGCCGCGCGAACCGCGGGGCGCCTACCTGCAAGCGCTGCTGGCCGAACGCGAAGGCAAGAAGGAAGCGGTGAACAAGCTGCTGGCCGAAGTCACCAACCTGATCGACCCGGTGCCGATCGACTTCATCCGCTATCGGCCCCAGTTGCTCATGCTCAACGGCATGGCGCATTTCGGCCTGGGCCAGCGCGACAAGGCCAAGGCCTACCTGGAAACCTTCCAGAAGGTGCACGGCAACAGCGCGGTTTCCAAACTGCTGGCCCAGCTCTATCTCGACGAGCCTGACGTCGCCCGCGCGGTGTCGGTCCTGGAGGGCTATGTGGCCGCCCAGCCGGCCGACTCCCAGGCGATGACACTGCTGGCCTCGGCCTACATGGCCCAGGGCCGCCACAACCGCGCCACCAACCTGATGCAGGACGCGCTGAAGAACAGCGACGACCCGGCCTTCCGCACCGCGCTGGGCCTGAGCCTGATCGGCGGCAAGCAGGCCGGCCAGGCGCTGCCGCAACTGGAGCAGGCCTGGCGCAAAGACCCGGGCCAGCTGCGCGCCGGCATGGCGCTGGTCAACCTCTACCTGCGCGGCGGCCAGGCGGACAAGGCGGTGGCCGTGGCGGACAACCTGGTCAAGCGCCAGCCCAACAACCCGAGCTTCCACAACCTGCTGGGCATGGCGCGGGGCGACGCCAACCAGGTGGACGCCGCGCGCGCGTCGTTCGAGCAGGCGCTCAAGCTGGACGCCGGCCTGGTGTCCGCGCAACTGAACCTGGCCCGGCTCGACATCCGCACGCGCGCCTTCGACAGCGCCCAGGCGCGGCTGGCCGCCGTCCTCAAGGCCGACGAGAAGAACGCCGACGCGATCTTCGAGATGGCGGTGCTGGCGCAGCAGCGCGGCCAGCGCGAAGAGGTGCTGCGCTGGCTGGAGAAAGCCAACGACGCGGAAGGGCCCCGCAGCACCCGCGCCGGGCTGGCCCTGGTCGATTTCCACCTGAGGCAGTCGCAACCGGTGGCCGCGCTGGACGCGGCCAAGCGGCTGGCGGCCAAATCCCCGCCGGAAGACGTCAGCGTGCTGCTGGCCACGAGCCGGGCGCTGCTGGCCAACGGCGACCAGGCCGGGGCCCGGTCGTCACTGACCAACGCCGCGCGCTTCGCCGAGTTCGACGCGGCCGCCCAGCTGCAAGTGGCCACGCTGCAGATCAATGCCAATGACCTGTCGGGGGCTGCCTACAGCCTGAACAAGGCCCTTTCCGGCCGGCCCGACTTCCTGCCGGCGATGGCGCTGATGAGCGAGGTCGAATTGCGCCAGGGCGACGCCGCCAAGGCGGAAAAGCGCGCCCGCGAGATCGTCGACAAGCACCCGAAGCTGGCCATCGGCCACAGCCTGCTGGGCGACGCGGCCACCAGCCGGCGGCAGGTTTCCGCGGCGATCGACCATTACCGCCGCGCCCACCAGGTCGAGCCCGGCACCGACACCCTGCTGCGCCTGCTGCGCGCGCAACTCGCCGCAGGCGAGGCGAAAAATGCCCTGCCGCTGGCCGAAAGGTGGATACAGACCCGTCCGCAAGACATTGTCGTGAGGCGCACCCTGGCCGAGGCCTACGCCAGCCAAGGCCTGTTGAAACAGGCCAAGGCCACCTACGAGGCCCTGCTGAAATCGCTGCCGAACGATGCCCCGGCCATGAACAACCTGGCGACCATATTGACCCGGCTGGGCGATCCCGGCGCGGTCGCGATGGCAGAAAAGGCACTGGCCGCGGCACCGAGCCAGCCCGAGGTGATCGACACCCTCGGCTGGGCCCTGTTCCAGGCCGGCCAGACGGACCGCGCCCTGCAGCTGCTGCGCGACGCCCGGCTACGCGACCCCGCCAACCCGGAAATCAGGTTCCACCTGGCCAGCGTATTGACCAAGGCCGGCCGGACGCAGGAAGCCCGGGAAGAACTGGAAGCCGCCGTCAAGGCCGGGCGCACTTTCGATTCCTTCGCCCAGGCCGATAAGTTGTTGAATGAATTGAATAAATCCCGTTGAACCCCTGATCGCGGGGTGCCATGGATCGTCGACAATCCTTACACTGATTTGCAATCGGCGTTCCCGGCCGTCGCCAAGTCCTTGAAACATAAGGAAATGATTTCTTGGCACGGTTCTAGCTTTTGACGCCGACCTCGACCGTTAGCCATTCAAAGAAGCCTTCAAAAATGAAAACGTCGCCCTCAATTCGTCGCGCCGCCTCCGCGGTCCTGGGTTCGGCACTGCTGGTTTGCGGCATGTCGGCGTCGGCTGCCACCTGGAGCATGACCAATGGTGTGATCGGCAACCCGGGCGGCGGTGCGCCGAACGCCACGATGACCGGTTGGTCCATCGCGAACGACGGCACCGGCGCGATCAACAGCGGCTCCACCTTCGCCAGCGCCGCCATCACCAACCAGGGCACCAGCGGCGCCGGCATGACCACCGCGGGTGAATCGACCGGCTCTCCCAACCACGCGATCGACAACTCCGGCGCCACCGAGCTGGTTTCGCTGAAGTTCGGCAGCACCGTCAAGCTGGAATCGGTGACCATCGGCTGGAACGGCGGCTATGACTCCGACATCAGCGTGCTGGCCTACACCGGCGCCGCCCCGCAACCCGCCAGCATCGCCGGCCTGAGCCTGTCGGGC
Source organism: uncultured Ideonella sp. (assembly GCA_966433995.1). Lineage (GTDB taxonomy): Bacteria > Pseudomonadota > Gammaproteobacteria > Burkholderiales > Burkholderiaceae_C > JANPCX01. Next base: position 1,307 of record CBJNAE010000185.1, on the reverse strand, counting down.
CTGCTGTCCAGCGGCTGGACCCTGGTCGGCAGCTACGCCAACCTGGCGGTCGGCGTGGCCAAGACGGTCACCAACGCCTCCAACATCAGCTCCAGCTGGTGGCTGGTCAGCGCCTACAACTCCGGTTTCGGCACCTCGGCCAACTCGTCGACCTCCGGCCTGAACAACAACAACGACTATTTCAAGCTGCTGGCCGTCGCCGGCACGGCAGTGGGGTCGACCGGCGGCAAGGTGTCCGAGCCCGCCACGATCGCCCTGTTCGGCCTGGCCTTGCTGGGCACGGTGGCGGCCTCGCGCCGCCGCAACAACGGCTGAACCCCGGCTTCAAAGAGCTCCAGCGCCACAGGCGCAACCCCCACGAACAAACGGCACCCTCTGGGTGCCGTTTGTTTTGTGCCTCCCAAATTCTTCATGCCTTTTCACCGGAAGGCGGATGGGTCACCGCGGTCAACCCGCTGTGGGGGCGGACCGGCTTTCAGCCGGCACCGCAACCGCCGGGCCCATCCTTCTCAGGTCGACGCCAACACCGCGGCCATCGCCACTGCCGTGGCTTCCACATTGTTGGAATTCAGGCCAGCGACGCACATGCGCCCGGAACGCACAAGGTAGACCGCATGCTCTTCGCGCAAGCGGTCGACTTGCGCGGCGCTCAGGCCGGTGTAGCTGAACATGCCGCGCTGCTTCAGGAAATAACTGAAATCGCGGCCCGGCAGCTTTTCGCTGAGCACGTCGTGCAGGCGCTGGCGCATGGCCTGGATGCGGACCCTCATCGCACCCAGTTCGTCGGCCCATTGCTGGCGCAGCGCCGGCGTCTGCAGCACGCGGGCGACGATCTGCCCGCCGTGGGTGGGCGGGCTGCTGTAGTTCTTGCGAATCGTGGCCTTGAGCTGACCCAGCACCAGTTCGGCCTGCGCCTTGTCGGGACAGGCCACGCTGAGAGCGCCGCAACGCTCGCCGTAGATGGAGAAGCTCTTGGAGAAGGAGCTGGCGCAGAAGAAGCTGACGCCCGCCGCCGCCAGCGCGCGGATCGCCGCGGCGTCTTCCTCGATGCCGTCGCCGAAGCCCTGGTAGGCGATGTCGAGGTAAGGCAGCAGGCGGCGCGACTGGATCACCGGGATCAGCTCGGCCCACTGTGCGGCGCTGAGGTCGACACCGGTCGGGTTGTGGCAGCAGGCGTGCAGCAGCACGATGCTCTGCTCGGGCAGGGTCTTGAACGTGGCGAGCATCTCGGCGAACTTCAAACCGCCGGTGGCCGCGTCGTAATAGGGGTAGGTGTTGACCGTGAAACCCGCGCCTTCGAACATGGC
>CBJNAE010000184.1:0-8228 GCA_966433995.1 uncultured Ideonella sp. | reverse complement strand
GACACCCGCTGCGCGGCCATCATGTCCCGGGACGTGGTCAGCGTGGAGTTCGGCACCGAGCTGGCCGAGGCCTGGCAGCTGATGCAGGCGCATGCGGTGCATGCCTTGCCGGTGGTCAACCGGGCGCGGCATGTGGTGGGCATCGTGACGCGGTCCGACTTCCTGCGCCATGCCGGCCTGCAGGACCAGCCCGGCCTGGCAACGAGGCTGCGGGCCTTCCTGCGGCGCACGCCGAACACCCATTCGGACAAGCATGAAGTCGTCGGCCAGATCATGAGCGGCAAGGTCCGCACCGCGCTGGAGTCGACGCCGGCCGTCGAACTGGTGCCGCTGATGTCGGACGCCGGCCACCACCACATCCCGGTGCTCGACGCCGAGCGCCGGCTGGTGGGCATGGTCACGCAGGCCGACCTCGTCGCCGCCTTGTACGACATCTGCCTGGCGGGGCTGGATCGCGGCGCCGCCGCCGCGGTCGCCTGAGTTTTTCGGACTATTTCCGCCCGCCTTCACCCCATCCCCCGCGCCGGCCCGTATCAGCCTCCAAGCGGCGGGCGGTGCGGGCTTGCACCGGGGCTCCGCCGTTCCACTTCGGGAACAAAAAGGAGAAAGAAGATGGCGGATGTTTTCACCCTCAGCCGGCGCAGGCTGCTGCTCGGCGGCGCCGGTGGCGCGGCGGTGCTGTGCCTGGCCGGCGGCCCCTTGCAGGCGCAGACGAAGCAGGTCGCCGGCGTCGCGCCCTGGCCCGACATCCGGCCGCCGCGGCTGCTGGTGCAGGGCGCGGCATCGCCGGTGCAGCTGCGCGCGGTGCGCATCTCCGCCGAAATCTCGGGGCGCCTGGCGCTCACTTCGGTGGAGCTGGAGTTCTTCAACCCGAATGCCCGGGTGCTGGAGGGCGAGCTGCAGTTCCCGCTGCTGGAGGGCCAGGGCGTCGTCGGCATGGCGATGCAGGTGGAGAACGGCGCGATGCGCGAAGCGGTCGTGGTCGACAAGGCGCGCGGCGAGCAGGTGTTCGAAGACGTGACGCGGGCGCGCATCGACCCGGCCCTGCTGTCGCAGACCCAGGGCGACAACTACAAGCTGCGGGTTTATCCCCTGCCCGCCCAGGGCGCCAAGCGGGTGGTGGTGCGTTATGCGGAGCAGCTCGCGCCGCAGGCGCGGCCCGGCTGGCTGGGCTATCGCCTGCCGTTGGCTTATGCCGAGTCGCTGCCTGAGTTGGCGGTGACCATCCGCGTGGCTGGCCAGGCGGGTGGGGTTGGCGGCGGCGCCGCGGCCGATTGCCTGGCGGGCGGTTCCGCGGTGCCGCGCGCGTCGAGCGCCCAGGCGGCGGTGCCGGCTTTCGTGGCCCAAGGGGCCGACCAGGTGCTGGACTGGGTGCGCCGGGACGTGCGCCCCGCTGGCGTGTTGCAAGTGGATGTGCCGGGCGCATCGGGCAGCGTCAGCATCGGCGAGCACCGGGGCCGCAGCTATTTCGTCGCGCAATGGCCGCTGGCGTCGGCCTGCCGCGCCGGCGCCACCGCAGCGCCCGCCCGGCGCCTGCCCCAAGCCATGGCCCTGGCGTGGGACGCCTCGGGCTCGGGCGCCGAGCGCGACCATGGCCGCGAATTCGCCCTGCTGGACGCCTATTTCGCCCGCGCGCGGCGCATGGAAGTGCACCTGCACCTGCTGCGCCACGTGACGGAGGCGCCGCGGACCTTCCAGGTGGAAGGCGGCGACTGGTCGGCGCTGCGCCGCGAACTGGAGGCCACCGCCTACGACGGCGCCACCGACTTGCACGCCGGGTTGCACCCCGGCGTTTTCGCCCCGGCGGTGGGCGAGGTGCTGTTGTTCTCCGACGGCTTGTCCAACTTCGGCGACGCGGAAAGCGCGCCGCTCACCCGCCTGCCGCTCTACGCGGTGCTGTCGTCCGGCCGCGCCGACGCCACGCGCCTTCGCAGCCTGGCCGAAGCCCGCGGCGGTGCGCTCATCGACCTGCTGGGTGGCGAGGGCCCCTCCACCAGGAAGGCGGTCTCGCTGCTGCTGGAACAGCCCACCCGCCTGGTGCGGATGGAGTCCAACGGCGCCCGGCAGCTCGTGGCCGCGTCGATGCGGCCGCAGGACGGCTGGCTCACCATCGCCGGCGAGTTGACCGAACGGCGCGCGGTGCTCAGGCTGGAGCTGGAACACCCCGGCGGCGCCAATCAGCGCATCGAATTGCCCCTACAGGCCGACCCGGCCGGCGGATCGTCATGGCGGTCGAAAAAAGCGGGCGTGGACGGCAACGCCTCCGCCGCGGCTTCCGGCCTGGCCCCGCGCACCTGGGCCCAACTGCGCATCCGCGCCTTGCAGGGCGAAGAGGCGCTGAACCGGGCCGAGATCCGCCGCCTGTCGCGCGACTTCTGCATCGTCACCCGCGAAACCTCGCTCATCATCCTGGACCGGGCCGAGGACTATGCGCGTTTCGAGATCGCGCCGCCGCCGGAGCTGGCGGCCGAGGTCGCCGCGCTGCAAGGCCTGGCGCAGGCCCAGCGCCTGCGCGAAACCCAGGACCAGCTGGAGCAAGTGGTGCGCAGGTTCGAGCGCAAGCGCGCCTGGTGGTCGCAAGGCCCGGCGCCCGCGCCGTGGCGATGGGGCATGGCCGCCAAAGAACGCAGCCGCGCGCAAGGCGCCGCGGCGTCCGACATGCAGCGCCGGGAAAGCGAACGGATGTCCGAATCGATGCCCGGTTCCCCGCCGGCGATGGCGCCGGTGCCCGTGGCGCCTGTCACGGCGTCCAAGTCGGCGGCCCCGATGTTCCGGGACGACGCGGCCGCCCGGCTGGCGGGCCCGGCCGACGCAGCGGAATCCCGGGGCAACCTGGCGCCCCTGGCCAAGCCCTCGCCTGACGGCCAGGCCGGCAACGCCGCTGTCATCCGCCTGCGCCCCGCTGAGCGCGACGCGCCCTACCTGCGCCGCCTGGCGGCCCTGCCCGCCGCCCAGCTTTACCGCGCCTACCTCGACGAGCGCGCCAGCCACCGCGACAGCACCGCCTTCTTCCTCGACGTGGCCGAGCTGTTGTTCGACCGCGGCCAGCACGAGTTGGCGGTGCGGGTGCTGTCCAACCTGGCCGAGATGGACCTGGAGAACCGCCAGGTGCTGCGCATCCTGGCCCAGCGCCTGTTGCAGGCCGACCTGCCCCACCTGGCGGTGCCGCTGCTGCGCAAGGTGCTGGCCTGGGCGCCGCACGAACCGCAGTCTTACCGCGACCTCGGCCTGGCTCTGGCCGCCGCGGGCGAGCCGCAAGCGGCGGTCGACATGCTGTACGACCTGGTGCTGCGCCCCTGGCCGCGTTTCCCCGAGGTCGAACTCATCGCCCTGGCCGAGCTGAATGCGATCGCCGCGGCGCCGGGCCTGTTCGTGCGCATCCCGAACCTGTCGGGCGTGGAGCTGCGCCCGAAGCGCCGGACTTATTCGGTGGACACCTCGCGCATCGATCCCCGCCTGCGCCACAACCTGCCGCTGGACCTGCGCGCGGTGCTGAGCTGGGACACGGACAACACCGACATCGACCTTTGGGTGACCGACCCGTCCGGCGAACCGGCCTATTTCGGCCGGCCGCTGACGCGCCAGGGCGGCCGCCTGTCGCAGGACGCCACCGGCGGCTACGGCCCCGAGGAGTTCTCGCTGCGCCGGGCGATGCCCGGCACCTACCGGGTGGAGGTGCAGTTTTACGGCCACCGCCAGCAGGTCGTCTCGGCCGCCACCACGGTGCAGCTGGTGCTGAGCACGGGTTTCGGCACGCCGCGGCAGGTGGACCGGCGGGTGACCTTGCGCCTGCGCGACCCACGCGACCGGGTGCTGGTGGGCGAGTTCGACGTCTTGCCGGGGCAGGCCGATTGAGGCGTCGGCCTGAAGCCGCCGTGGCGAGGAAAAAGCCCGCGGCGGCAGGATGGGAGAAGCCCGGCGGATTGACCGGGCCCGAGGTGGGCGATAGGATCGATACTGTACATAAATACAGTATTCCATCACCACGGCGGGTGCCCCCATCCGCCGGATTGCCGCCTGCTTTCCCATGGACATCCACCGCAAACTCGCCATCCTGGCCGACGCCGCGAAGTACGACGCCTCGTGCGCGTCCAGCGGCACGGAAAAACGCGACTCGGCGGGCGGCCGGGGCATCGGCTCCACCGAGGGCATGGGCATCTGCCACAGCTATGCGCCCGACGGCCGCTGCATCTCGCTGCTCAAGGTGCTGCTGACCAACTTCTGCACCTACGACTGCCTCTATTGCGTCAACCGGGTGTCGAGCAACGTGCCGCGCGCCCGCTTCACCGTCGAGGAAGTCGTGCGCCTCACGCTCGACTTCTACCGCCGCAACTGCATCGAGGGCCTGTTCCTCAGCAGCGGCATCATCCGCTCGCCCGACCACACGATGGAGCAGGTCGTCGAGGTGGCGCGGGTGCTGCGCGAGGAGCACGACTTCCGCGGCTACATCCACCTCAAGACCATCCCCGAAGCCAGCGAGCCGCTGCTGGCGCGCGCGGGGCGCTACGCCGACCGGCTGAGCATCAATGTCGAGCTGCCGAGCGAGCAGTCGCTGGGCGTGCTGGCGCCCGAGAAGGACGCCGGCGGCATCCGCAGCACGATGGCGCGGCTGCGCCTGCGCATCGAAGACGCGAAAGACGCCGCCCGGCCGCGGCCGGCGGCGTCGTCGGCGCTGATGCCGCCGCGCCGCGCCAAGCCGCCGCGCTTCGCGCCGGCCGGCCAGAGCACGCAGATGATCGTCGGCGCCGACGACACTGACGACCGCGCCATCCTGTCCACCAGCGCCCGGCTCTACGGCGACTACCGTCTCAAGCGCGTCTAGTACTCCGCCTTCAGTCCCATCCCCGACGCGGCCCGGGCGCTGCCCTTGAAGGCGCCGCCGCTGGCGCGCGAACACCGGCTCTACCAGGCCGACTGGCTGATGCGCTTCTATGGCTTCGAGCACCACGAGATCGTGCCCGGCGAAGGCGGCATGCTGTCGCTGCAGTTCGACCCCAAGCTGGCCTGGGCGCTGGCCCACCCGGAGCGTTTCCCGGTCGACCTCAACACCGCGCCGCGCGAGCTGCTGCTGCGCGTGCCCGGCCTGGGCGTCAAGGCGGTGCAGCGGCTGCTGCTGTCGCGCCGCGTGCGGACGCTGCGTGCGGAAGACCTGGGCCGGTTGCACCTGCCGTTGAAGAAGGTGCTGCCCTTCGTCGTCCTGCCCAACCACCGGCCGGACCACGAGCCGGGCTCGGCCGGCATGGCGCGGCAGTGGGCCGGGGCGACCCCGCCCCCATCCCTTTCGCCGGCCGCGGGCGCGGCGCCGGTGCAGCATGCGCTGTTCTGAGGCGGGGCCGGGCGACGGCGTGCGCCGGGCCCGCACCGTGGTGCTGGCCCACGCCACCGATGCCGAAGGCTTCCGCGGCTGGGCGCGCGCGCTGCTGGCGCAAGGGAAGCTGCCTGGCGATGTCGATTGGTCGGTGGCCGGCGGCGGCGATTTGTTCTCGGACGCCGGGCCCGCCCAAGCGCCGCCATTGCCCCCGCCGCAGGCCCGCGTCGCGGTGCCCGCCGCCTTCGTCGAACTCATGAACGACGTGCTGCTCCACAGCGACCCGGCCCGCTTCGGCCTGCTCTACCGCCTGCTGTGGCGGCTGGTGCACGAGCCCGGGCTGCGCCACGACGCGCTCGACGCCGACCGTGCCCGGGCCGCGGCGATGGCGCGCGCGGTGCGCCGGGACATCCACAAGATGCGGGCCTTCGTGCGCTTCCGCCCGGTCGAATCGATGGACGGCGGGCCGCCGCTGCACGTGGCCTGGTTCGAGCCGGAACACCACATCGTCGAAGCCAACGCGGCTTTCTTCGCCCGGCGCTTCGCCGGCATGCGGTGGGCCATCCTCACGCCCGCACGCAGCGTTCGCTGGGACGGCCAGCGGCTGGATTTCGGGCCGGGCGCCGACCGCGCCGACGCGCCCGCCGCCGACGCCGGCGAGGCGCTCTGGCTCACCTACTACCGCCACATCTTCAACCCGGCGCGGCTCAAGGTGGCGGCAATGAAGAAGGAGATGCCGGTGCGCTACTGGCGCAACCTGCCCGAGGCGGCGTTGATCTCGCCGCTGGTCGGCCAGGCGGCCGAGCAGTGCGGCCGCATGGTCGAGGCCGGGCCCACGGTGACGCGCCGGCGCCTGCCGGGCGGCGGCGCCAAAGGCGCCCTGGGGTGAATCGTTTTTCTTTCCTTTTGTAGGAGCGGCTTCAGCCGCGATTCCGGGGCACCGCATCGCGGCTGAAGCCGCTCCTACGGCACAAACCTGAACCGACGCAAGCGCCTCCCGCGCAACCGCCGAATTCCCCAGCCCTGCCGAGGCCATCCGCCTAGAACCGGCTGAGCCCAAAGAAAATCCCAGGATGGAACTTTTGACCGACCCCCAAGCCTGGATCGCTTTCGCCACCCTCACGATGCTGGAACTCGTGCTGGGCATCGACAACATCATCTTCATCTCCATCCTGGTGGACAAGCTGCCCAAGGAACGCCGCGAGTTCGCACGGCGGCTGGGCCTGTTCATGGCGATGTTCATGCGCGTCGGCCTGCTGCTGATCCTGGCCTGGATCGTCGGGTTGAAGGAGCCGTTGTTCACTGTGCTGGGCCAGGGCATCTCCGGCCGCGACCTGATCCTCATCCTCGGCGGCCTCTTCCTGATCTGGAAGAGCACCAGCGAGATCCACCAGTCGCTCGAAGGCAGCGAAGAGGGCCACGGCGCGGCCAAGGCGGTGAAGGCGACTTTCGCGGCGGTCATCTTCCAGATCATGCTGATCGACCTGGTGTTCTCGCTGGACTCCATCATCACCGCCGTCGGCATGGTCGACGACGTGAAGATCATGATCGCCGCGGTGATCGCCTCGGTCGGTCTGATGATGCTCTTCGCCGGGCCGATCGGCCGCTTCGTCTCCGACCACCCGACGATCAAGATGCTGGCGCTGGCCTTCCTGGTGGTGGTGGGCGTGGTGCTGGTGGCCGAGGGCTTCGGCCACCATGTGCCCAAGGGCTACATCTACTTCGGCATGGCCTTCTCGCTGGGTGTGGAGATGCTCAATATCCGGATGCGCAAGCAATCCGACCGTCCGGTGAAGCTGCACCCGCCGGAAATGCCGGGCTCCGATTGAACGACCGGGCCGAGCAAGAAGAGCGAAAGAGAAAGGCCGCCCCTGCAAGGGCGGCCTTTTTGTTTGGGGGCGCGGCGATCCCTGCTCGTCAATCCGCCGCGGCCTGGTCGCGCAGCCAATCGGCCACGCGCCGCTGCACCAGGGCTGCTTCGTAAAGCGAATGGTTCAGGCCGCCGAGCTGGGCGCCATAGAGGATCTCCAGCGACATCGCGGCCGGCTGCGCGCCGTCGGCGCCCACTGCATACGGCAGCGGCTCGGCCTCGACCATCGTCACCGCGGGCAGCATGAACGCTTCTTTGCCCGCGGCCAGGCTGATGGCGGCCGTCGGCACCGCCCAGGCCAATAGCAGCAACAAGGGCGCCAGCAGCAGCAGGGTGACGCCATGACCCGCGCTGAGCGCGCCGGCCGACCACCATCCGCCCCAGCCGGTGCCGATGCGGTCGGCGCCCTGGGATTGCAGCAGGCCCAGGCCGCCGACGGTCAGCACCACGGCCAGTGTCGCGGCGGCCACCGCGAAACCGCGCAGCACACGCCGCGGCCGGGGCAGCGCGGTGCCGCCGGCGATGCCTCGCGAAACCGGCGTCCAGAACAGGCCCACCAGGCGCGCCCCCCAATGGCCCAGGCCCTGGGCCACCTGCCCCAGGCCGATGATGAGGCTGGCCTCGTCGCGCGGCGTGCGCAGCGCCAGCAACGGGCAAGCCAGCCGCAGCGGGCCGCGCTCCACATGGCGCCAGCCGGCCACGGCCAGCGGCTGCTTGTAGATGAACAGTGGCGCCGCGAGCGCCTCGCACAGGGTCGCGGCGGCGGCTTCCCGGTCGGCGAAGCTGTTCCTGCCCGACCACACGATGCGTTCGAAGACCACGCTGCCCGGCGGCAGGCCACGCTCGGCGAGCAACGAAGCCAGCGTCTGCTCGAACGGGCTGCGGGCCTGGAACCACCAGGCGCCTTCTTCACCGGCGCACTCCCCGCCGGGCCACAGCGCCGCCTCGGCCGGCAATGGCTTGCCCCGCAGGCGCAGCCAGGCGGCGCGCAGGTTGCGCAGCGCTTGCTGCACCAGGCCGCGGGCGAAAGTGCCGTGCACCAGCATCACC
>CBJNAE010000183.1:0-8229 GCA_966433995.1 uncultured Ideonella sp. | reverse complement strand
TGGTGCAGCAGTTCGGTGGCGAGTTCTACGAGGGCGTTGGGATGCATGAAGCTGGATGTCCGGTCGTTGTGCGCCCGAAGGCCTGGGCGCCGCGCGCAGCAGCGGGGCTGGGGCATTCGGGGGGTGGGAGATTATCCCCGCGCACCGCGAAGACCGAGCCCGCGACCCATTGCCCAGGACGCCCGCCAGGCCCGCGGGCCTTCAATTCAGAGGCCCGGGACCCCGAAAAGCTGCGGTTCGCCGTCCAGTTGGGAAACGCGGCCGGCGCCGTCGACCGCCACCCTGCCCTCGGCCAGCCAGCGCACCGCACGCGGGTACATCAGGTGCTCCTGCGCCAGCACGCGCGCGGCCAGGCGGGACTCGTCGTCGCCCGGCAGCACCGGCACCACCGCCTGGGCCAGGATGGGGCCGTGGTCGAGTTCAGGCGTGACCAGGTGCACCGTCGCGCCCGCCAGCTTACAACCTTCTTCCAGGGCGCGGCGGTGGGTGTGCAGGCCGGTGAAGGCGGGCAGCAGCGAGGGGTGGATGTTCAGAAGGCGTCCGGCAAAGGGCGTGATGAAGACCGGCGTCAGGATGCGCATGAAGCCGGCGAGCACGACGACGTCGGGGGCGAACGACTGCACCGCGCGCGCCAGCTCGGCATCGAAGCTTTCACGGTCGGGGTAGTCCCGGTGGTTGACGACCGCGGTGGCGATGCCTTGGGCCCGCGCGAAGGCCAGCCCCGCGGCGTCGGGCCGGTTGCTCACGACCGCGGCGACGCGCGCCGCCCAGCCTTCGCGGGCGCAGGCGTGGACGATGGCTTCCATGTTGGAGCCCCGGCCGGAGATCAGGATGACGATGTTCTTCTTCATGCGGGCGACCCGTTTTCGAGCCGCGCAGTTTAGGGTCTGTCAACACTAAAAGGAAACCCACGCCGGAGTCTGGCCGGCCTCAGGGCTAGGCGCGAGCGAGGCCGTGGGCCTGTGGCCCACAACGAGCACGCAACGACGCCCTGGGACCGGCCAGACTCCGGCCCTCCGGGTGATCTCCCCAAAAGCCCGCCCTCCGCGTTGCAAATGCTCGCTGTGGCACAGGCCACAGCTGTGCTTTGCGCCTCGATGGCGGGCTTTCGGGGAGTCACGTGGGCTTCCTTTTAGTGTTGACAGGCCCCAGCGGCGCCTCCGGGGCGCCCCCTACAATTTGACGCCCCAAGAACCGCAGAACCAGCCAGCGCACCATGACCCAACGCGTCCTCACCGGCATCACCACCACCGGCACGCCCCACCTGGGCAACTATGTCGGCGCGATCCGCCCGGCCATCAAGGCCAGCCAGGAGGCCGGGGTCGAGAGCTTCTTCTTCCTGGCCGACTTCCACGCACTGATCAAGTGCGACGACCCCGAGCGCATCGCGCGCTCCAGCCGCGAGATCGCCGCCACCTGGCTGGCCTGCGGCCTGGACACGTCCCGCGTCACCTTCTACCGCCAGAGCGACATCCCCGAGACCCCCGAACTGACCTGGCTGCTGACCTGCGTGACCGGCAAGGGCCAGATGAACCGCGCCCACGCCTACAAGGCGGCCGTCGACGCCAACACCGCGGCCGGCGAAGACCCCGACGCCAATGTCAGCATGGGCCTGTACAGCTACCCCATCCTGATGGCGGCCGACATCCTCCTGTTCAGCGCCCACCGCGTGCCGGTGGGGCGCGACCAGGTCCAGCACATCGAGATGGCGCGCGACGTGGCGCAGCGCTTCAACCACATCTTCGGCAAGGGCCGCGACCTGCTCGTGCTGCCGCAGGCCGAGGTGGAGGACGAGGTCGCCACGCTGCCCGGCCTGGACGGGCGCAAGATGTCCAAGAGCTACGACAACACCATTCCGTTGTTCGAGGGCGGCGCCGAGGGCCTGAAGAACGCGGTGGCGCGCATTGAAACCGATTCCCGCCTGCCGGGCGAACCCAAGGACGCCGACAACTCCCACCTGGTCAAGGTCTACGACGCCTTCGCCACCCCGGCCCAGCGCGCCACCTTCCGCGCCGCCTTGCGTGAAGGCCTGGGCTGGGGCGACGCCAAGCGGCAGCTGGTCGAGTTGATCGAGGCCGAGGTCGGCCCCAAGCGCCAGGCTTACGCCGACCTCATGGCCAACCCCTCGCGCATCGAAGAGCAGCTGCTGGCCGGCGCCGCGAAGGCGCGCGCGGTGGCGGGGCCCTTGATGACGTCGCTGCGGCGCGCCGTGGGCCTGCGCAAGGTGGACGACAGCGCCGCCGCCGACCCGTCCCCGGGCGCGGCCGCCCCGGCCCAGGCTGCGCCACCGAGCATCAAGCAGTACCGCGAAACCGACGGCCTCTTTTATTTCAAGCTCAAGGCGGCCGACGGCACGCTGCTGTTGCAAAGCCACGGCTTCGCCGAAGGCCGTGAGGCGGGCGGCTGGGTCAAACGGCTGAAGACCGAAGGCGCCGCGGCCCTGGCCGACGGCGCACCGGTGACGCCCTTGGTCGACCGCGCCGTGCTCGACGCCGCGCTGGCGGCACTGGTGGCCGCAGGGCAGGCCTGAAGCCCGTGGCCGGCATCCACATCACCGACATCGAATCGGCCATCAACTGGTGGCGCGAGAAATCGCCCTCGCCCGATGGCGTCACCGCCTGCCCCGAGGTGCGCGCGCTGGCCACCGTCTACGGCCTGATGGTGTACTACCACGAGGCCGAGTGCGATGAACACACCATGCCCGCCAAGGCGCGCGACGCCTGGCTCGCCTGGTACGCGAGCACGCCCGACGCGCCTTGCATCGCGATCTGCTCCACCAGCCAGGGCGACGCCCATTGCAAGGGCTGCGGCCGCACCTTCGACGAAGTGCAGAACTGGACCGTGATGACGCCCGCCGAGAAGCGCGTCACCTGGCGCCGCATCACGATGGAAGCCACCGCCTGGCGCTTCAACAAATACGCGGAGCGGGCCCGGGAAAGCACCGGCGCCGACCATCCGCCGGCCGAAGTGTTCGAGAAGAAGCCCGCTGCCTGAAACAACAGCGGGCGCGGCATTTCCACTGAAGCGGCAAGGGCCCTTCGACAGGCTCAGGATGAGCGGAGATGTGGACTTTTTCCTGTTCGGGCTGAGCCCTTCGACAGGCTCAATCAAAGGAAAAAGTTGCCCGCCACCGCCCCCTCACCCCAACCCTCTCCCCCGTGCCGGGGGAGAGGGAGTTTGCGCTCCCTCTCCCGCTTGCGGGAGAGGGCTGGGGTGAGGGTGTGTGCGAACCTCGGCTTGACACAACCATAGAACCCTCGGGACGGGCCTGTCGAAGCCCTGTCTGCGAACCCTCTTTGCCTCGACCCAATGACGCGACGGGGGCCCTTCATGCGCACCGCAAAGCTTCGAGCCGTGGCGCTTCACGGACCGCGCCGGGTTGCCGGTCCCGTGGCGGGTGATGGCTCCTGCAGCGGCAGCTCCAGCACGAAGCAGCTGCCGCCGCCGTCCCTCGCTTCGCAGCGCACGCCGCCGCCGTGGCACTGGGCGATCTGCTTGACCAGGCTCAGCCCGAGGCCGACGCCGCCGGCTTTTTCTGCATGGCCCGGCAGGCGGAAGAAGGGTTCGAAGATGCGCTCGCGCTGGTCCGGCGGCACGCCCGGGCCGCGGTCGCACACCCGCACCGCGACCTTGCCGCCCGGTTGGGGCAGCACGCTGACCTGGATCTCCGGCGGCGCCTGAGAAGACGCGTCGGACCGGCCGTAACGCTGCGCGTTCTCCAGCAGATTGCGCAAGGCCCGGCGCAAGAGGCGTTCGTCGCCCACCAGCGTCACCGCCGAGCCTTCGACCTGGGCGTCCACGCGCGCCGCTTCTTCGGCGGCCAGGCCGAGCAAGTCGACCGAATCCTGGGCAACGGCGTCGACTCGCGCATCCAGCCGGCTGGCCAGCAGCACCTCTTCGACCAGCGCGTCCAGCTCGGCGATGTTGGCCCGGACCTCGCGCTTCAGGCGCTCGCGCTGCGCGCCGTCGACGCCACCGGCCCGCCGGTCTTCTTCCAGCAGCGACAGCGCCATCTTCATGCGCGCCAACGGCGAGCGCAGCTCGTGGCTGGCGTTGGCGAGCAGGGTCTGGTGCGAGCGCACCAGGGTCTCGATGCGGTCGGCGGCCTGGTTGAAGCTCGCGGCCACCGCGGCGACTTCGTCGTTGCCCGAGACTTCCACGCGGTGGCCGAGTTGGCCGGCGCCGAAACGTTCGACGCCTTTCTGCAGCGACTGCAAGCGCCGCGTCAAAGCGCGTGCTGCCGGCCAGGCCGCGCCGGCCACCGCCACGAATAGCAGGGCGAGCAGCACCACCAGCCCCAAGCCGTGCGGCCACGGCAGGGGCAAGCGCGGATGGCCGGGCTCGCGGCCACCCGGCGGGCGGTCGGCGCCGCGCGCCTGCATCGGCCGGTCCGGCGCCGCGGACGCCGCGTCCACCGGTTGCCGCCTCGGCACGCCGCGCATGATCCACAAGGTGCGGCCGTCGTCCAGGCGGATCGGCATCGCCCGGTGCGGCTGCGACTGTTCGCGGCGCAGGTAGCTGTCGGAGGCCACCGTCCTGCCGCCCCGCGGCGCGTCCAGCGCCAACGGGATGCGCAGCCGCTCGGACCACTCGCGCACCGCGGCGGCCTGCTCGTCCAGCGGGGCGTCGGCGGGCGGCAGCGAGCGCTGGATCAGGTCGGCCCAGGCTTCCACGCGCTCGTTCATCGACGATTCGACGCGGACCCGCTCCTGCACGCGCTCCCGCGCCACCTGGCGCTGGAACAGCCAGGTCGAGCAGAAGGCGAACAGCAGCAGCACGGCCACCACCGTCAGGTAGATGCGCAGGGTGAGGGTCTTCATCTGTGGGAATGGGCCTGCGGCCGGGGGCGGGGTCAGCGCAGCGCCGCGTCGGGGGCGGACTCGTCCTCGGCATCCTGCTTCTTGGCGAAGACATAACCGGCGCCGCGCACGGTGATCACGCGCCGCGGCGACTTCGGGTCGTCCTCGATCTCGGCGCGGATGCGCGAAATGTGCACGTCGATCGAGCGGTCGAAGGCTTCCAGTGGATGGCCCTTGAGCGCGTCCATGATCTGGTCGCGCGACAGCACCCGGCCGGGGCTTTGCGCCAGCACCACGAGCAGGTCGAACTGGTGGCTGGTCAAGTCGCAGGCCCTGCCCTTCAGGCGGGCCACGCGCGCGCCCAGGTCGATCTCCAGGCGGCCGAAGCGCAGCACGTCGTCGTCCGCTTCGCCGGGAGCGGCACGGCGCAGCAGCGCCTTCACGCGCGCGGCGAGTTCGCGCGGTTCGAAGGGCTTGGTCAGGTAGTCGTCGGCGCCGAGCTCCAGGCCGACGATGCGGTCCAGGGGCTCGCCCCGCGCGGTCAGCATCAGCAGCGGCAGGCGACGCGTGCGCGGGTCGGCGCGCAGCGAGCGGCAAAGGTCCAGGCCGTCGCCGTCGGGCAGCATCAGGTCGAGCAGCAGCGCGTCGTAGGCGCCGGCGTCGTCGCCGAGCAGCTTGCGGCCCTGAGCCAGCGAGCCGGCGGTGTCGACCTGGTAGCCGCAGCCGCGCAGGTAGTCGCCCACCATGTCGGAGAGGCGGGCATCGTCGTCGATCAGCAAGAGGCGTGTCGTCATGGCGAAGGCCCGGCGCGGGGCCGGGCGGTGGGATTGCGCAGGCAGCGTGCCCGCCTGCCGATTTCACCATCAAACCCGGCGCCGGGCCGGGCCCGCGGCGGCTTCAGGGCTGCTTCGGCGCGCCGGGCTGTTTCAAGGCCCCGGACTGCCGTTCGCCATGGTGACCGTGGCGGCGCTGCTTCATGCGCTCGGCCCACGCCGCGCGCTGCTCGGGCGTGAGCACGCGGCTGACTTCCAACATCGCGGCCAGCATGCGCTTGCTGCCCTGGTCGTGCTGGGCCACGATCTGCTGGCGCAACTGCTCGGCGGCGTTGGCGTCGACCGTGGGTGCGGCGAAGACCGCCATCGCCTGGTCGCGCAACGAGCGCCCGGCCTCGCGCTGCGCGGCCATGTCGGCGGCGGCCGACTGCATGATCTGCCGCACCTGCGCCTTCTGCGCGTCGGTCGCTTTCACCGCGTCGAGCATGCGCTCCAGGCGCTTGGGATGGGCCGCCCACATGCCACCGCCTCCGTGGTGCATGCGGCCGTGCATGGCGGGGCCACCGGGCGCGGGCGTCTCGGCCTGCGACCAACCCGGCCAGGCCAGGGCGCCCGCGGCGGCCACGGACACCGCCAGGCCCAGCATCAGCTTGCCGAAACCGGTGTTGTTCATCGCCGCAGTGCGGTTGCCGGCGGCGGGGGAAAGCTTTGTCGTGGAATCCATCGTCATCTCCTGAATGGCGCCGGACCAGCGCCTGACCGGCAGTCTGGCGGGGCGACGTGAAGCGGGATTGGCGAGGCGGTAAAGATCTGTGAAGCGACCGGATGTCCGGAGGAATCGGGACAGCTCCGTGGACACGTTGCAGGAAGGATCCATTTGGTTTCCAAATGTGACGGCCGTCACATTTCGGTCGTCCACGCCGGCAACGGACGGAAAAACCGTGGCACCGCGGTCAGCGCGCGCGGACCCTTTCCCCTTCCACCGCGGGGAGCAGGTGGACTTCTTCTTCCGCGTCCTCAGGGGCGCCATCGTCGCCGGAAGGGCGTTGAACCAAGTCGGGCAGATGGCTGAGGAAAGGCACGGGCAGGCCCTTCGTGCCGGGCGTGCATCGCGCATAGGGGATGGGCGTGCTGAGCAGGTCGGCCACCGCGTCGCGCTCGGCGGTGAACTCCACGAGGCGCGAACGCCCGGAACGGCGGTTCACCTTCAGCAGGCCGCGCGCTTCGAGCCTGTCCACCGACAAGGCCACCCGGTTGGGGGTCAAGGCCCCAGCCATGTGCGTCTGGCGCAGCTGGCCCACGGTGCAGACGACAGGCACTTCGTCGGCCCCCAGCGCCAGCAGCACCGACAACGCCATGGCGTCGTCGTAGCTTTCAAGGCGATGCAGCAGTTCGATGAAAAGGTCGTTGTACGTCATGGCCGCGATCTGCTTGTGTACCGCCATTATGGCCAGGCCTCAACCCTCTTGTTACAGCGGAAAGGCCCATGAGGACGACCCGCGGCCCGCCCCACCCCGAGCCGTCGATCCACGTCGGGACCGCGCGTTTGCACTTCCCCTGCGCGGCCGTGTCAATGCGGACCGGCGGCCCGTTTCAGCCTGCCGCGCAAACCCACCCATTCATTCGCCGCCAGCGTGGCCAGCACCAGCGCGCCGCCGGCCAGCACCTGAGGGCCGGGCCGCTCGCCGGCGCCCAGCCAAGCCAGTGCGATGCCGAAGATGATCTCCAGCAGCGCGAGCAGCGCCATCTCGGGCGCAGGGAGCACACGGGCGACGTGGATCGCCAGCAGGCAAGGGATGGCCAACTGGAACAGCCCGAGGCTGGCCAACAGCGCCAGGTCGTGGGCGGAAACGGCCCAACCCTGCACCAGCGGCGCCGAAACCAGGCAGGAGATGACGGCGCCGATCAGCACCGCCGGCAGCAGGTCGACGCGGCCGCCGCTGCGCTGGATCAGGTTCCAGTTGCCGGCCGAGGCCAGAGGGACGCCGAAGGCCACCAAGCTGCCCATCAGGTGGCGCGGGTCGTCGCTCAAACCCGTGCTGTACATCCATCCGATGCCCAGCCCCGCCACCAGGATGGCAGCCCAGGTGCGCCGGGGCACCTGCAACCCGAGCGCGAAGCGGCCCAGCAGGGCGGTCAGCAGCGGCGCAAGACTCATGGTGATGAGGACGTTGGCCACTGTGGTCATCGTCAGCGCCAGCATGAAGCAAGTGAACATCACGCCCCACATCGCACCGGACAGCCACAGCGCCGGGCCGGCTTTGAATGGGGCCCACATGCCGCGCCCCCGCCGCGCGGCGAAGTAGGCCAGCAGCGGCAGCGCAGTGAAGAGGCTGCGCCAGAACGTGACCGCGAAGCCCTGCGCCGACTCCAGGTGGCGCGTGACCACGCCCGCGATGCTCCACATCAGGGTGACCAGGAGCATCAACAGGACGGCGCGGCGGTGGGTCATAGGGGGTTTTACATTCAGATGGCCGCAAGAGATGCGCCGATCGACCGGGAGCGGGCCGTCAAGGCGGCGGATCGGCCCCGATCCGGCGTTGCGCCGTGGCACGACCGATGCCTGGGAAGCCTGGAAGCTTCGGCGCTCCAGGCCTTCCCGCTCGGCCCAAGGGCTATGGCTGCCTTTTCTTTGTAGGAGCGGCTTCAGCCGCGAT
>CBJNAE010000182.1:0-8254 GCA_966433995.1 uncultured Ideonella sp. | reverse complement strand
TCTCCGTGCGCCGGCCCGGCGCGCCCTACGGCACGCGGCGCGAGATCAAGAACCTCAACAGCTTCAAGTTCCTGCAACAGGCGATCGACGCCGAGATCCAGTGGCAGATCGACCTGATCGAGGACGGCGGGGAAGTCCAGCAGGCCACCGTGCTGTTCAACGCCGACACTGGCCAGACCCGGGCCATGCGCACCAAGGAAGACGCGCACGACTACCGCTACTTTCCCGACCCCGACCTGCCGCCCCTGGTGATATCGCAAGCCTGGATCGATGAAATTCGACCGAGTGTGGAGACGCCAACGCAGCGAAGGGAAACGTTCAAGTCGAGTTTTGGACTCGGAGAACTCGAAGCAGCCCAGCTCACCCGTGACCGATTGGTAGCCGACTACTTCGAATCGGTACTGACACAGACCACTGAAGTCCCATTGCAAGACGGGAAAATTGACGTCGAATTCGCCAAGCTCTGCGCCAATTGGGTCAATGGCGAGATCGCGCGAAAAATCAACGAAGACGAGCTACCTAGCTGGAGTGCCTGGATCGCAGCGGACACACTCGGCACTCTGGTGCGCCGAGTCCAAACTGGTGTGGTCAACGCCAAGACTGCCCGGGATCTTTTCAACGAGTGGTGGGACAAAGCTCGGCGAGAGGATCGTCGCCCGGGGCCATCAATCGTCGACCAGGTGATTGAAGAGCGCGGCCTCAAGCAGATGAGCGACACCGGCGAGCTGGAGCGCATTCTCGACGAGGTGCTGGCCGCCAATCCGAAGTCGGTGGAGGAATTCCGCGCCGGCAAGGACAAGGCCTTCAACGCCCTGGTGGGCCAGGCCATGAAGGCGACCAAGGGCAAGGCCAACCCGGCCCTGGTCAACGAGGTGTTGAAGAAGAAGCTGGGGTGACGAGCTTGCTGCTGTTGCCATCGGCGGCGACCGCCGACTGCGGTGAAGGCAGCGGTCCCATCGAGCCAGGCGCCGCGCCCGCCCAGAGGCGCTTCAGGCGCGCCAGCTCGGTGTCGAACAGCGCGTTGATGCGGACCATCTCGGAATGCTGGTTCTGGACCAGCGCCCGCTGGGCGTCCATCGCGGCGTCGTTGGCGTCCATCTGTTGGCGCAGCTTGGCGGGCAGCGGCTTGCCCTTGTAGAACTCGGCCTCGTCGGCCAGCGGCTTGCGTTCGGCCTGCAGGTCGGACATGCGCCGCTCTGAACGCTCGACCGATTTGCGCACGTCGTCCAGCGCCGCCTCGCGGGCCTTCTGGTGGCTGGATTCGCTGGGATAGCGGCGCATCAGGTTGCGGTCGCGCCGGAAAGCCTCCTGCCGCGCCGTCTGCTCGGCGGCGGCCTTGCGCTCGCGGGCCTCTTGTTCGGCCACCTCGTCGGCCGTCCTGCTGGGCGGCAGGATGGTCTTGACCGAACCGTCGCTGTTCAGGACGCGCTGCTCCCGGGCGTGGCACTCCGGCACCGGGCGGTCCGAGGTGATGCGCTTGCCCTGGGAGTCGATGCAGCTGTAGATGGACTGCGCGTGGCCGGCGCCTGCCGACAGGGCGGCCCACGCCGCCGCCGCGCACAGCGCGGCGCGGCGGATCAGCGGTGGGTCCGGCCAGACAGTCAGGTGCATTCAAACTCCGTAACGTTCCCGGTAAGCCGACACCGCGGCGAAATGGGCGGCCAACGACGGGTCTTGCTGGGTCTGCAGGTAGCGAAGGAGGTCGGCCAGGGTGGCCACGGTCACGACCGGCAGGCCCCACTGCGACTGGACGAACTGTACCGCCGAGTGGGCGCTTTCGACACCGCCCTCGACCGCTTTTTCCTGGCGGTCCAACGCGATCGCCACGCCGCAGGGCGTGGCGCCGGCGGCTTGGATCATCGCGATCGATTCGCGCACCGAGGTGCCGGCGGAGATCACGTCGTCGACGATGAGCACCCGGCCCTGCACCTTGGCTCCGACGAGGTTTCCGCCTTCGCCGTGGTCCTTGGCTTCCTTGCGGTTGTAGGCGAAGGGCACGTTGCGGCCCAGGCGGGCCAGTTCGATCGACACCGCGGCGGCCAGCGTGATGCCCTTGTAGGCGGGCCCGAAAAGCATGTCGAATTCCAGGCCCGACGCCAGCAGCCGGCGCGCATAAAATTCCGCGAGGCGGCCGAGCTTCGCGCCGTCGTCGAACAAGCCGGCGTTGAAGAAATAAGGGCTCAGCCGCCCCGCCTTGGTCTTGAATTCACCGAACCGGAGCACGCCGGACCGGACGGAGAAGGCGACAAAATCCTGCGCCAGGGCCGCGTCGAGGCCCGCGGTTTCCAAAGTCGTCTGCGTCATGAAAGAAACCCTGTGTTCCGACTCGTCTCACTGAATTTGAACGGCATCCGCTCGGCGGCCACCAAGGGGTTCGAAGCCTGGCTCGAAACCGTGGACGCCGATTGTATGGGTGTGCAGGAGCTCAAAGCCCAGGCGGAACACGTGCACGACCGCTTCGGTGAGGTCGCCGGCATGCGGGGGCATTTCCATTTCGCGCAGAAGAAGGGCTACTCCGGCGTCGGCCTCTACAGCCGCGTGGAACCCAGCGACGTGGTGGTGGGGTTCGGCTCGGGCGAGTTCGACCTGGAGGGCCGCTATGTGGAGCTGCGGTTCGACAAGCCCGGGCGCAAGCTCAGCGTCATCAGCAGCTACTTCCCCAGCGGCAGCAGCGGCGACGAGCGGCAGGCGGCGAAGTTCCGCTTCCTGGCCGAGATGCAGCCGCACCTGGCGCGACTGAAGTCCGGGCGCGAGTTCATCCTGGTGGGCGACATCAACATCGCCCACAAGGAGATCGACCTGAAGAACTGGAAGGGCAACCTGAAGAACAGCGGCTTCACGCCCGAGGAGCGCGCGTGGATGACCCAGTTGCTGTGCCTGGAGAAGGGCACCGGCCTGGTCGACGTGTTCCGCACGTTGAACCAGCAGCCCGACCAGTACACCTGGTGGAGCCAGCGCGGCCAGGCCTGGGCCAAGAACGTGGGGTGGCGCATCGACTACCACCTCGCCACGCCCGGCGTCGCGGCGCTGGCCAGGCGCGAGGAGATCTACCTGGCGCAACGCTTCTCCGACCACGCGCCGCTGGTGGTCGACTACGATTTCGACCTGTAGCTTCCCCTGCCGCCGCCGAGGCGGAGCCGCCCAGCCGGGCGCGCCGCGCCGCTATCGAATCCCCTGATGTCCCGCCGCGGATGCATCGCGCAGAATCAGCCGCTGAACTGGAGACCGCAATGGACAAGACTTGGCTCAAACAATATCCCGCCGGCGTGCCCGCGTCCATCAATGTGGACCAGTACCCGTCGCTGGTCGCGCTGATGGAGGAGAGCTTCAAGAAGTACCGCGACCTGCCGGCCTACAAGTTCATGGGCAAGACGATGACCTTCGGCCAGGTCGACGAGGCCTCGCGCGCCTTCGCTGCCTACCTGCAGTCGCTCGGCCTGTCGCGCGGCGACCGGGTGGCGCTGATGATGCCCAATGTGCCGCAGTACCCCGTGGCCATCGCCGGCGTGCTGCGCGCCGGGTTGGTGGTGGTGAACGTGAACCCGCTGTACACGCCGCGCGAACTGGAGCACCAGCTCAAGGACTCCGGCGCCAAGGCCATCGTCATCCTCGAGAATTTCGCGGCCACGCTGCAGCAGTGCCTACAGTCCGTTCCCACCAAAAAGATCGTGCTCACCGCGCTGGGCGACATGCTCGGTTTTCCGAAGAGCCTGATCGTCAACTACGTGGTGCGCAAGGTGAAGAAGATGGTGCCGGCCTTCGAGCTGCCCGGCGCGGTGCGCTTCAACGACGCTCTCTCGCAAGGGCGGGCTGGAACCTTCACGCCGGCCAAGCCCGGCCCCGACGATGTGGCGGTGCTGCAGTACACCGGCGGCACGACCGGCGTCAGCAAGGGCGCGGTGCTGCTGAACCGCAACCTGGTCGCCAACATCCTGCAGTGCGAGGCCTGGTACCAGCCGGCGCTCAAGCGCATCCCGCAGGGCGAGCAGATCCTCACCGTCTGCGCCCTGCCGATCTACCACATCTTCGGCTTCAACACGAACATCATGCTGTCGATGCGCATGGGTGGCTGCAACCTGCTGATACCCAACCCGCGTGACCTGCCGGCGATGTTCAAGGAACTCGCGCGCGAGCGCTTCCACAGCTTCCCGGCGGTCAACACGCTGTTCATGGCGATGGCCAACCACCCCGACTTCAACACCGTCGACTGGAGTTCGCTGAAGATCTCGGTCGGCGGCGGCATGGCGGTGCAGAGCGCCACCGCCAAGATCTGGCTGGAGAAGACGGGCTCGGCGATCATCGAGGGCTACGGCCTGTCCGAGACCTCGCCGGTGGCCTCCACCAACCCGGTGGACGTCGACACCTACAGCGGCAACATCGGCGTGCCGATGCCCAACACCGACATGAAGCTGCTCGACGACGACGGCAACGAGGTGCCGCTCGGAGAACGCGGCGAGATCGCGATCAAGGGCCCGCAGGTGATGGCCGGCTACTGGCAGCGCCCCGACGAGACCGCCAAGGTGATGACGGCCGACGGCTTCTTCCGCACCGGCGACATCGGCGTGGTGGACGAGCGCGGCTTCTTCAAGATCGTCGACCGCAAGAAGGACATGATCCTGGTCAGCGGTTTCAACGTCTACCCGAACGAAGTCGAGGACGTCGTCACCCAGATGCCGGGCATCCTCGAATGTGCGGCGGTGGGCGTGGCCGACGCCAAGGCGGGCGAGGCCGTCAAGCTGGTCATCGTGAAGAAGGACCCCAACGTCACTGAAGCCGACGTGCGCGCCTATTGCGAAGCCAACCTCACCGGCTACAAGCGGCCCAAGGTGGTCGAGTTCCGCCCCGACCTGCCGAAGTCGCCGGTCGGCAAGATCCTGCGCCGCGAACTGCGCGACAAGGCCTGAACGAGCGCCCCCGGCGCGGCAGTCCGCCGGTCGGGCACACTGCGCGCCTTCCTCCGCGCACCGACCCATGCCTGCACGCCTGTACCTCCCCCTCCCGCTGAACGCCGGCGAACTGCTGGAACTGCCCGCCGGGCCGAGCCGCCATGCGCAGGTGCTGCGCCTGCAGCCGGGCGCCCTGCTTCACCTGTTCAACGGCGACGGCCGCGAATGGCCGGCCGAGGTGGTGCAAATGGGCCGGCAGGCCGTCGTGGTGAAGTTGGGCGAGCCCGGGCAACCTCAACGCGAGTTGGGCATCGAAGTGACGCTCGCGCTGGGCATGCCGGCCAACGACCGCATGGACACAGTGGTCGAGAAAGCGGG
Organism: uncultured Ideonella sp.; assembly: GCA_966433995.1. Classification (GTDB taxonomy): domain Bacteria; phylum Pseudomonadota; class Gammaproteobacteria; order Burkholderiales; family Burkholderiaceae_C; genus JANPCX01. The sequence continues at coordinate 2,990 of CBJNAE010000182.1, read as the reverse complement.
TGAGCTGGGCGCCTTCCGCATCCAGCCGCTGGTTTGCGAACGATCGGTGCTGCGCCTCGGCGGCGACCGCGCGGCCAAGAAACAAGCGCATTGGCAGGCGGTCGCGGCGGCGGCCAGCGAGCAGTGCGGCCGCACCCGGGTGACCACGATCGAGCCGGTGCTGCCGCTGCGCGAATGGCTGTCGGCGCTGCCGGCCGCGGCGGCACCCGGCGAATCGCGCCAACTGCTGAGCCTGCGCGCGGACGGCCCCTGGGCCAGCCCCGCCGCGGGTGACACCTCCTCGCTGCTGTTCCTCAGCGGGCCGGAGGGCGGCCTCACCGGGGACGAGGAAGACCTCGCCATCGGCCGCGGTTTCTCGGCGGTGCTGCTCGGGCCGCGCGTGCTCAGGGCGGACACCGCGCCGATCTCGGTGCTGGCCGCCGTGGCGCTGCAAAGCACGCCGCCCGGCGATTGACGCCGCATGGCGCGCCGCGACACCGGCGCGCGCTATGCTCGCCGGTGCCTTCCACAGCGGCATTCCCCGTCACCCCGAAGCTCCGACCATGAACTCCCCAGCCTTCCACCGCATCGCCTCTTGCATCGCCTTGTTCGCCGGCTCGGCGGCTTTCGCGCCTTGCGCCGTCGCTTCGACGCAATCCGCTTCGTCGGCGTCGAGCGTCGCCTCCGAATCGGTGGGCAGCGTGTCGACGTCGATCGAGAAGTCCAGCGCCAGCTCATCGCCGGGAAAACGGGTTGCGGCGGGCGACTACCGGATCATCCACATGGCGCAGGCGGCCGAACGCCCCGGCATGTGGCGCTTGAATTTGCAAGCCGTTGCCGGCAGCGGCGGCCAGGGCGAGTTCTTCCTCTACCTGCCCCAGGCCGTACTCGACAAGACCCCCGCGCTGGCCGAAGGCGCCGTCGTCACCGCACGCGAGCGGCCGTACGGCCTGGAGCTGTCCCAGGGCAGCCGCCGGGAAGCCTTCTTCCTCGTGCTGGACGACGAGTGGCAGCGGGACCTGCAGACGCGCGCCTTGACGCTCTGAACCCGCCTTGTTGAACCGCCCGATCGCCGCCGCGGCCGCGGTCCTGTGCTGCATCGCGGCCCATGCCGGCAGCGTGCCCGGCCCGTGCGACGCGGGCGCCACGCCGAGCCCCCGCCAGAAAGACCTGCTCATCCGCTTCGCCGCCGTGGTGAAGGCGGAGCTGCAGGCGTCCGGCCGGCCGCTGGCCGTCGTCTCACGCTCGGGCCTGGACCTGGCGCGCTGGGGCCAGCGCTACAGCCATGCGGGCCTGAGCCTGCAGGCCAGCGACAACACGCCGTGGTCGGTGCGCCAGCTCTATTACGCCTGCGACGAGTCGCGCCCGATGGTGTTCGACCAGGGCCTCACGGCCTTCGTGCTGGGGTTGGAAGACCCCTCGCGGGGTTATGTCTCGGCAGTCCTCATCCCCGGCGAGCCCGCCGAACGGCTGGCCCGCACCACGGCGGACCGGCGGCGGTCGCTGGAACTGCTGGGCGCGAGCTACAGCGCCAACGCCTACCCTTTCAGCCTGGCTTACCAGAACTGCAACCAGTGGGTGGTCGAGGCCATCGCCACCGCCTGGGGCGGCCTGCCCGGCGGGGACGGCGCCCGGGCCGAGGCGCAGCGCTGGTTGTGGACACAGGGCTACGAGCCCGCCCGCTTCGAACTGGGGTGGCGCCCCTGGATTTGGCTCGCCCGGCTGGTGCCGTGGCTGCACACCGACGACCACCCCGCCGACGACCTGGCGGCGAACCGCTTGCAGGTCAGCATGCCGTCGTCGATCGAAGCCTTCGTGCGCGCGCAGGTGCCCGAAGCGCAGCGCATCGAGTTCTGCCTGCGCAAGGATCGTGTCGTGTTGAGGCGCGGCTGGGACCGGCCGCTGGACGAGGATTGCACCGCAGACGAGCAAGACGAGGTGGTGGTTCTGGGGCCGTGACGAACCCCCGTCTCTGTTCGCCCTGGGGCCCTTCCATTCGGCCAAGCCCGGCGTGCCCGCAGAGCAGGGCTTCGACAGGGTGAGCGGGAGACAGGGATTGCCGCCCACTACTTGATCGCGGAGCCCCTCGTTGGGGGCTGCGCTGTTCGTGCGGGCCGGCCGACCGTTCAAGTGATGCCCAGGATGGCCCGCCCCACCGACTCGGCCACCTCGATGCCGTCGACCCCGGCAGACATGATCCCGCCCGCATAGCCCGCGCCTTCGCCGGCGGGGTACAGGCCGGCGGTGTTCAGGCTCTGGTGGTCGCGCCCGCGGGTGATGCGCAGCGGCGAGGAGGTGCGCGTCTCCACGCCGGTCAGCACCGCATCGAACATCGAGAAGCCCTTGATCTGCCGCTCGAACGCGGGCAGCGCCTCGCGGATCGCGGCGATGGCGTAGGGCGGCAGGCTTTCGAACCCGGGTTGGCCGAGGTCGGTCAGGTGCACGCCTGGCTTGTAAGACGGCAGCACCGTGCCGAAGGCGGTGGAGGCGCGGCCCGCGAGGAAGTCGCCAACCAGCTGGCCCGGCGCCTCGTAGGTGCTGCCGCCGAGCACGTAGGCACGCGACTCCCAGATGCGCTGGAAAGCCATGCCGTCCAGCGGGTTGACCGGGCCGTCCTGGCGCCCGTCTCGCCTGTAATCCTGCGGGTCGATTCCGACGACGATGCCCGCGTTGGCGTTGCGCTCGGCGCGGGAGTACTGGCTCATGCCGTTGGTCACCACGCGCTCTGGCTCGCTGGTGGCCGCTACCACCGTGCCGCCGGGGCACATGCAGAAGCTGTAGACCGAGCGGCCGTTGCCCGCGTGATGCACCAGCTTGTAGTCGGCCGCCCCGAGGATGGGGTGGCCGGCGTGCGGGCCGTAGCGCGCCTGGTCGATCAAGCCCTGCGGATGCTCGATGCGGAAACCGACCGAGAAGGGCTTGGCCTCCATGAACACGCCGCGGCCGTGCAGCATCTCGAAGGTGTCGCGCGCGCTGTGGCCCAGGGCCAGCACCACGTGCGTCGCGGCGAT
>CBJNAE010000181.1:0-8259 GCA_966433995.1 uncultured Ideonella sp. | reverse complement strand
GTGTCCGCAAGGGTGCCGGGCGCGGCGGCGGCCTCCAGGAGCGCGCCGCGCGCATCGCCCAGGTTGGCCCCCAGGCCGACATAGGCGCGCACCCAGCCGTCACCCGGGCCCGCCGCCGTGATAGCCCTCCCCGGCACCGCGAGCCTCTCAGACGGCCGTGTCGGAGGCGCCCTGCCCTGGCCCATCTGACGGGACGGCACCGTCCCCGGCCGACGCCGGCTTGCGGCGCCGGCGGCGGCGTTTCTTGGGCGCATCGTCGGCCGATGCGGCGAAAGGCGCTTCGCCGTCGCCCTCCGCGGGCTCGGCTGCCTGCGCGCGTCGCGGGCCGGCGGCCGGCTTGTCCTTGGCCGGTTTGGGCTGGGCCTTTTGCTGCTCGCGGGCCAGGTCCATCAGCGCGCGGCGCTCTTCGTCGTCGCCCAGGGAGAAGTCCTCCCACCATTCGGCCAGCTCCACCGGCAGCTCGCCGACGTCGGCGCGCAGGCGCAGGAAATCGAAACCGGCGCGGAACCGCGGCTGCTCGACCAGGCTGAACGGCGTGCTGCCCATGCGGCGCTCGAACCGCGGCTGCATCATCCAGATCTCGCGCATGTCGGCGCCGAGCTTGCCGCGGCCGGAGATGTCGCCGATGCGGGCGTCGAAGACGGCGTCCACCGCCTGCTGCAGCGCCGGGAACGGCGCCTCGCCGCGCTGGCGCAGTTGCGCCCACTTGGCCTGCACGTCGTGCCAGAGCATGCAGGCCAGCATGAAGCTGGGCGCCACGGGCTTGCCTTCGCCGACGCGGCGGTCGGTGTCGGCCAGGGCCAGCTCGATGAAGCGGCGGCGCGGGCTGCCCTCGGCGGCGTGCACGAGGATGGGGTCGAGCAGCGGGAAGACGCCTTTGTCCAGCCCCTGCTTGCGCAGCTCCTGCAGGCTGGCCAGCGAATGGCCGGTCTGCAGCAGCTTGATGAGCTCGTCGAACAGGCGGGACTGCGGCACGTTTTCCAGCAGCGCGGCCATCTCACGGATCGGCTCGCGCGTCTTGGGCTCGATCTCGAAACCGAGCTTGGCGGCGAAGCGCACGACGCGGATGATGCGCACCGGGTCTTCGCGGTAGCGGGTCCTGGGGTCGCCGATCATGCGCAGCAGCTTCTTGCGCGCGTCCTGGATGCCCTTGTGGTAATCGACGACGATCTGCCGCTGCGGGTCGTAGTACATCGCGTTGACGGTGAAGTCGCGCCGCGCGGCGTCGTCGATCTGCGGCCCCCAGACGTTGTCGCGCAGCACGCGCCCTTCCGCGTCGACCGCGTGGGTCTTGCCGGCCAGGTCGGACTTGGAGGTCTTCTCGTTGCCGCTGACCTGGCTGGCGCTGGCCGGGTCGACGATGGCACGGAAGGTGGAGACCTCGATCACCTCGTGCTCGCGCCCGCGGCCGTAGACCACGTGCACGATGCGGAAGCGCCGGCCGATGATGAAGGCGCGGCGGAACAGCGCCTTGACCTGCTCGGGCGTGGCGTTGGTGGCCACGTCGAAATCCTTGGGGCGCAGGCCCAGCAGCAGGTCGCGCACCGCGCCGCCGACGATGTAGGCCTCGAAGCCGGCTTCCGCCAGGGTCTGCACCACCTTGACCGCGCGCTCGTCGACGAGCGACAGGTCGATCGCATGCTCGCTCAGCGGCACTTCGACGCGCTTGCCCAGCGCGGACGACTTGCCCCCCGCCTCGCCGGCGGCCTTGCCCAGCAGTTTGTCGATGAACTTCTTGATCATGTGAGGCGTGCCCAGTCAGGCGAATAAATACAGTTCGCGCCAGCCGCGCTCCTGGGCGACGGCTTTGAGCGCGGCGGACGGGTTGGTGGCCACCGGGTCGGTGGCGCGCTCCAGCAGCGGCAGGTCGTTGGTCGAGTCGCTGTAGACGCTGATGCGCTGGAAGTCGCACCAGCCCAGGCCGTCCTGCGATAGCCACTGCGAGACGCGGTCGACCTTGCCCTCGCGATAGCTCGGCACCCCGTCGATGCGGCCCGTGATGGTACCGCCTGCGCCGCGCTCCAGGCGCACGGCGATCAGCGCGCCGATGCCCAGCGCCTCGGCGATGGGTGCCGTGACGAAATCATTGGTGGCGGTCACCAGCGCCACGCGGTCGCCGCGGTCCTGGTGGCTTTTCACCAGTTCCAGGGCGCTCGGGCGCAGCTGGGGCAGGATCACCTCGGCCATGAATTCGGACTGCGCCTGGGCCAGCTCGGCGGCGCCTCGGGCGCGCAGCGGCTCGGTGGCGAAGGCGATGTAGGCGTGGATGTCGAGGCTACCCGCCTTGTACTGCTCGAAGAAGGCGTCGTTCCCGCGCTTGAAGGCGACAGGGTCCACCCAGGCCTTGCGCACCACGAACTCGCCCCACGCGTGGTCGGAATCCAGCGGCAGCAGCGTGTCGTCGAGGTCGAAGAGGCAAAGGTTCTTCGGGGCGCTCATGCCGCGGCACCGCCGTTTTCCTCGGCCAGCATCTTCTTGAGCAGCGGCACGGTGACGTGCCGCTTGTGCGACAGCGCGAACTCGTCGAGCCGGTCCAGCAGTTGCATGAGGTTCTTCAGGTCGCGTTCGAAATGGTTGAGCAGGTGGTTCATGACGTCGTCGGAAAGGAAGATGCCGCGGCGGTCGGCTTCCTGGCGCACGGCGGCGCGGGTTTCAGCCTCGCTCAGCGGGTACAAGGCCAGCACATGCCCCCAACCCAGGCGGGTGCGCAGGTCGTCGCGCAGGGGCAGATCCACCGGCGGCAGGCGGCCCGCGGCAGCCAGCTGCAACCCACGGGTGGTCGCCTCGACGAACAGCGCGAAAGCCGCCTGCTGCTGGTCGGCGTCGAAGCGGTCGCAGCCGTCCAGCAGGATCAGTGACCAGGATTCGTCGAAGGCCCAGGGCGCCGGGTCGGCCGCGGAGAAGAAGCCCAGTTGGGCGCCCTCCTCCCGCCAGCGCCGCGCCAGCGCCTTGAGCAGGTAGGTCTTGCCGGTGCCCATGCCGCCCCACAGGTAGATCGGCGCGGGCTGCTGGCCGGCGCGGGCCTGTTTGGGGCTCAGGGCCTTGAGGTGGGACAGCGCCAGCGTGTTGGAGCCGGGCAGCATGTCGTCCAGGCCCAGCGTCGAATCCAGGCCCAGGCTCAGCGGGATTTGCTTCATTCTCGGAACAGGTTGCTCTCTACGTAGACGCGCCGCAGCCACCGCATCGCCACCACGAGCACGGCGCAGACCGGCAAGGCGATCAGCACGCCCACGAAACCGAAGAGGTGGCCGAAGGCCAGCAGCGCGAAGATGACGGTCAGCGGGTTCAGGCCGATGCGCTCGCCGACCAGCCGCGGCGTCAGGTAGACGCTCTCGACCAGTTGACCCAGGCCGTAGACCACCGCGACCGCGACCACGCCGTACCAACTGGTGAATTGCAGCAAGCCGGCCAACAGGGCCAGGATCAGGCCCAGGCCGAAGCCTAAGTAGGGGATGAAGACGGCCAGGCCGGTGAACACGCCCACCGGCACCGCCAGGTCGAAGCCGAAGAGGGCCAGCCCCACCGCGTAGTAGACCGCCAGGATGCCCATCACCAGCAGTTGCCCGCGCAGGTACTGGCCTAGCATGCCGTCGCATTCATTCAGGAAGCGGCCCACCGTCGGCCGCAGGCGCGGGGGCACCAGCGAGCCGGCGCGGCGCACCAGGTCGGGCCAGTCCATCAGCAGGTAGAACAGCACCACTGGGATCAGCACCGCGTTGCCCAGCACCGCCAGCACCACGCTGCCGCCGATGCGGGCAGAGCTGAGCAGGGTGCCCAGCCAGTCTTCCATGTTGGCGTTCAGGTGCTTGAGGACGAAGGCCTTGATGCTGGCGGTGTCGAGGCTGGCGTTGACGCCCAGCTGGTGCAGCAGCGGCTTGGCGGCCGCGTTGATGCGCTCGGCCAGCAGCGGGATCTGCTCGCGCAGAAGCGGAAGCTCCTTCGACAGGATCGGCACCATCAGCAGCAGCAGCGCCAGGATCGACAGGATCACGGCGGACTCCACCAGCAGGACGGCCAACACGCGCGGGCAGCGGCGCAGCGCCAGGCGCTCGACCAGCGGGTGCAGCGCATAGGCGAACACCGCCGCGACCAGGAAGGGCGCCAGCACGGGGGCGAGCAGCCACAGCAGCAGCGCCCCGGCGGCGGCGATGGTCGCCCAGGCCAGGGTGTGGCGTTGCGCGGAGGTGAGGTTCATGGGGTGTGTGCAGAGGTGGTTGCCGCGGGAGCTGCGGCGATGTTAGGCCAAGCGAACATCAGGCCTGCCGGCCACCGTCGGCGCGAAGAGCCGCCAGGCGGGCGCGCAATTCGTCGATGGAAGGGTCCCCGCCACGCCCCCCGAGATCGTCCAGGTAGGCCTGCAGGTCTTCCGCCGCCTGCTGCTTCAGGCCCAAGGCCTCCAGCGCGGTGGCGCGGTCGCGGCGCTCCTCGGCGGCATCCGGCAGCAGCGCCACCAGCCGGTGGGACACCCCAAGAAGGGCTTTCCAGTCCTGCGCCGCGGAGTGGATCTCCTTCAGGTTTCGCAAGGCGCGCGCCAGGATGTCGCGCGCGCCGGCGGGCCGCAGGAAGAATTCCAGCGGGATCTGCGCCCGCTCCAGCTCGGCGTGCTGGCGCTTGTAGGGCGCCAGCATCTCTTCGAGCGTCTCCCTGTCGAGCGACCGGCCGGTGAACGGGTCGATCACCACCTCGCCGCGCTGCTCGCCGTGGCTGAGGTTGACCTTCACCAGGAAATGCCCCGGGAAGGAGACGCCGCGCGCGCGCAGGCCGATGTGCTGCGCGATTTCGACATAGAGCAGCGCCAGCGTGATCGGGATGCCGCGCCGGGTGCGCAGCACCTGGTGCACGTGGCTGTTGGCGGGGTCGTAATAGTTGTTCAGGTTGCCGGCGAAGCCCAGCTCCTGGAAGAAATAGTGGTTCAGCCGCTGCAGCCTGTGCAGGCTAGGCGCGTCGGCCGGCAGGCGCTGGTGCAGGATCTGCGCCAGGGAATCCACTTCGGCCAGCACGGCCTGGATGTCCAGCCGCGGTTCGGCGTCCTGGGCGATGGCCGCCGCCGCCTCCAGCAGCGGCAGCCCGGCGTCGCGCGCAACCAGGGTGCGGAAATAGTCCAGCGCCGACGGGGCGTCCTGGGGCCAGAGTTGCGGAGTTGCCATACGGAAGATTCGAGTGCGTCCTATGGTGCCTGGAAGACCCGCGGCGGGCGCCGGGGGCCGCCGCCTCAGTTTGCCTGACGGCGGAAGTCGCGCAGCCTCAGCCCCGTCAGCCACAGCGCCGCGCCATAGACCGCCGCGGCGGCGGCCAGTGTGCCCAGCAGCGCGGCCAGCCGCAGCAACGGCTCGGACTTCATGCCGATCCAGTCGAAATGGAATGCCGAGAAAGCCAGCACGCCGCCCAGCAGTGCGGTGGCGGCGACCACCTTCGCTGAAAACCGCAACCAGCCCGGCGACGGCCGGTACAGCCCGGCCCGCCGCAGCCCGGTGAAAAGCCAAAGCGCGTTCAGCCAGGCCCCCACCCCGATCGACCAGGCCAGTCCGGAAAACCCCAGCCGCGGCACCAGCAGCAGGTTCAGCAATTGCGTGCACGCCAGCACCGCGATGGCGATCTTGACGGGCGTGCGGATGTCCTGCCGCGCGTAGAAGCCGGGCGCCAGGATCTTCACCGCGATCAGGCCCAGCAGGCCCACACCGTAGCCGCGCAGCGCGCTCGTCGTCTGCGCTACGTCGACGGCGGAGAAGGTCTTGTAGTGGTAGAGCCCGGCCACCAGGGCCTCCGGGAAGACCAGCAGCGCCACCGCGCAAGGCAGCGCCAGCAGCAGCGTCAGCCGCAGGCCCCAGTCGAGCAGTCCGGAATACGAGGCGGCGTCGGACCTGGCTTGCGCGGCCGACAGCTGCGGCAGCAGCACCACCCCCAATGCGACGCCGAGCAGGCCGGTCGGGAACTCCATCAGCCGGTCGGCGTAGGTGAGCCAGGACACCGCGCCGACACCGGCGTGCGAGGCGATCTGGGTGTTGATCAGCAGCGACAGTTGCGCCACCGACACGCCCAGCAGCGCGGGCGCCATCTGGCGCAACACCTTGCCCACGCCCGGGTGCCGCCAGGCCGCGCCCACCGCCGAGGGCAGCAGGCCGACACGTGGCAGGCAGCCGATGCGCGCCAGCGCCGGCACCTGGACCAGCAGCTGCAGCAGGCCGCCCAGCATCACGCCGGTGGCCAGGGCGTAGATGGGCTCGATCCCCCAGCGCCCGAACCAAGGCGCCAGGCCCCAGGCGCAGCCGATGACCGACAGGTTGAGGAGCACCGGCGTGGCCGCCGGCACCGCGAAATGCTTCCAGGTGTTCAAGATGCCGGCCGACAGCGCCACCAGCGACATGCAGCCGATGTAGGGGAACATCCAGCGCGTCATCAGCACCGCGCCGTCGAACTCGGCCAGGCCGGAAGCCATCACCCAGACCAGCGCGGGCGCGGCCAGCACGCCGGCCACGCAGGTCAGCAGCAGCGCCCAGGCCAGCACGGTGGCCACCGCGTCGACGAGGCGGCGGGTGGCATCGTCGCCGTCCACCGCGCGGGATTGCGCCAGCAGCGGCACGAAGGCCTGAGAGAACGCGCCCTCGGCGAAAAGCCGGCGCAGCAGGTTGGGGATGCGGAAGGCGACCTGGAAGGCGTCCGTCCAGGCGCTGGCGCCGAACATGGACGCCAGCAGCTGCTCGCGCACCAGCCCTGTGACGCGGGACAGCAGCGTCAGCAGGGAAACCATGGAGGCCGCGCGCAGAATGTTCATCGGTCTGGATCCTGCGGCGCAGGGGTCGGCAAAGGAATCGGCGGAAAGCAGGCGCGGCACCCGGGGAATCAAATGGAAACCGGCTGGGGAAAAGAGCGGCGATTATAGGGATCGCACTTCGATAGGCCCGCGCAATATTGCAACCGCGATTGCAGCGCGCTATAATCGTGGTCTTTGCCCATACTCCTGGAAACCGGTCCCGAAAATCAAGGGACGTTCATAGGACCCCATTCAAGGGAAATCGACACAGCATGGCCACCTCCTCCAAAGCCAAGAAGAAGACCGTTCGCATCGCCTCTGGCCGCAAGCGCGTCCGCCAAGACGTCAAGCTCAACGCCGCCAACACCGCGCTGCGCTCGAAGTTCCGCACCGTGATCAAGAACGTGCAGAAGGCCGTTCTGACGGGCGACAAGGCCAAGGCCACCGAACTCTTCGCCACCGCCCAAAGCGTGATCGACTCCGTGGCCGACAAGGGCCTGTTCCACAAGAACAAAGCGGCTCGCCACAAGAGCCGCCTGTCCGCCAAGGTCAAGGCGCTCGCCGCCCAAGCCTGAGTTTCCAGGGGCAAAGAAGAAAGGGCTCGCATCGCGGGCCCTTTTTGTTTTTCAACCCGGGAAAAACGCAAGCTTCCCCACCCTTTCCCGCATCCTGGCCCTCACGGGCGCGGACTGCCCCGGATCACTCGGGCCGCGGATTGCCGGGCGGCACTTCGGGCAGCAGGCAGGCTTCGGCGACCTGCAATTTGTTGTCGCGCGCGAAGTTCATGACAAAGTCCCAGGCCATGGGTTCGAGTTCGCGCAGTTGCTCGTTGACGATGACGCACTTGATGCCATTGATGACGCGCGGCACGCAATACGGCGAATAACCGATGTAGGCGCCGATGCTGCCTTTGGCACCGCCCGGCCTGAAGCACGACATGGCCCCCGCGAGGCGTTCCGACCAGTCGCTCGGCCGGAATGTTTTCCCGTCCAGGGTCACGCCCTGGATGAAGACTTCTCTGGGTTTGGCATTGGTCATGCAGGGGTCGTTCGGGCGGTCTGGGTGTGGCGAAGTGGTGCGGCGTCGCAGGGCTGGATTGTGCCGCGACTGAACTGGTGGGCCGGGCATGGCCTCATGGCGGGCGCGGGTGCCGGCGTGAACCGCACCGTAGAATTCTCCCAGACAAAGCTGTCAATTCTTTCGATCCCGCCGGGCGCGCGCCGCCCGCGGGACCGCACCGCCGACCGCATGCGCGAGCAGCGCCTGCGGGCCGACACATCAACCCGGTAGACACCGCTCGAAACGAGCCCACGGAGCAAGCCATGAATGCCCCCGCGAAAACGCCCGCAACCAGCCCCGAGCCCCACGTGATGTCCACGTACGGGCGCCTGCCCATCGCGCTGTCGCACGGCCGAGGCTGCTGGGTGTGGGACACCGAAGGCAGGAAATACCTCGACGGGCTGGGCGGCATCGCCGTCAACACGCTGGGCCACGCCCATCCGCGCCTG
>CBJNAE010000180.1:0-8277 GCA_966433995.1 uncultured Ideonella sp. | reverse complement strand
AGAACGGCTGGGCCGGCATCGTGGTGAACGGCTGCATCCGCGACGTGGCGGAACTGGCCCGGTGCGATGTCGGCGTCCGCGCCTTGGCGGCGATGCCGCTGCCCACCGAAAAACGCGGCGAAGGCCAGCGGGACATCCCCGTCCAGGTGCAAGGCGTGTGGGTGCGGCCCGGCGACTGGCTGGTGGCCGACGAAGACGGCGTCGTGCTGCTGGCGGCTGCGGGCTGAGGTCCGCTCAGGCTCGCGCTTCTCCCAGCGCCCGGCGCAGGTTGTTGCGCGCGGCGTCCTCCAGTTCGGCGTGGAAATGGCCGGAGCCGAAGATCCGCGGCCGGGCCAGGAAGGCGCGCAGGATGGCATGGCGCTTTTCTTCGAACACCGTGTCGGGCACATGGCCGTATTCGGCGCGGATCTGCCGCTCGTATTCGTCGAAGCGCGCATGCCCCGCGCCGAGGATGGCCAGGTCGGTGTCGACCAGCAGGCGCGCGTCGGGATCCGCCGGCACGGCATCGTGCCGCGTCGCCATCACCAGGCCGTGGACCCTGTCCGCCGCCTCGGCGTCCGCGCCGCCTTCCAGCAGGGCCTGGCGGGCCCAGTCGGCGCTGCGGCTTTCGTTGTCGTGGCGGTCCGGGTCGTAGACGGCGTCGTGGAACCACAGCGCCGCTTCCACCTCCGCCGGGCGGGCGGCCAGCCCGCGAACGCCGTCGAACAGCGACAGCACTTCTTCCAGGTGCTGCAGGGTGTGGTACTTGCGGTGGGGCTGGCCGTAGCCGGCGAGCAAGGCGTCGCGCAGCGGCTCGCCGCCGCCCCGCGCGCCGAGGCCGGCCCAGCAGCGGGACCATGACAGCGCCAGGCAGGCGGACGGGGCGATGGCCGGGCCGCCCTCGGGCTCGCCGCGCAGGCGGCGGATTTCGGCCACTACCCGCGACGCGACTGGCAAAGGCGCCCCCCAGTAATCGAAGATCCCGCCACGGCCCGAGTTCTGGCCGCAGACCACCAGCACGCCGGTCCCGGTCACCGCTTTGAGGTGCGACGCCAGCCAGCCCACGAAACCGGAGTTGTCCAGGCCAGGCGTGAAGTGGAAGCTGAAGACGGCGAAGGCGTCCGGGCTGGGCACCGCCACCGGCACCAGGGCGCTCCAGACCTCCCGGTCCCGAACAAAGGCCAGGGCCGCGCCGAGCAGGTCGTGCGGGAAGCGCTCCATCGGCGATTCGACGAAGGCGTGGGCGCCGTCGTGGACGGTGAACTCGGCCTCGCGGATCACCCGGACCAGGCGCGCCTGGGTCTGGGCGGGGGTTTCCAAGCTGACGTGCATGGCGTTGGGCCGTAGGACTTCAACCCGCGGGCCGGACGAAGAAACGCGCCGCGGCCCCGACCGCCAGGCAGGCGAGGGCGGCGATGTCGGCCGTGAACACGCGCCCGAGTTGCGGGTTGTAGCCGCCCACCGACGCCGCGATGAAAAGGAAGGACGCGACGCTGGCGAAGCCGCCGATGAAGGCCGCCGCCTGGTAGGCCGGCTTGAACGCCGCGAACGCCAGGAAGGCGCCGAGCAGGCCGAACAGCACCGCGCGGTGGCGCATCAGGATTTCAAGGTTGGGCTCATTGAAAGCCAGGCCGTACAGCGCGGCCAGGCGCTCCGCGCCGAGCACCCCGGACAGGGGCAGCAGGTGGATGAGGCCGACGATCAGCAGCATGGCGGAGACGAGGTGGCGCATGGGAAAAGGTGACTCCTTGGAGGTGGACGAGGTTGTTCAGAGCCCCGCGATGTAGCGCCGCGCCGCGATGGACTGCAGCTTGCGGTCGGCGTCCAGGTGCAGGGAAATGACCCACTGGCTCTTGGTGACGGCGAAGGTGCCCGGGTCATAGTCGAAGCGCACCACGGCCATGCGGCCGCCGTCGACCACGTGGTAGCCGCTGAACTCGTCCCCGCCGATGCCGGCCTGCCTGGCCATTCGCGCCAATTCGGGTTCGGGCGTGCCGATGGGAAGCCAGGCGGCCAGCCGCTGCTGGACACTGGATTCCGTCAACCCGGTGCGCTGGTCCAGTCCCAGCGCGCGGCGCAGCCGGTCGTCGGCCGAGGCGTCGGGCGGGATGCAGGCCGACAGCAGCAGGCAAGCCGCGGCTGCGGCGAGCAGGTGGCGGCGGGGCGGGATGTGCACGGCGGGGTCCTTCGGGTGAGGGGGTCAGCGCGCCAGGCAGGCGCCCTGGGTGCAACCATGGCGCGTGGTGGCGTCGTAGGCTTTCTCGCGTTGCCTGGCGCGGTCCAGAACCGCCATGCCGGTGCGGTTGGCTTCCTTCTCCAGCGCCTGGCAGCTCGCCATCGGCGGCAGCTGGGCGATCGACCGGTCGACCTCGCCCGCGGCCTCCAGCGCGATCGACCGGTGGCCGTCCTCATGCAGCTGCAGCGAGCGCACGTAGGCGTCGAATTCCGCCTTCCCGGCGGCGGAGCCCGACACCCACCGGGGCATCGTCATCTTCACCGACAGCCGGGTCGCCACGGAAGTGATCCGGCAGGGCGACACGGCGTCGGGCTGGTTCCAGCGGTAGTTCCAGCGGATGTGCCAGGCGGTGTAGCCGTGGAAGATTTCGCCGTCCTGCCGGATGGGCGAGGACGCGTTCAGCGCGCGCAGCAGCGTCATGTCGGCCTCCTGGCGCACGTCGTACCACTCCCTCGCCTGCTCTTCCGAGACTTCCGCGAAGGCTTCCGGCACGGCGGCGCAGGCGAGCAGGAGGACAAACAAAACCGGCGAGCGAAGCATGGGGGCGGACAGGAATGGGCGTGCAGCGATTGTCGGCCAGGTGCGTAGGCGGCGTCCTACCGGCCGGCCAAGCCCAGTCCGATGGAAGCCGCGGCGCAGCCGCGCAACAACACGGGTTTCGCAACCGAAAGGAGACACGCATGCACACACCCGGCAAAACCCTGGTCGAACTGGAAACGAGATTCTGGCAATCGATGGTCGACAACGACACCGACACTGCGCTGGGATTGTTGAACGAACCCGCGCTCATGGTCAGCGCCCATGGCGCCCTCAAGTTCGACCACGACGGCTACCGCAAGATGGCGGAGCAGGGACCCATGGTGCTCACGTCGTTCGAACTCAGCGACATGGAGGTGGTCTTTCCCAACGATTCCACGGCCATCCTGTCGTACCGCGTCAAGCAAGGCGTCGCCGCGCGGGACGGAAAGGGCGACGGCGCGCAGCAGGAGATGAACGACACCTCGACCTGGATCCGCACCGGCGAGGGCTGGCGCTGCGTGATGCACACCGAGACGCCGGCGGCCGCCGGCCCCGGCGCGTCCCGCGATCCTGCCAAGGCGCATTGACCGGCCTGTCACCTCGGGAACCGGCCGTAGTCGATGGATTCGACCTTCGCCGAACGGAAGCGCACCTTGGCCATCAGGTTGCCAGGCCCGCGGTCATAGAGCCACTCGTCGACCTGCTCGCAAGTCGGCAGCGGCGCGACCGCCAGGCCCTCCCGCGATCGCTGGACCGGTGCCGCGGGCAGGTATTCGATGGGCTTGCAGTACGAATCCTGGAGCAGCGGGCTGCCGCACTTGTAGGCGACCGAGACCCGGGATTCGCCTTCGCTGACGGTGCCGCCACCGCAGCGCAGCGATTCCGCCTGCGCGAAGCAAGGCGCGGCCAGCGCCGCGGCCGCGATCCACCAGCGCGGGGTTCGGCCAAGGGGTTTGATCATCATCGGGCTCCTTCTTCGGGCCGCGGTCCGGCCGGTGGGTAAGCGTGAATGCCGTCGAAATCCTCTTTCCCCAGCGGCACGCCCCGGCTGCGCAGGATCGCGTAGGCCGCGGTCAAGTGGAAGAAGAAGTTGGGCAGGGCGTAGTGCAGGAGGAAATCGGGCGGCGCCAGCGAAACCTCGGTGTCGCCGGCCCGGCTTTGCAGCTCGACTTCATCGGCGCAGGCGAATTCTTCCGCCTTGAGCGAATTCAGCAAGGCGGCCGTCTGCTCGACGTGCCGCCGCAGACCTTCGAAGCTGTCGCCGAAATCGCCGTCCGGCGGCACGGGCCGGCCGGCCAGCGGGAAGCAGGCCCGCAGGGAGAAGTTCGCGGCGATGACCACCTGCGACTTGAACGGCAGCATGTCGGGCGCCAGGCGCGCGTCGAGCAACGCCTCGGCCGCCGCCGGGGCGTGGCCGGCGAAAGCCTGGGCGGCTTCCACCAGGTGGTCCAGGCGTTCGAGGTAGCGCAGGAAGACCGGGACGGAGGCGGCGTGCAGACTGACGTCCATGGGGCGGCCTCAGGCAGATTCGGGGCGGGCGGGAAGCTCGCCGTCCGCCAGCCTCTCACCCCGGCCGCTGCCGCCGCCGGACAGGTGGACCTGCATTTCCAGCGTGGCGATGCCGAAGTTGATCGCCGCGGTCAAGGATGCCGGGCGTTCGGACAAAGGCCGCGACTGGATCTCGTCGATGGCGATCTCCAGGATGCTGCACATCTGGGCGGTCGAGGCGCGCACCGCCTTCTCGTTGATGGCGCCGGACGCCGCGGTCGCCGCGTTGGCGATCGATTCGACGCCGCCCTTGACCGACGTCGCGATGCCGCTGACCGCGTCGCCCGCGGTGGTCGCCACCTGGTTGCCCAGGCCTTTGATCTTTTCCAGCATGTGCCGTGCTTCCGTGCAGGGGGTCAGGCTTCGTCCACGGTGTCGAGCGGGACGGCGGGATCGAAATGGTGCAGCAGCCGGTAGTCGTTCCAACCGTCTTCGCCGGTGCACATGCACAGGCAGGCGCCGCGCAGCCGGGCGCCGAATTCCGGCGATTCGAACAGCCCGGGCACCAGCCGCTGCCACGAGTCCAGCGGGGACTCGCTCGCCATGACGATGTTCAGGTAGTCGCCGTCGTCCCGGCCCTCGGAAAAGCCGATGCCGCGCACGCCCGGGGTGGCTTTCGCGAGCGCTTCGCAGGCCCGCTTGACCTGGTCGAGGTCCAGGCCCGCCGCGCGCTGGGGATGGACCTGGATGCAGATCTGGCCCAGCGCGGGCTCTTCATCTTTTCCTTCTCGGGTGCTCATGGGGCTGCCGTAGCGAGGTTCTTGGATTGGACGGCCAGGATACCCGCACCACCTTGCGCCTGCGATGCCGAATGTGTCGGCGGCCCCACCGGACGGGGCTAGCGGCCCGCTTCGCAGATCGCCTTGAGGCGCTGCAGGCTCTTCGGGTAGGTATCTTTCATGTACTGCTCATAGTCGCCTACGGTGTCCATGGTGACCCGCACCCGGGTTCCGCCGGGGATGTCGGAAAAATGGAAGTTCTCGTGCGCCGGTGCCCAGGCCCGCACCTTCTCGCTCGTCAGATCCTCCACGCCGCCGGAGATCTCTCCGAGGTGCCTGATCGAGACGAACTCCAGCGGCCGGTTCTCGGCAATGACCGCCGACATCCCGTCGCCGTTCGGCGTCAGGAAGCGGATCTTCCCGCCCTGGGCCCAGGATCCCTCGTAGTAAGAGCCTTCGCAGAAGGCGGAGGTCCAGTCCCGGTAGGTGTCCGGGCCAAGCATGGCTTCCCAGACGGCGGCGCGGGGCGCCTGAATGTCGACGGTGAATTCCAGCGCTGCCTTGGTCGGTGTCGTGGTCATGGCGGGTGCCTCCTGGGATGTGAATGACGCCGCGGGCCGTCGGTCCGGTTCGATCCGGCCGCGCGGGTTCCCGAAATCCGGCAAACCGCGTGCCGCGTGGGGCTCTCAGCCCCCGGTTGGCGCCGGCACCCGGTAGCGCAACTCGGCGAAACCCGTGCCCACCTGGCGGACCGACTGCAGTTCCAGCGCCGGCCGGGTGAGCCGGCGCGGGAACAGCGGCTTGCCCTGGCCGAGCGTGACCGAGCCCACCTGGACGATCAACTCGTCCAGCAGCCCGGCGTCGTGGAACTGGCCGGCCAGGTCGCCGCCGCCGACGATCCAGAGGTTCTTCCCCCCGGCCGCGGCGCGCATCGCGGCGTGCACGGGCCGCACGTCGCCCCGCGCGAAACGCAGGTCGGCCCCGGGCGCAGCGGGCAGCTCCCTGCTGGAGAAGACCCAGGTGGGCA
Organism: uncultured Ideonella sp.; assembly: GCA_966433995.1. Taxonomy (GTDB): domain Bacteria; phylum Pseudomonadota; class Gammaproteobacteria; order Burkholderiales; family Burkholderiaceae_C; genus JANPCX01. The sequence continues at coordinate 2,249 of CBJNAE010000180.1, read as the reverse complement.
TCTCGTAAGGCCAGGCCGAGCCGGTCTCGTCGGCGACTTTCCGCGCATGCCGGAGCATCCATTCATAAGTCGACGAGCCCATCGCCAGCGCGCCCACGCCTTTGATGAAATCGGGATAGCTGGTGTCGTTGATGTCGCCCAGCGGGAACAGCCATTCGAGAGAATCGTCTTCGGTGGCGATGAAGCCGTCCAGGCTGGTGGCGGTGTAGTACTGGGTTTTCATGCGTTGCTTTCCAGAGACGAGGGTCGGCCAGCCCCCGCGGCGCCCAGCAGCCGGGACAAGCCCTCGGCGGCGAAGCCGCCGTAGACCGTGAACACCTCGGTGCGGTGGTCGCTGCCCAGGATGCCGCTTTGTTCGATCCGCAGCACCACGTCCCGGTAGTGCGCCGACGCTTCCATCGCCTCGACCGCCTCGGCCGACGACCACAGCGTGACGGTCGCGCACTCGGATTCCGTCCGCGTGAACAGCACGGCGAGGCAGCCGGGCTGGGCCTGGAACATGGGCAGTGAAACCGAGTTGGCGAAGTTTTCGAGGGCGTTCGCCTGGCCCGCAGAGATGCCGACTTTCCAGATTCGAAGGAGCATGGTTGTTGCCTCGTTGGCGATTGGCATTCCGCGCCGGTCAGGTGGGGTGGGAGAACACTTCCAGCAGCCGGTCCAGCCCGCCGCTGTCGATCGCCACCATCGCCGCCTCGCGCACTTTCGGCTTGGCGTGGTAGGCCACGGACAGGCCGGCTGCGCCCATCATCGGCAGGTCGTTGGCGCCGTCGCCCATGGCGATGGCCTGCTTCGGGTCGATGCCGAGATCGGCGCAGGTGGACAGCAGCATGCGGCGCTTTTCCTCGCCGTCGCAGATGTCGCCCCAGGGCTGGTCGACCATGCGGCCGGTGAGCTGGCCGCCTTCGACTTCGAGCACGTTGCTGCGGGTGAAGTCGAGCTTCAGGCGGTCGCGCACATGGTCGGTGAAGAAAGTGAAGCCGCCGGAGACGAGCAGGGTCTTCAGGCCGGCCGCCTGGCAGGCGCCGACCAGGGCGTCGGCGCCGGGGTTGAGCTGCAGGCGCTCGTAGAGCACCTGCTGCATCGCGGCCACCGGCACGCCCTTGAGCAGGGCGACGCGGCGCCGCAGGCTGTCCTTGTAGTCGGTGATCTCGCCGCGCATCGCGGCTTCGGTGATGGCGGCGACCTCGGCCTTGCGGCCGGCGGCGTCGGCGATCTCGTCCACGCATTCGATGTTGATCAGGGTGGAGTCCATGTCGAAGGCGATGAGCTTGAAGTCGGCCAGGCGCAGGGGCGGGGTGAAGCCTCGGATGGAGAGGCCGGGGGCGTGTTCGGTTCGCATGGTGGTGGGGTGGGGTTGGGGAGGGCTTCGACAGGCTCAGCCTGAACGGAGGGGAGTGGCGGGCGCTGGCTTCGACAGGCTCAGCCCGAACGGTGTGTGGGGCGGCGGACTAATGGCCGGACAAGAAAAGCCGCACAGCTTCCACCGTTCGCCCTGAGCCTGTCGAAGGGCATGTGCCACCCAATGCCGTTCACCCTGAGCCTGTCGAAGGGCCCAGGCAGCTGAGGCTTGTCGCAAGCAATGTCCCGGCTTCACGAATGTCCTCATGCCGTGGAAGCCTTCACCGGCCCCAGCGCCCGCAGCACGTCGCGGATCATCTGGGCCCGGTCCTGCGGGTCTTTCGTCTCGCGCTCGATGCGCAGCTTGTCGTTGCCGGCGAGCTTGATGTGGCGGTTCTTCTGGACGAGTTCGATGATGCGCATCGCGTCCACCGGCGGGTTGGGGCGGAAGCTGACGACCATCAGCAGCGGCGCGGCGTCGATCTTGAGCACGCCGTAGGGCTTGGCCAGCACGCGCAGGCGGTGCACGTCGAACAGCGTCTGGCCGGCCGGCGGCAGCTTGCCGAAGCGGTCGGTGACCTCTTCGAGCAGCGCGTCGATGTGCTCGGCCTTCTCGGCGGTCGCCAGGCGCTTGTAGAGGCTCAAGCGGGCGTGCACGTCGCCGCAGTACGCGTCGGGCAGAAGCGCGGGGGCGTGCAGGTTGATCTCGGTGCCGGCCCCGAAAACCCCGCCCAGCGGGTTGAGCAGGTCCGGCTCCTTGCCGGCCTTGAGCGAGCGCACCGCCTCGGCCAGCATGTCGTTGTACAGCTGGAAGCCCACCTCCATCATGTTGCCGCTCTGGTTCTCGCCGAGCACCTCGCCGGCGCCGCGGATCTCCAGGTCGTGCATCGCCAGGTAGAAGCCCGAGCCCA
>CBJNAE010000179.1:0-8314 GCA_966433995.1 uncultured Ideonella sp. | reverse complement strand
CCTTCGGCTACATGGAGCCGATGCTGAAGGTGGCCGCCGATTCGCCGGACGTGAAGTTCGAACACGCCACCGGCTACAAGACCGCCCCCAACCTGCGCACCTACGACAGCCGCACCTATGAAGGCGCCTACATGGCGGGCGTGATCGCCGGCGGCATGACGAAATCGGGCCTGCTTGGCGTGGTGGGCTCCATCCCCATCCCGGAAGTCATCCGCAACATCAACAGCTTCACGCTGGGCGCGCAATCGGTGAACCCCCAGGTCAAGACCCGCGTGGTCTGGGTCAACGAGTGGATCAACCCTCCGAAAGAGACCGAGGCGGCCCAGGCCCTGCTCAACGGCGGCGCCGACGTGCTGTTCCAGAACACCGATTCCTCCGCGGTGCTGCAGACCGCCGGCAAAGCCGGCAAATACGCTTTCGGCTGGGATTCCGACATGACCTCCTACGCGCCCAAGGCCCACCTGGCCTCGGCGGTCGTCAATTGGGGGCCGTATTACATCCAGGCCACGCGTGAGGTACTCGAAGGCAAGTGGACCGGCGGCTCGGGCACCTGGTGGGGTGTCAAGGAGGGCGCGATCGACATCGTCTCGATCTCCGACGCGGTGCCGGCCGAACTCAAGGCCAAGGTCGAGGCCGTCAAGGCGGGTTTGAAGGACGGCAGCTTCGCCATCTGGAAAGGCCCCATCCTCGCCCAGGACGGCAAGGAGTTGCTGAAAAAGGACGAGGTGGCCGACGACAAATTCCTGGGTGGGCTGAAGACCTATGTCCGGGGTGTGGAAGGCACGGTGCCGGGCGGGAAATGAGGAGCACCATGGCCCGGGCCAAGCGGGGCCGGGGCGCCACTGCCTGGCATTACCCATGACGTCTGCGCAAGATGGGCATTGCCGATGGACCGCCGCCCGCGGTGCGGCGTATCCTCGGGTCGCTCCGCCAGGATCCTTCCCCCGCGCGGTTGGCGGCGACGACGGTCAGCGACAACAACAAGAACCAGAGACAAGCCATGTTGTTGAAAATGACGAAACCAGCCGCCCCGCAATGGGTGGGCTTCGGTCTTCTATGGCTGGGCGGCGTCGCCACGCTGCGCTGGATGTTCGTCTTGCCGGGATTGCGCCAGCTGATTCCGGGTTTCTCGGAAATGGGCCTGGTGGCACCCGCGATGTTCCTGGCCAGCGGCGCCGCCTGCGTGCTGCTGGGCGCCCCCTCGGCGGTGCCCAGTGCCCTGTCGCCCTGGCGTCGCAGGGCCGTGCTGGCCTGCGTCTACCCCCTGGTGGCGTTCCCGTCGCTGATGCTGATCGAATACCTCGCCGGCGTGAACCTCGGCGTCGATTTCGTGCGCGACGGCTTCGGCGCGGGCCCCGACGTCGTTTTCCCGGGCCGCATGTCGCCCAACGCCTGCGTCGCGTTCGGCCTGGCCGGCCTGGCCGCCTACTTGCTGCTGCAGCCGGCCAGCGCGGTGCGGCGCAAGATGCTGCTGGCGTTGGTCGTCGGCATCGCCGTCATCGGCGTTGCCGGCTGTATCGGCTACACGCTGCGTTTCGAGCGCCTGTACCGTCTGGCGGGCGCCAATTCGCTATCCCTGCCGGTGGCCTACGGCCTGACGTTGCTGTCGGCCGGCCTGTGGCTGCTGCGCGAGCGCTGGGGGGTGGACGCCTCCGCCGGTTTCCACGGCCATGAGCAGCGCATCAGCCAGCGCTCGATTGCGGTGCTGGCGGTGGTGGCGATCGCAGCCGGCGTTTCCGGCTTCGCGGTGATCCAGGAAACCTTCGAGAACTCGCAGTCCGACGGCATGCTGCTCACGGCCACCGACAACGCCGACGCCCTGGCCGGCGTGCTGGACGCCGCCGCCTGGCTGCCCCGCACCCTCGCCACGCGCCCGGCCGTCAGCATGGCCTTCAACATCCTGAAATCGCGCACGGGTGACGCGCAGCAGGCCGAGATCCTGCGCGCGGCCGGGCAGGGCTTCCTGAACGCGGGGTTGCGCGGCATCCGGTTCGAGAACGGTGCGGGGGAAACGCTGGCGGGCGTCGGCCAACTGACGGTGAAGTCGTCGACCCTCTCCCTGGCGCTGGCGCCCGACACCTCGGGTCGCCGCCTGGCCTGGAACGACGGCTACGTGCTCGTCACGAGCCAGCCGGTCTTCGAGCAGGGCCGGCCCGTGGGCCGCATCGTCACCGAGCAGGACCTGCCCCTGTTCGACAAGCTCGTATCCAATGTGCGCTGGGCCGGCGACTCCTCGGACGCCCTGGTCTGCCGCAGCGACGGCGTGGCCGCCTCGTGCATTCCCTGGCGCAAGCCGTCCACCGCGTTCGCCTTGCCGCTCGACACGGTCGACGGGCAAACGAACCTGCCGGTGAACCTCGCGCTGAAGGCCCAGCCCGGTGTCACCGTGGCGCGGGATTCGAAAGGCGTACAGACCGTGGCCGCCTACACGCCGATCGGTGCGACCGGCCTGGTGCTGCTGGTCAAGACCAACGCCGACACGCTCTACGCGCCGCTGCGCGACCGGTTGAACACCCTGGCGCTGGCCCTGGTGGTCCTGGTGGTTTTCGGCTGGTGGGCGCTGGGCAGCCAGGTCCGGCCGCTGGTGGCGCAGATGGCCGCCGAGGAGCGTCGCACCCGCGAGATCCTGGAGAACTCCAACGATGCTTTCATCGCGGTGGACGCCGAGGGCCTGGTCACCGACTGGAACTCCGAGGCGCAGCGCACCTTCGGCTGGAGCCGCGCCGAGGCCCTCGGCCAGAAGGTGTCGCGGCTGATCGTGCCGCATGACCGTCGGGCCGCGCACGACGAGGGCTTCGCGAGTTTCCGGGGAGCCGGTGCCGGCCCGGTGCTGAACCGGCGGCTCGAAGTTTCCGCGATGCACCGCGACGGCCGAGTCTTCATGGTCGAGTTGTCGGTGGCTTCGCTGCAGGAGGGCGGCAAGGGGTACACCGCCCACGCCTTCGTGCGCGACATCACCGACCGGCTGGCGGCGCAGACCGAGATCGCCAACAGCGAGAAGCACCTGCGCGACATCACCGACAACCTGCCGGTGCTGATCGGCTACATCGACAGCGAACGCCGCCTCGGCTTCGCCAACCGCATGTTCGAACACTGGCTCGGCCTGGACCCGGCCGCGCTGGTCGGCCAACCCATCGATTCGCTGGGCACGCCGATCTACGCCGACCGCGCCGACCTGCTGGCAGCCTCGCTCGCCGGCGAGCGGGTGGCGTACGAGTCCGTCTGCGGCGCCAACGGCGAGGCGCGCACGCTGCACACGGTGTTTGTGCCCGACGTGCAGCCGGACGGGCGCGTCGCCGGCGTCTATGCACTGAGCACCGACGTGTCGGCCAACAAGGCGGTCGAGCAGCATCTGAATCAGCTGGCACGCGTGGACGCGCTGACCGGCCTGCCGAACCGGCGGCAGTTCGAGGAGCGGCTGGACCAGGCCATGGCCCGTTGCCGCCGCAGCAAGCGGCCGATGGCGCTCATCTTCATGGACATCGACCACTTCAAGGGCATCAACGACAGCCTGGGCCACGGCGTGGGCGACGCGGTGCTGCGCGAGTTCGCGGTCCGCCTGGAAAGCGGCGTGCGCATCACCGACCTGGCCGCGCGTCTGGCCGGCGACGAGTTCGTCGTGATCGCGGAGGGGCTGAACACGGTGGAGGAGGCCTCGCTCATCGCCGAGAAGCTGGTCGAGGCCATCCGCCGGCCCATGGTCGTCAAGGGCAAGCCGCTGCGCGTGACCACCAGCATGGGGCTGGCCTACTACACCGGCCACGAAGGCTCGGCCGAAGACCTCACCACGCGCGCCGACCGGGCGCTCTACCGAGCCAAGGGCGCGGGCCGCGACACCTTCGCGGCCACCGTGTTCTGAACCCGCCGTCCGGCGCCCGGGCGGCGGCCGTCGTCAACGCGGCGGGGCGGAACGGCTCAATCGCAGTGCGAGGCGGCGGCCGCTTGCTTGGCGGCTGCGCGCGCCTGGGCGACCGTTTCGGCGCCCCCCGGGAAGCTCGCGCCGACGCCGGGCCAGTAGAGGCCGCGCGGCCCCTTGCACAGCGTGACGATCTGCGGCTGGCTGCTGAGCTCGGCCGACTCGCCGCTCTCCACCACCATCTCGTAGCGGATGTTCGGGGCCTTGGCGCCGCGGAAGGTTTCAAGCACCCTGGCGTGGTAGGTGTGCCGTTCTTCGCCGGCTTCGGACGCCTTGGCCTTGCCCGCCAGCGGCGCGATGTCAACCCGCGTGTGCACCACCAGGGCGGAGTACGGCGTGCCGGCCACCGCCTTGCGCAGGAACTCCGCCTGGGCGGCCGCGTCGGGCTCGGCGGCCTGGGCGGCGCCAGCGGCCAGCAAGGCGGCGCCCGCCAGCCACCGCAGGCGCGCATCCGGCCGGAGCCGGGGCTTCGGGTGTGCCGCCTTCATGCTTCGGAACCCGCTTCGGCGGCTTCGCCCTGGTAGACCGGCAAGGTGTCGCCGGCCTTGGCGGTGGCGGGGAAGACGAAAGCGTCCCAGACATTGGCGGGGTAGCGACTCACGTTGACCGAGTCGCCCTGGTTGCCGCCGAGCATGTAGTAGTGCTTGCCGTCCCGGCTCTGGCCGACGATGAAGGCGACGTGGCCGCCGCCGCTGCGGCTCTTGACGCCGATGGCGCCGAAGACGGGCGCCTTCAGTTTGGTGCCGAAGCCGGCCCATTCCTTGGCGCGGAAGGCGTTGCCCGGCAGGGTGTGGCCGTGCTTGCTCATCACCCACGAGACGAAGGAACCGCACCAGGCGTTCTTCCCTCCGGTGTCGTCCTTGGCCCAGAAACCGGCCGCCTGGTGGTATTCCATGATCCTGGGGTTGGCCTTTTGCAGACCGGCGACTTCCTTCTGGCCGATCTCGGCCTCGGCGGTGTCGATCCAGGGTGCGCCCATGTCGGTGTTCGACAGCGTGGGCTTGGCCAGGTCGAGCTGGTTCCTGAGCGTGTCCGGCGTGCCGGCGCGGCTCATCAGTTCGGTCAACGCCTTGCTTTCGGGCTCGATCAGGCCGTCGATTTTGGCCAGCCCCAGCGTGCGCTGGAACGCCTGGATCTTGTCGATCGTCCGCACGCCGATGTTCCCGTCGGCCAGCAGGTTGTCCGCGCCGGGGATCTCCACCTTGTTGAGCAACTGCTGGACGATCCTGACATCGGTTGGAATGTTCCGGCCGCCTCGGCCGACTGAGTTTTTTATCAATTTTTTCCCCTTGGTTTGCGAAACGCCGACGACCGGGCCGGTGCGGCTGCCGCGATGACGTTGAACGGCAAGGCCGGCGGGCCTGCGCGCCGGCCGCGTTTTGCGGCAGGAGCGACGGTAACCGATGCGGCCGCTTTTGCACCCTGGTGGAAACAGGGTGTTCCGCGCCCAGCGTCCATGGACCAGGGAACGGCGTTTGCCCTGTGTCGGGAGTTACAGAAAAACGCCTTTCGTTTCCTGTCCCGCCCCCTCCCGTCAGCCAGGAGAAACCATGCGTACCAGCAACCACGCCGTCACGGCCGACGGCCGCGGCCAAGCCTTCGCGGACCCCGGATTGAACGGGCCGGCCGCCGACGACGTGGACATCGAGCACGCGTCGGTGCAGGCGCTGATCGACCAATTGCGCTGCCTGGACGCCATCGACGAGAAATACGCCGCCCGCTTCACCGTGCTGTGCGACTACGTCCTGCTGGACACATCGCGGGGCGAAGAGGGAACGGCGGGCACATCAACTGCCCTTTGAGACGGGCGCGCACAGCGTTTCCCCCGGCACGCGGCCCCATGCTTTCCAACCGCGCCCGCCGGACGTCCCAGCATTTTTCAGCAAAGGAAGACACCATGGCAAACGACGACGTGATCGACACCTTGAACGACTTGATCGAGAACTGCAAGGACGGCGAGTACGGTTTCCAGACCTCCGCCGAATACCTTCAGGACCCCGCCATCAAACAATCCTTCATGACCCGCGCGCAGCAATGCCGGGAGGCGGCCAGCGAGTTGCAGACCCTGGTCGTGCAGCTCGGCGGCAACGCCGAAAAGAGCGGCACCGTCGCCGGTGCGATGCACCGAGGCTGGGTGGCGGTGAAGGGCACCTTGTCCGGCTACAGCGACAAAGCCATCCTCGAAGAAGCGGAGCGCGGCGAGGACACCGCGCTGGCCCGCTACCGCGAGGCATTGGAGAAATCGCTGCCGCCGAACGTGCGCTCGGTGGTGGAGCGCCAGTTCGAGGGCGCCAAGCGCAACCATGCCCAGGTCCGCACGCTGCGCGACCAGGCCCGCCTGGCCGCCCACGCCTGACCGTCCCGACCGGGTTTTCTCCGCGGAGATCGAACGAGGGCGCGCGCCGCCCTCTCTTCAAGACATCCGGAGCGCCTCGCGGTGCCCGGATATTTTTTTGTCTGAGTTCTCCGAGACGCTCAGATGGCGCCGACGCTGCCCGTCACCGGAAGCACAATCCCCGTGACATAGCCGGAGCACACCGGCGAAGCCAGGAAGACATAGGCCGGCGACAGCTCTTCCGGTTGCGCGGCGCGTTTCATGTCCGTCTTCTTGCCGAATTCGGCCACCTTGTCGGCCGGGGAGTCTGCCGGGTTCAGGGGTGTCCACACCGGCCCGGGCGCTACCGCGTTGACGCGGATGCCGCGTTCGATGAGGTTGCTCGCCAGCGATTTGGTGAAGGCGTGGATGGCGCCCTTGGTCGCCGAGTAGTCCAACAATTGGGCGCTGCCGCGCAAGCCGGTCACCGAGCCGGTGTTGATGATGCTGGCGCCGTTCTTCATGTGGGGCAGGGCGGCGCGCACCATGCGGAAATAACCGCCCAGGTTGGTGTCGAAGGTCTCCCACAGGCGCCGGTCGTCCAAGTCTTCGATCGACTCGGCGTGTTCCTGGAAGGCGGCGTTGTTGACGAGCACATCCAGCCGCCCGAAGCGCTCGACCGTCTTTTCCACGGCGCTGTCGCACCACGCGGCGTCCTTCACGTCGCCCTGCAGAAGCAGGCAGCGCCGGCCTTCGGCCTCGACGTGGCGCCGGGTTTCCTCGGCGTCGCGGGTCGACGAGTGGTAGGCCACCGCCACGTCGGCGCCCTCTCGCGCGAAAAGCACTGCCACCGCGCGGCCGATGCCGGAGTCGCCGCCGGTGATCAAGGCGGCGAAGCCTTCTAGCTTGCCGCTGCCCTTGTAGTCGGGCGCCATGAAACGGGGTTGCAGTTCCAGGTCGGCTTCCAGCCCGGGTTTCTCCAGGTGCTGCGCCGGCAGCTCTTCCGGCTGGAACCTGGCGCCCGCCTGCACCGCCGACGGATTGGCCGTGGGTGCCTTTTTCTTTTCGGCTTGGGCCTGGTCTTTCCGGTCCTGGGTCTTCTGGATCTCGCGCTGGGTCTTCAAAGTCGTGTCAGGGGTGTCCATGTGCTGCCTTTCCGATGATTGAAAGCGCCGTTGTCCAGCCGGATGTCCCGTGGCGCCTGAACCACTGGGGAGGCAGTTGCCGTGCCGGGACGGGCCGGCGGCGCAGGCCGCTTGACGTGGGGGGAGAAGCCTTATTTGCGGCAAATCGGTCTTGCGATCGGTCAAGGCGACCATGGCGCGCTAGTTGTGAAACAGAGAAATCGCACATCCGATTTCTCTGTTTCACAGGACTAGCCGGTGCGACTCCGGCACATCATTTGCTTACTGCCTTGCGCCGTGTTCGATTCCAGGTGACGCCATGGACCTCAAAAAACCGCAGCCCGCCGCTTCGCATCCTGGCCAGGCTTCGCCAATGGGCGGGCTGCTCAAGCTGGGGGCGTGGGTGCGCTCGACGCTGATGGCCCCGCCGGCCCCCGGTGCCCAGGGCGTGGTCCCGGGCGGCGTCCCCGCGGTCTTCATCGACCAGGATGGGACCTTCGTCGAAGAGGTGCCCCACAACACCGACCCGGAAAAGCTGCGCTTCGTGCCCGGCGCGCCTGAAGCCTTGGCGGCGCTGTCGCAGGCCGGCTTCGCGCTGGTGGTGGTGACGAACCAGGCCGGCATCGAACAAGGCTATTTCAGCCGGGCCCAGTTCGCGGCGCTGCAATCCCGCCTGGAAAAGAACCTGCTGGCGCACAGCGGCGTCGTCCTGACCGATTTCCTGCTGTGCCCGCATGCGCCGGGGCCGCGCGACATGCCCAAATGCCTGTGCCGCAAGCCCGCGCCCGGCATGCTTGTGCGTGCCGCGCGCCGGCACCGCATTGACTTGGCGCGGTCATGGATGGTGGGTGACACGCTGGACGATGTCGAAGCCGGCCGCCGCGCGGGTTGCCGGGGCATCCTGTTCGACTCCGGCCGCGAGACCCGGTGGCGCCGTTCGCCGCTGCGCACGCCGCACCA
>CBJNAE010000178.1:0-8369 GCA_966433995.1 uncultured Ideonella sp. | reverse complement strand
CAGGTCACCTACCACGGCCCCGGCCAGGTGGTCGCCTACCCGCTGATCGACATGCGGCGGCTGGGCATCTTCGTCAAAGAGTACGTCTACCGCCTGGAGCACTGCGTGCTCAAGACGCTGGAATGGCAGGGCGTCACCGGCCACCGCGTGCCCGGCGCGCCCGGCATCTACGTGCGGCTGGCCGACCCGTTCAGCCATGCGCCGCTTGAACAGGCCGCGCCGCGCGACCGCCTGGGCGTGCGCGGCGACGACCCATTCGCCGGCCTGGGCAAGATCGCCGCCTTGGGTATCAAGATCAGCCGCCACTGCGCCTACCACGGCGTGGCGCTGAATGTCGCGATGGATTTGCGCCCATTCGGTCACATCAATCCCTGCGGCTATGAAGGGCTGAAAACAGTGGACTTGGCTACACTTGGGGTTTCCGCGGACTGGGCCGACGTGGCGCAGTTCCTGGGCGACAAGCTGGCTTCGCACCTGTCCGCCTAGGCCGTCCATCGCGACCGCCGGGCCGCACTGGCCGCCGCCGAGACTGCCGCCCACCCCGACGAAAGCTGCGCATGTCTTCAGAAAATGTGACCCGCGAAGTCACCCCCTCCGCCCCCTACGATGCCACCGCGAAGCAGAAATCGCAGGCCAAGACGGCGCGCATCCCGATCAAGATCGTGCCGGCGGAGACGCTGAAGAAGCCCGACTGGATCCGCGTCAAGGCGGGCTCGCCGAACACCCGCTTCTACGAGATCAAGAACATCCTGCGCGAGCACAAGCTGCACACGGTGTGCGAAGAGGCGTCGTGCCCGAACATCGGCGAATGCTTCGGCAAGGGCACCGCCACCTTCATGATCATGGGCGACAAGTGCACCCGCCGCTGCCCGTTCTGCGACGTCGGCCACGGCCGCCCCGACCCGCTCGACCCCGACGAGCCGCTGAACCTGGCCAAGACCATCGCCGCGCTCAAGCTGAACTACGTGGTGATCACCAGCGTCGACCGCGACGACCTGCGCGACGGCGGCTCGGGCCATTTCGCCGAATGCATCCGCCGCACCCGCGAGCTGTCGCCCCGCACCACGATCGAGGTGCTCGTGCCCGACTTCCGAGGCCGCGACGACCGGGCGCTGGAGATCCTGAAAGCCGCGCCGCCCGACGTGATGAACCACAACATCGAGACCGTGCCCCGCCTCTACAAGGAAGCGCGCCCCGGCAGCGACTACGCCTTCAGCCTGAACCTGCTGAAGAAGTTCAAGGCCCTGTTCCCCGACGTGCCCACCAAGAGCGGCCTGATGGTCGGCCTGGGCGAGACTGACGAGGAGATCCTCGAAGTCATGCGCGACATGCGCGCCCACGACATCGACATGCTCACCATCGGCCAGTATCTCGCCCCCAGCGGCCACCACCTGCCGGTGCGCCGCTACGTGCACCCCGACACCTTCAAGATGTTCGAGCAGGAAGCTGCCAAGATGGGCTTCACCCACGCCGCCGTCGGCGCCATGGTGCGCTCGAGCTACCACGCTGATCAGCAAGCCCACGCGGCCGGCGTGGCTGGCACCCTGGGCGCCTGACCGCATGCGGCCGGCCGGAACCGCCACGCCGGCGGCTTCACCGTCGACGGCCGCACGACATGGATTCCCCGCCGTCGGCCGCTGACGTCCGCGCGGTGCTGGGCCATCCGCCGCGCGAGTCGCCACGGGCGCTGGGCTGCGGCAATTGCGGCGAACCGATGGCGGCGCTGCTGCTGCGCGGCCATTACGGGCGTCCGGTCGAGGTGGACTGCTGCGGCCCCTGCCATCTGCTGTGGTTCGATTCCATGGAGTCGGTGCGACTGACCGGCGCTTCGATGCTCGACCTGATCAGCGCCATGGCGAATTCGCAGGGCGAACCCCACCACACCTTGTCGGATCGCATCCGCTGCCCGCGCTGCGAGGGCGGCCTGAAGCTGGTCCACAACCAGACGCGCTGGGGCCCGACGCGCCAGCTGGAATGCCTGGAGGGCCACGGCATGTGGCAGACCTTCGCGCAATTCCTGTCCGAGAAAGGCCTGCTGCGCGCGCTGACCGCGATGGACCGGCAGATCCTCGAACGCCAGGGCAAGGTGCTGCACTGCCTGAACTGCGGCGCGGCGCTGCCGGGCACGGCGGAAAGCGCCAAGGCCACCGATTGCGCCTATTGCGGCAGCAAGCCCGCCCTGCTGGACATGGCCAGGCTGGCCCGCGCCGTCGACCCGGAAGGCGCGACCGCCCTCGACCCCGAACACCAGGCGGCGCACCAGGCCGCGCAGCAGCACAAGGTGTTCAACTGCCATGCCTGCGGCGCGGCCTTGATGGATGAGTCCGCCTTGAGCTGCGGGCAGTGCGGCGCCACGCAGGTCGGCACCGGCTTGCGGCAGGCCCACGACTTGCTCAACGGTATGGCCCCGGCGCTGCGCCGCCACGAAGCGCAACCTGCGCCGCATGTGCGTCAGCGGCGGCTGGACGCGCTGCGCCAAGACACCGCCAAGCGCCGCGAATGGGTGCGGGACATGGAAATGCACACTCGCGGGCGCGACCCCCGGGAGGATGCGTCCAGCGGCCATTGGCTGGCCAGCCTGCTGGGCGACCGCTTCGACAGCGACACCACCCGCCAATGGGAAAGCGTTCTGGCCTGGTTGCTGTTCGGTGCGTTGATCGCCTGGTGGCTGGGGTTCTTCGGCTGACGGCCCGGGTGTCCGCCCTGCCGCCTCACAGGCTCTTCGACAACTCGAACATCAGCACCGACGGCAGGGCCGATTCGATCGCGCCCCGTCCGACGCGGGCCACACTGCGGTTGCCGGTGCCGGACATCTCGAACTGGCCACCTTCCTCGACGATCTCCACGAAGGCGAAGTCGGGCACCTCGGCGACGATTTCGCGTCTGAGCTGCTTCAGGCGCTCCCCGCGCAGGATGCCTTCCACCACGATCGCGTGGGGCAGGCCTTCATGGCAGAAGTCGAAGGCCTCGTCCACGGACGAGACCATGTCGATGATCAAGCCCATGTCCTTGATGGCTTCCCGCAGCTGGATCCGCATGTCGCGCCGGGACGCGACGATCAACACATGGCTGCCGGCCAGCGGCTTGGAATTGCTGGACAGCGCGAAGCCCTGGTTCAGCTCGACGCTGCTCACGCCTTCCATCGCCTCGTGGGCGGTCCGCGGGAAATCGATGGAAAGACGAACCACGCCTTCCTCCGATTTGCGTTCCAGCGGCAAGCCCATGGTCCAGGCGGTCTGCTCCAGCAGCCGCCATGTCAACGAATCGAGCCTGCCGCGCGAGCCCTCCAAGTTGGCGCCGTCGTCGAGCTGGTCTGCTGAGAACGCCGCGAACCGGCACGCCAAGCGGCCCTGGTGGGTGCGGGGGACCATGTCGACCGCCAGCTCGATCTCCGACTTCGCGTGGCGCAGCACCCAATCGAGCAGCGTATTCAGCAGGCTGAAAAGCAGCGAAGCGTCGACCAGCACCGGCAAGGCCTTGAGCCGGGGCTTGATCGCCACGCCGCGGGCCTGGGTTTCGCGGCTGCGGTGCGCCAGCACGCTGCCCAGCAGTTCGGCGACGTCCAGCCTTTCGTGCGACTGCCTCAGGCGGCCCGATGCGAAGCGTGTGATCTGCTGCGCCACCATGCCCACGGCGCGGGCCGTCTCCACCTCCTCGCGCAATGCGCGCAGGCTGCCGCGGTCGATGCGCCCGGTCGTCGTCAAAGCGTGCACCCGCTCCAGTGCCTGGGTGAGCGCCGTGGAGATCTCCTCCCCGACTGCGTTCACCAGTTCGCGCCAGCGTTTGGCCTGTTCGCCGCCGGGGGTGTCGCCGAGCCCGGCGCGGGTGGCGGGAGCCTGGGTGTCCGATGTGATCATGTTGATTCCTGGAGCGTCGGATGCCGGTTCGCAGTGGGACTGCGCGCCAGCATGCCGCGTTGGATGGTTGAAATGTTAACCATGTGCGTCGTTTGCGCCAGGGGGGGCGGGCCCGCCACCCCTGACTCCAGGGGGGCGCCGCATCGAGCGCCGCGCCGTGGTGCGCCGCCATAATCCCTCGATGAGTTCGCCCCTATCCCCGCATTCGTTTCGCCCTGCCTGGTGGATGCCGCTGGCCCTGGCCGCGGCCTGTTCGCCCGCTTTGAATTGGCGGGCAATCCCGGTGCCCGGCGCGCCTTTGTCGGTGCACTTCCCCTGCAAGCCCGACCACTTTTCCCGGCGCCTCGGCTTTGCCGGTCAAACCTCGGACGTGGGCGTGAGTTCATGCACGGCCGAATCGCAGACCTTTGCCGTCACCGCGGTCGACATGAAAGACGAGGCCCGCTCCGGCGCCGGCTTGGCCGCGCTGCGAGACGCCGTCCGTCAAAACTACGCCGGCCCGGTGCAGGCCCTGCCGCGCAAAGGGTGGCCAGACGGCGCGGGGATGGCGCCGTCCGAGCAATTCGAGGCGCGTGCCCCTCGCGCCGGGGGGGCGGAGCTGCAGGCACGGCTGCTGTTGTTCTCGCGTGGCGCCTGGGTCTTCCAGGCGACGGTGGTGGGCGAGCGGCTCCAGCCTGAGGCAGTCGACTTTTTCTTCGACAACCTGAAGCCCCTGCCGTGACAGAGTTCTTTCTTCGCCGGCAAATCCGGCGGCTGCGCCATGGTGTTTTCACGACAGGTGACGCCGCGCCGATAGCCCGCCAGCGGCCCGCAGTCGCGCAACTGCCGATAATCGATCCACCATGACTGTGATGCTCATCGTCGCCCACGCCCCTTTGGCTTCATCGCTCAAGGCCGTGGCGCAGCACACCTTCCCCGATTGCGCGAAAAGGTTGGCAGTGCTCGACGTCCCCCCGGAAATGCCGCCGGAGGAAATCGAAGCCCGGCTCCGCGCCTTGATGCAAGACCTGCAGGAAAGGGAGGTGCTGGTCTTGACCGATGTCTTCGGTGCCACCCCGTGCAACGTGGCCAAGCAAGTGGCGGTGCAGGACGAGTTGAGGCAGATCAAGGTGGTCGCCGGCGTCAATGTTCCGATGCTCTGGCGGGCGCTGTGCTACGCCGACGATTCAATCGATGCACTGGCTGCGCGCGCCGTGGCCGGCGCCACCCAGGGCATCATGCAAGTGGCTGTCTCACGGCCGCAAAACCAAACCAACAAATCTGCCCCGCATGATCAAAACCCCGATCACCATCAGCAATAAGCTCGGTCTGCACGCGAGGGCGTCGGCCAAGTTGACCAAGCTGGCCGGAAGCTTCAAGAGCGAAATCTTCATGAGCCGCGGTGGCCGCCGCGTCAACGCCAAGAGCATCATGGGCGTGATGATGCTGGCCGCAGGCCTGGGGGCCGAGGTCGAGTTGGAAGTCGATGGCGAAGACGAGGCCGCGGCGACGCAGGCGATCGTCGCGCTGGTGAACGACAAGTTCGGCGAAGGCCAGTAGGCTCCCCGGCGCCCGGCCGTGCGGGGGGAGCAGGGCGGCAGGCGGCGCAGCGGCGAGCGCTCAGCGCGCAGAGAAGTGTCGGCGGTACCGCTCGGGGAGGTCCGCGATGCGCATCATCATCGGCAGGTCGGCGGTGTTGAAGTCGGGGTCCCAGGCCGGCGGGCCGAGCACCTTGGCGCCGCAGCGCAGGTAGCCCTTGATGAGCGCCGGCGTGTCGACGGGCAAGTCCCTCCGCAACTCGTCGACCGGCAAAGGCAGCCGCGGGTGGACCTGCCAATCGATGGCCGCCAGGTGGGTGCGCCGCAACTTCTCCCACAGGCTGGCCGCCGCGTGTCCGCCGTCGCGCATGGTCACGCTGGCGCAACCCACCATGGTGTCCAACCCGTTGCGCAACATGAATTCGTTCAGCGCGCCCCACAGCGCCATGATGGCGCCGCCGCTGCGCCAGTCGGGGTGCACGCAAGACCGGCCGAGTTCCACCATGCGGCCGCGCAGCGGGCGCAGGCGCGTCAGGTCGAATTCCATGTCGCTGTACAGGCTGCCAGCGCGCTTGGCGGCGTCGGGCGTGAGGACGCGGTAGGTACCGATCACGTTCCGCGCCTCGCTGGCGGCGCAGTGGGCGCGCACCAGCAGGTGTTCGCAATAGGGGTCGAACATGTCGGCGTCGTGCCCTGGCGGCGTGCCCGCCGGGACCGAAAGCCTGGCGCCCATCTCTTGGGCGAAAACGAGGTGCCTCAGGCGCTGGGCCTGCCGCACCTCGTTTTCGTCGCGAGCCCACAGCACTTCAAAACGAACCGCGCCGCGGCCCGGCTCCATGCCGGCATCTGGGCCGTCCTGGTCCCCGGGATGAAGCGACCTCCGAGTAACCAGCAGGTCCGACAGCGGCAGGGTAGGCAGGGGGATGTCCCTCATATCGTGCTTCTCCAGTTCATCCAGCGATGCTGGCACCCTCGTGTGACCAAGCAGTGAAAGGTGCGTGACATCCCTATGACGCGGGGCGCTTCGCCGTGAGTCCCCGCTGCTAGCATCCCGACATGAGCATTCAAGTCTTCGGCGTGCCTGTCTCGCGTGGCGTGGCCATCGGCCGGGCCGTGCTGATCTCCTCCAGCCGCGTCGACGTGGCGCACTATTTCATCGACCCGGGCTCCGTGCCGCAGGAGATCGCCCGGATGCGCAAGGCGCGCGACGAAGTCGCGGCCGAGCTGACCAACCTGCAGCGCGAATTACCCGAGGATGCGCCGGCCGAGTTGTCGGCCCTCATGGACGTGCATTTGATGCTGCTGCACGACGAATCCCTCATCCAGGCCACCAAGCAGTGGATCCAGGAGCGGCACTACAACGCGGAGTGGGCGCTGTCCGCCCAGTTGGAAGTGCTGGCGCGCCAGTTCGACGAGATGGAGGACGATTACCTGCGCGAGCGCAAGGCCGACCTGGAACAGGTGGTCGAGCGCCTGCTGCGCGCGATGGACGACAACCCGTCGGTGTCGCTGTCCCCGGTGGCCGGCGCGATCTCGGGCGTCGTCGTCGGCCCGCCCGGCGCCCGCGACTTCGCCGGGGAGGATCCGCTGGTGCTGGTTTCCAACGACATCGCGCCGGCCGACATGCTGCAGTTCAAGCGCAGCGTGTTCACCGGCTTCGTCACCGACGTCGGCGGCAAGACGTCCCACACCGCCATCGTCGCCCGCAGCCTCGACATCCCGGCCGTCGTGGGCGCGCGCGAAGCCAGCCGCATCGTCCGCCAGGACGATTGGGTGATCATCGACGGCGACCTTGGCGTCGTCATCGTCAACCCGTCGGCCATCATCCTCGAGGAATACCGTTTCCGGCAGCGGCAGAGCGAACTGGAGCGCGCGCGCCTGGCGCGGCTGCGCTTCACGCCTGCCGTCACGCTGGACGGCGAGCGGGTGGAGTTGCTGGCGAACATCGAGCTGCCGGGCGACGCGCCCGCGGCGCTCGACGCCGGCGCCGTGGGCGTGGGGCTTTTCCGCAGCGAGTTCCTTTTCATGAACCGCGATGGTGAGCTTCCCGACGAAGAGGAGCAATTCCTCGCCTACCGCTCCGTGGTCGAGTCGATGCAAGGGCTTCCTGTCACGATACGGACTGTCGACATCGGCGCCGACAAACCCCTGGACCGGATGACGCTCAACGAACTGCGGCACGAGCATGTGCTCAATCCGGCATTGGGCCTGCGTGCGATACGCTGGAGCCTGTCAGAGCCCGGCATGTTCCGACAGCAACTACGCGCCATCCTGCGCGCCAGCGCGTTCGGGAAAGTGCGGCTGCTCGTCCCCATGATTTCCCACCTGAGCGAAGCCTTGCAGACGATGGAGACCATCGCTAGGGTGAAGCAGCAACTTGCCGACGCGGGAAAGGCCTACACCGACGTGCTCGTCGGCGCGATGGTCGAGATTCCCGCCGCGGCCTTGACGCTGCCCAGCCTCCTCAAGGTATTCGATTTCGTCTCAATCGGTACCAACGACCTCATCCAATACACCCTGGCCATCGATCGGGCCGACGAGACGGTTGCGCATCTGTACAACCCTTGGCACCCTGCGGTGCTCCAACTGATCGCCCAGACCATCGCGACGGCAAGGGCTGCAGGCAAAGAGGTCAGCGTGTGCGGTGAAATGGCTGGCGACGTCGAATTCACCGACTTGCTGCTCGGCATGGGCTTGCGCAGCTTCTCCATGCACCCGTCGCAGATCAGTGCGGTGAAACAGCGCGTGCTGCGGGCGGACTCACGTCGTTGGCAAGCCCAGCTTCCACGCATCCTCCATGCGGACGATGCGCATGCCGCCAGTCTGCTCGCTTCGCAAGACATTGCAAATTCACCCAATGAAGGTGCGCCCCTCGGTTGAGTCCGAGACTGATTGGCGCTTTTGCGCGAGCAGGCATTCGGGGCATCGGGCGGTGACAACATAAAAAGTTGAGGGAGGTTCTTGAACACCTCTTCAAAACCGTGCTACAGTCGCT
>CBJNAE010000177.1:0-8374 GCA_966433995.1 uncultured Ideonella sp. | reverse complement strand
GAATGGGGCGGCGACATCGGCACCTACGGCCGGCCGCAGGCCTTCGAGAAGCTCCAGCCCGCTCAATGGCCCGGCCAGGGCTGGCACCTGCTGACCTTCGAAGGCAACGAACTCTTCAGCGAACCCGTCGCCGCCGACGGAGGCAGGCAGCCCGCCTTCCTGCAGGCCATCACCGCGCAACTGCGGGCCGCGGAATCACGCGGCCGTGGCGAGGTGGCCGACGAGCTACCGCCCCAGGCCAGCTACGCCTACCTCGACCAGCTCTACCTGCGCGTGCCCGGCGCCAGGCTGCGCGCCGGCCGCATCCCGGTGCTGGTGTTCAAGAACGGCACCACCCGGTTGCAACCCCTGCTCGACCACCGCTACCAGCTGACGCTGCAGGGCCGGGACTTCGCCTTCTCGGTGCGAAACGGCCAGCGCGGCCGCAACGGCGAGTCCTATGGCAGCGGCGCCCACTACACCATCGAATACGGCGGGCAGGCCTACCTTTACAGCCTGGAAGGCTTCGGCTGGGGCTCCTCGATCAAAGCCATCGCCGACGTGGACGGCGACGGCAAGCCGGACTTCTTCATCCAGGTGGACGGCAACAACAGCGGCCTGGAGGCGGTGCTGCTGTCTTCCAAGGCCAAGCCGGGGAAAAACCCGGCGACGGCGTCGCTGGCTTCAAGTGGATGCTGAGAGCCGAAGTCAGCCCGAACGGGCGGACAGGCGAACCTGGACTCCCTTCTCCCGTTCGCCCTGAGCCTGTCGAAGGGCCCGGACCGCTGCGCTCCCTCGAAGCTCGGGATGTTCGCGGACAGGGCTTCGACAGGCCTGTCCTGAGCCTGTCGAAGGGCTCAGCCCGAACGGCAGTGGGCTCAGCCCGAACGAGGGTGGACAAGCGAACCCGAACTCCCTTTCCCGTTCGCCCTGAGCCTGTCGAAGGGCCCGGACCGCTACGCTCCCTCGAAGCTCGGGATGTTCGCGAACAGGGCTTCGACAGGCCTGTCCTGAGCCTGTCGAAGGGCTCAGCGCGAACGGGGCGGGGGTGGGCGATCGAGCCGGTGGGATGCCCACGACCCCGGGTCTGAGAAGGGGGAGGCCCAGGAGAGAAAACATCCCCACGGCCCCGCCCCTCAGGCCAGCGCCCGCCCGATCAGGATCTTCTGCACGTCCGACGTGCCTTCGTAGATCTGGCACACCCGCACGTCGCGGTAGATGCGTTCGACCGGGAAGTCGCTCACATAACCATAGCCGCCGTGGACCTGGATGGCGTCGCTGCAGACCTTCTCGGCCATCTCGGTGGCGAAGAGCTTGGCCATCGCGGCTTCCTTCAGGCACGGCAGGCCGGCGTCTTTCAAACTGGCGGCGTGGTGGATGAGTTGGCGCGCCGCCTCGATGCGGGTGGCCATCTCGGCCAGGCGGAACTGCACCGCCTGGTGCTCGAAGATGGGCTGGCCGAAGGTGACGCGGTCTTTGCTGTAGGCCAGCGCCGCCTCGAACGCGGCGCGCGCCATGCCCACCGCCTGCGAGGCGATGCCGATGCGGCCGCCCTCCAGGCCCGACAGCGCGATCTTCAGGCCCTGCCCTTCCGCGCCGATCAGGTTCTCGGCCGGCACACGGCAGTCTTCGAAGAGGATCTGCGCGGTGTCGCTGGCGTGCTGGCCCATCTTGTCTTCGATGCGCGCGACGGTGTAGCCCGGGGAGCCGGTCGGCACGATGAAGGCGCTGATGCCTTTCTTGCCGGCGGTCTTGTCGGTCACCGCCATCACGATGGCCACGTCGCCGTTCTTGCCGCTGGTGATGAACTGCTTGACGCCGTTCAAGACGTAGTGGTCGCCGTCTTTCACCGCGGTGGTCTTCAGGCCCGCGGCCTCGGAGCCGACGTGCGGTTCGGTCAGACAGAAAGCGCCGAGCATCTCGCCGCGCGCCAGCGGCTTGAGCCAGCGTTCCTTCTGCGCGTCGGAAGCCCAGGCCATGAGGATGGAGCAGACCGGGCAGTTGTTGACGCTGACCACGGTGGAGGTGGCGCCGTCGCCGGCGGCGATCTCTTCGAGGATGATGGACAGGCCGAGGTAGTCCAGGCCGGCGCCGTCCCACTCGGTGGGCACTGCCACGCCGTAGCAGCCGAGTTCGGCCAGGCCGCGCAGTTCGTCCCGGGGGAAATGGTGGGTCTTGTCCCACTGCGCCGCCTTCGGGGCGATGCGGTCTTGCACATAGCTGCGCACGGCGTCTTGCACGGCGCGGTGGTCTTCGCTGAGGTTCATCGGGGTTCCTGTGTGTCCATCGTGTGGGTTGGGGCTCCGCACGGCAGCCAGGCGGGTGGCCCGGCGCCGAGCCTCGCATTTTCGTGCATCCCCGGCGGCGGCGCACCACGCATCCGGGTGGTCCCGCGGACTGCGCGGTGGGCTTCGCGCGCCGGTGCGCCCGCCCGGAACCGGGCAGGCGGCGTTCACCAGGGGATGGGCGTGCCGTCGTGGTCGAGGAATCTGCCGTTGTCGGCGGGTGTCAAGCCATCGACCAGCCGGCGCAGGTCGGCCGCGCTGTCCTGCGGCGACAGGTCGGCGCCGGCACCGCCCATGTCGGTGCGCACCCAGCCGGGGTGCAGGCTGACGCAGGCCGCGCGGCCGGCCCAGGCGAGCGAGACGTCCTTCATCACCGAGTTCAGCGCCGCCTTGGAAGCGCGGTAGAGCCAGCCGCCGGCATCGGAACGGCCGCCGATCGAGCCCATCCTCGAAGAGAGCACCGCCACTTTGGCGTGTTCGGCCAGCAGCCCGTCCAGCTGCGGCAGCACCTGCATCGCGCCTAGCACGTTGCTGCGCATGACCTGGTCGAAGTCGTCGCGGGTGGGTGATTGCAGGCCGCGGGTGCGGGGGCCGTAAACACCTGCCACCAGCCACACCACGTCGAAGGCCCGGCCGTCGAGCTGCCAGGCCAGGCGCGACACGCTTTCGGGCTCGGCGACGTCGATCCGCAGCGCGTCGGCGCCCAGTTCGCGCAGCGCGGCCAAGCCGGCTTCGCTGCGGGCGGTGCCGGTGACGCGCGCGCCTTCGCCGCGGTACTGGCGCGCCAGCTCCAGGCCCAGGCCGCGCGAGGCGCCGACGACCAGGACCTGTCGGGAGGTTGGAGCGGAAGAAGGGGTTGGCGGCGGACGGGTCATGGGAAAGCCTTTTCGTGCGTGGATGAATGAGCGCCGCGCATGCGCCGGGCGACTTGCGGCCGCCCCATCGTAGGCGAGGGTGCCCGGGCCCGAGCCGCCAGGGTCATTCCTCGGCCGCCCTCCTCGTCACTCTTGCGAGAAACCTCGGGCCTCGGCACGCCGCGGCCGCTGCTGGATGGCGGCGAGCAAGGCGCGCCGCTCTTCGGGCGTGAGGTCGACGGCAACCCGGCGGAAGGACTGCTGCAGCCGGGCCTGCGTCGCGGCGGTCTGCTGCCGCAGCTTGGCGAACTGCAGCTCCAGCGCGGTTTCATCGAGCCGCGGCTGCGCCAGCACGGTGTCGAGTTCGGCGCGCAGGGCGCGCACCGCGAGGGCGTGCTGACGCATCAGCGGCGCCACGCCGAGAAGCTCCCGCCGCACCGCGTCGCGCTTGGCTTCGGGCAGCACGGCGACCACCGCCTCCACGGTGCGGCGGGATTTCACCGACTCGCCAGCAATGCGCCCGGCCACGACCGCGACCACGACGAGGTTGACGGCCAGCGACAGCGCCAGCAGCACGCGCAGCGTGCGCGGCTGCAGCCCGCCGAACAAACGCGGCACGGGCGCCTGAGGCGCGCCGCGCATCACAGCCCGCCTCCGCCGGCCGCCGCGCCGCTGGGATCGATCAAGAAGCGTCCCAGCGCCTCCAGGCCGGCGTCATGCGGATCGGCGCGCGAAAAGCCCAGCGCGAAACCCATGGCCAGGCCCAGCGCCAGGCCACCCGCCGGCAGCCACCGCGGCAAGCGGCGCCGGGCGCGGGCCGCGGCGGTCGGGTCGGCCTGCATCGCGATGCGCCGCAGCAGGTCGGGGGACGGCCCATCGGCCGTTTCCAGCCCATCCAGGAAGTCATCGACCCGGCCAGCCTGCGCCAGGCTGCTTGCGCCCTGCGGCGTGGCCGAGAGCGCGTCGAACAAGGCCCGGTCACGCGGTGGCCAGCGGTGCCGCTGGGCGCCGTAGGCCTCGGCGTTGGCTTGGAAGCGTCGCAGGTTGTCGTCGTCCATGTTGAACTCCTAGTGCAGCCCGGGCTGCAGGTTCTTCTTCATCGCCGCGCGGCCGCGCGACAGCAGCGATTCGAGCGCACCTTCGCTGATGCCCATGAGCGCGGCGGATTCGGCCTGGCCCATCTCTTCGTAGTAGCAAAGCACCAGGGCCATGCGCTGGCGCTCGGGCAAGGCGGCCAGCACCGCCTTGACATGGTCGGCACGCTGCGCCCGGGCCAGGCGTTCCTCGTGGGAGGGTTGGCCGTCGGGCAACTCTTCGCCGGGCTCGCCACCAGTGTTCGCCGAGCGCGCCTGGCGGCGGAAGTGGTCCATGCACAGGTTGTAGAGCACCCGGTAGAACCAGGTCCTGAACTGGGCCTGAGGCTCCCAGGCGGCCGCGCCCTGCCAGATATTCAGGAAAGCCGCTTGGGCGACATCCTCCGCATCCGCCCGGTTCGACAGCACGCGCTCGGCGAAACGCAGCGCCCACGCCAGGTGCCGGTCGACCAGCCGCGCATAGGCGCGCTCGTCGCCGCGGGCGATGGCGGTCATCAAGGCGCCGTCGTCGGCCGGGGCCTGCCGGGAAGGATTCATCGGCGTCGCAGGCCCCCCGCGCCGCCGAGCGGGCCAACCGCCCATGGCCGGTGTTTGATTGAAAAATCGCCAAGCATTGAATGGATTGTCACGGGTGGATGGGCTGGAACGGGCTGTCCAGGGCAACCGGTGGGCACCCGCCCGCCGTGCATTGCGAAATCTTCCGCGTTGAACGTCGCGCCATGGTTTTTTCCTTCGCGGCGGCCGGTAGGCCGGCACCGCCGGGTTAACTTTTGTAAAAACCCGGTCTGCAGCGAAGGAATCCGGCGCGCCGGGCCGTTGATGGCAAGTCGTCCCACCCACCACCCCATCGAGGCTCGAATGAAACGCACCCTTTATTTTTGGTTCCTGGGTTTGTTGTCCTTGGCCATGCTGCAGGCGGCCGCATCGGCCGGGCCGCTGCGCGACCGCCTCCAGCAGCGCGCCGAAGCGCGCCCGCAGGCCGCCTCCACCGGCATCGAGGACGGCACCGAAGACGCCGGAGGCGCCTCGGCGCCGCTACCACCGGACGTGCGCCTGCTGCGCGACATCCCCTACGGCAACGACCCGGCGCAGAAGATGGACGTCTACCTGCCCGCCGCCGGGCCCGCCACCGGCGGCGCGGCACCGGTGGTCTTCATGGTGCACGGCGGCGCCTGGCGCATCGGCGACAAGGCGATGTCGCGGGTCGTCGACAACAAGGTCGCGCGCTGGCTGCCCAAGGGCGTGGCCTTCGTCTCCATCAACTACCGCATGCTGCCGCAGACCGACCCGGTGGCGCAGGCCGACGACGTGGCGCGGGCGCTGGCCAAGGCGCAGGCCTTGGCGCCGTCCTGGGGCGCCGACCCGGCGCGCTTCGTGCTGATGGGCCATTCGGCCGGCGCCCACCTGGTGTCCATGCTGACCGCCGACCCGTCCATCGCGACGCGCCAGGGCGCCAGCGGCTGGCTGGGCACGGTGGCGCTGGACAGCGCGGCCTTCGACGTGCCGCGCATCATGCAAGCGCCGCATTTCCCGCTGTATGACCAAGCCTTCGGGACCGACCCGGCCTACTGGCGCAGCGCCTCGCCGGTGCACCGCCTGGCCGGCAAGCCATCGCCCCTGCTGGCAGTGTGTTCGACCCAGCGCCTGGATTCCTGCGCCCAGGCCCGCGAATTTGTCGCATTGGCCGTGCAGCGGGGCAGCGCGTCGGCCGTGCTGCCCGTCGACCTGAAGCATGGCGAGATCAACGAGTACCTTGGCCAGCCGGGCATTTACACCGAGCGCGTCGAGCACTTCCTGAAAAGGCTGGGCCTGCCGCTGTGACAGGGGCGCCTTGCTCCTCGCTCCGTTCACTTCGGCTTTCAACGCCAGGCCGGCATGCCTGGCGTTTGAGGGGGCTGGCCGCACTCAAGGCACAGCCGGCCGCTCGCCCATCAAGCGCAGCGCCAGCGCGACGAACAGCCCACCGCCCAGCGCGTTCAACCAGCGCCGGGCGCCCTGCGCCGCCGACACCTTCGACAAGCGCGCCGCCAGTGCCACCAGCGCGAGCGAGAACAGCCCGCCCTGCAGGACGAACCAGGCGCCCAGCAGCAGGAAGGAGGCCGTCTTGTGGGGCGAGCCCGCCGGCACGAACTGCGGCAGGAAGGCCAGGAAGAACAGCGCCACCTTGGGGTTCAGCACATTGGTGAGCAGCCCGGTGCGGAAGTCCGCCCACCATGAACGCGGCAGCCGCTCGCGGCTGATCTCGGCCACGGGCGGCTGCGCCCGGGCCGCCTGCCTGAGCATGCCCCAGCCCAGCCAGGCCAGGTAGGCCGCGCCCGCCCACTGGATGGCGCGGAACGCCCCGGGGTGCAGCACCAGCAGCGCGGCCAGCCCAAAGGCGGCCATCAGCGCATGCACCACGCAGCCGGCGTTGATGCCCGCCACCGCGGCGACACCGGCGCGGGCGCCGCCCTGCAGCGTGCGCGAGACAGTGAGCAGGAAATCGACGCCCGGGGTGGCGTTCAACACGAACACCGCGACGGCGAAAGTGGCGGCTTGCGCGGGGCCGGGCAGCAGCTGGGTCAAGGCGTCGATCACGGCGTCTCCGGGGAATTCAGTTTCTTGGAAGGCCGCTGGGCGGACGGCCGCGGCGGCGGGCGGTGGTTCAGAGCAGGCCTTTCAAGCGTAGCAGTCCGAAAGCCGCCACCGTGACGGCGTCGCGGATGACGCCGTCCACGATCATGGCCTGGACCTCGGCCACCGTGAAGGCGCGCGACACCAGGCCTTCCTCCTCGGCTTCGAGGCGGGCGCCGTGCTGCGACAGGCCGGTGGCCAGGAAAACCTCGAAAGCCTGGTTGGAATAACCCGCCGCCTCGAACATCCGGCCGACACGGGTGAGCTGCCGCGCCTGCAAGCCAGTCTCCTCGCGCAGTTCGGCCTGCGCCGTAGCCAGCAGGTCAGCGCCGCCGCCGGGCAGCGAGCCCTGCGGGAACTCCCAGAACCGGCCGCCGACCGGGTAGCGGTATTGCTCCACCAGGTGCAGCCGGCCGTCCTGCAACGCGGCGATGACCGCGAAATCGTCCTTCTCGACGACTCCATAGACGCCGTGGGCGCCGCTGGCCCTCACGATCTTGTCTTCCCGCACCCGCATCCAGGGGTTGAGGTAGACGACGGCGCTTTCCAGGCACCGGATCTCTTCGGTTTTTTGCATGTCGATCTGAGCCTGCGGGAGGCGCTGCGATGGGCCCCGCAGTATCCATCGACCCCGTCCTGGACAAGAAGCCGGCCATCCCTCGCGCACCGAGATTGGCGGCCCGAATTGCAACGGAAAGTGTCCCGCGGTGAAAACCATGCCGCATCCGTTGCTGTTGATTGCGCGGG
This sequence comes from uncultured Ideonella sp., assembly GCA_966433995.1. Classification (GTDB taxonomy): domain Bacteria; phylum Pseudomonadota; class Gammaproteobacteria; order Burkholderiales; family Burkholderiaceae_C; genus JANPCX01. The sequence continues at coordinate 802 of CBJNAE010000177.1, read as the reverse complement.
ACCGTGGCGGAGCGCAAAGTGCGGGCTTGGCCGCTGATGGGGAGGCCCCACCCATCGCCGCACGCGCCGCAACCCGCCCTCAAGGAGACCCGTCATGGCACGCCAAGACAGCAAAGCACGCACGCCCCGCCCTGCCCCGACGCGCGCGGCGCACCGAGCGGCGCCTTCGGGCGGCGCGGTCGGCAAACACGAGGTCATGCCGTCCCGGGCCCAGGCGGCGGCCGCCGCCGACGGCAACATCGCCAAGGACGTGGCGGAAACATCCATCGCAGCCACGCAGGACCTGGGACATTGGCTGTCGCATTGGCAGCGCCTGGGCACCCAGGCAATGGCGGCCTGGGGCAGCGCGCTGGGCGGCATCGAGAGCAAGCCGTCGTCCCCCCAGGCGGCATATTTCGGCCCGCTGGCCTTCCTGCCCTTCGAGCTGGCGCAGCGCCAGTTCCAGGCCTTCTGGTCGTTCTTCGGATGGGCCTTCCCGGGCCAGGAATCCACCGGCAGGCCGGCCCCGGCTGCGGTCGATCCCGGCCCGGCCCCCTTCGCGGCGACGCCGCTGCTGTGGCGCAGGGCATGGTCCGCGGCCGCCGACGGAACGGCGGCGGCCGGATCCGCTGATTCAGCGGACACCGCCCAGCAGGACGGCGCCTCGGCACCGGTGCTGGAACAAATGGCCCGCGCCCAGTCCGAGTGGCTGGCGCTGACCCAGCGCTGGATCGACAGCGCCGCCTCGCTGCCGCTCAAGCCGGCGAACTAGCAGGCTGCTGAAATACCGATCCTTGGATAGCCATGAGTGAGTGCCGCGCGA
>CBJNAE010000176.1:0-8378 GCA_966433995.1 uncultured Ideonella sp. | reverse complement strand
AACTGACCGCGGAGGCGCGCTCCTTCGCGCACGACACCGACCCTTCCGGCGTGCTCGCGCAGATCATCCGCGCCGAGCACCGCCACCACCTGGTCCGCCCGGGGGAAGACAAACACGCGCGTTAGGGCGACGCTGAATAAGTCCCCGCAGATGCGCGGCCCTCGATCCGGGATGGGCTGCCAGGCGCAAAGCGCAGCGATACCCGTCGGTATCGCGAGCATTTGCGACGACCACTTCATGTCGGCCATGGCGGGCGATTTCCCCGGATTCGAGGCCGGCGGATGTGCGCGACCACCTGCGGCGGCTGGCGTCCGATGAAGAGGAACCGGCGCAAGGCTGGAGCCGCCGACGCCGCCGCACCGCGCGGGGTCCGGATCGCGCGGTAGGCGCGCGTGAGACTCGCGTGAGGCGGTCCGCCTATCCTGCGGTGCAATCTTCCGCCACGACAGGAGCTACGCCATGGCCATGCGACCCCACCGACCCACCGCGCCTTCTTCCCCCCTGCCCCACCGCCGCGGCCTGTTGCTGGCCGGCGGCGCCGCGGCCCTCGGCGGCCCCTGGCTGTGGCTGGCCGGAAATGCGTCGTCGGCGACCGGCGAGCCCGCGGTCCGCATCCCGCCGCCCGCCCAGGACGTGCCCCCGGCCGCGGAGGCCGGGTCGCAAAGGGCGATCCTCGCCGGCGGCTGCTTCTGGGGCGTGCAGGGCGTCTACCAGCACGTCGTGGGCGTGCAGCGCGCGGTCTCGGGCTACAGCGGCGGCACCGCGCCGACGGCCACTTATGAGCGGGTCAGCGGCGGGGGCACCGGACATGCGGAATCCGTCGAGGTCACCTACGATCCGGCGCAGGTGAGCTATGGCGCGCTGCTGCAGATTTTCTTCTCCGTCGTGCACGACCCCACCCAGCTCAACCGCCAGGGGCCGGACATCGGCACGCAATACCGCTCCGCGGTCTTCGCCACGACGCCGGAGCAGTTCAAGGCAGCGCAGGCCTATGTCGCGCAGCTCGACGCCGCGAAGGTGTTCGGCCGGCCCATCGTCACCCGGCTGGAAGGCCCGCCCAGCTTTTTCCCGGCCGAGGCCTACCACCAGGACTTCATGGCCGAGAACCCGCGGCACCCCTACATCGCCTTCCACGACCAGCCCAAGCTGGCGCAGTTGAAGCGGCTGTTCCCCGAGCGCTACCGGGACGAACCGGTGCGGGTCAAGGAGAAGGCGCGGGGCTGAGGCTGAAGCCGCCGCCTCCTGCGCCCGCACCGCCGAGCGACACCTCAGGCGCAGCTGTAGGCAGCGACCGCGCTCCAGCCGTCCCAGCACCCGGTTGTGTGCGCACCCGGGGTGCGATCTCGGTCGGCACCGCATCGGTCCGGGGCTGCGCGTGCAGCGAACGCGGCGAGATCGCGGCGATGCTGGTGCTGCGGCACAGCGCCGAGCCGCTTCTCGGATTCGCGGCTTTCCTATCGTTCGCGTTCGACAAGCCCTCGGCCGATGAACATGTCCTGCAGCGCGCCGCGGCTGGAGAGACCGCCGAACACCTCCCCCGTCGCGCCCACGACCGCTTCGAGCGACTGCTCGCCGGCCATGACGCCCGACTGGCCGATGAACCGCACCGCCTCCAGGTAGGGCGGCGATGCCGAGGCGGCCTCCGCATGGGCCTCGTCCAGCCACGTCGTCAGCACATAGCCCTTCGCCTCGGTGCGCGCGAATACGGCAGCCAGACAACCTGGAAGCTTCTTGAACAATGGCAGCGAATGCGTGGCGGCCAGTTCGTCGAAGCGGGGGCCTTGGCCCGCGGCCAATCCGGTGGTCCAAAGGCGGCAATGATTCGGCATGGGCAACTCCTTGAAAGAAGAAAGAGAAGAGGAAGGGAAACCGCGCTCAGCGCCGGCGCGTCAAGCTCCACGCCACCGGCAAGGCGAGCCAGAAGCCCGACACCGGCATCAAGGCCAGGCCGCAGGCGATGAGTCCCAGAAGTCCCCACCCCAGGGCGCGCAGGGCGGCGGCCGCCCCCAGCCGCTCCAGCGGCGTGATGGCCAGGGCCAGCAAGGCCAGCAGCGCGCCGAACAAGACGAACCAGGCCACCGCGCCGCGCAGTGGGTCGCTGCCGACGCTGTCGAACAAACCCTGCCCGACGACGATGTCGAACAGCGTGTCGTGGAACGCGGCGGCGGCGAAGGCGGTGTGCAGTCCCGCCACGGCCATCAGCCAGCGGCCGGCCCAGACCCGGTTGGGTTCATTGGCAGTGGTCAGCATCTGAAGTCCTCCTTCTTCCTGCTATTGAATCCATGGGTTGGCCGTGCGCACCCGGGCGCCCAGGCTGCGCAGCAGCTGCGTCAAGCCCAGGTAGGCGCGGTCGAAATACGGCAGCTCGGCGGGCATGCCGTGCAGGTGCCGCATGGCCAGCCGATGCTGCTGCGCATCCAGGCGCGGCGGCGGCGGATGCCGGCCGAAGTCGTAAGTGCCGAGGCGGAACGGCCGGAGCTGCCAGTCCAGCAGGGCAGCCAGGGCGGGTATCAGTTGATGTTCGAAAACCCGGGCGTCGAGGTCGGGCGACACCAGCCCGAGGCCCGCATAGGCCTGCCGCACGCCGGCCGCTTCGTTGCGCAGCAGGGCCGACCAGGCGGCGCCCAGCGACGGGCCGAAGTGCGCCGGCAGCAGCTGGGTACAGCCGAAGTCCAGCAAGCCCAGCCGACCGTCGGGCAGGAAAAGGTAGTTCCCGGGGTGGGGGTCGGCGTGCAGGCGGCGCAGTTCGAACACGCTGCACAGGAAGGTGTCCCAAAGCAGCTGCCCAGACAAGTCCCGCTGGGCCTGGCTCGGGTTCGTCGCCAGCCATTCGGCCAGATGCAGGCCCGGCACGCGTGGCATGGTGAGCACGCGCGCGCCGCTCAGGGCGCGCACGCATTGCGGCACCACCAGGCCAGGGACGCGCGCAGGCAGGCGCTCGGCGAACCAGTCCAGCGCGTCGGCTTCCTGGCGGTAGTCGATCTCCTCGGCGAGCTTGCGCTCGATGCCCGCCAGCAGCTCGTCGCGCAATGCCGCGTCGGGCAAGAACTCGGTGCCGGCGCCCAGGCCGGCGAGCAAGGCGCGCAGCAGGCGCATGTCGCTGTGGATCGAGGCCGCCATGCCGGGGTATTGCAGCTTCACCGCCACCGCCTGGCCGTCGTGCAGCTTGGCCGCATGCACCTGGCCCAGGCTCGCTGCCGCGAAAGCCTGGGTCTCGAAGTCACGGAAGAGTTGCTCCGGCCCCTGGCCGAACTCCTGGCGCAGGAGCTTGATCACCAGCGCCCGGTTCAGCGGCGTCACCTGGTAGTGCGCCTGTGCCAGCGCCTGGCGCACGCCTTCGGGCAGCAGGCCCAGCTCCAGGCTGAGCAACTGCGATGCCTTGAGCGCGGTGCCCTTGAGCTGGTTGAGCGCGGCGAACAGGATGCGGCCGACTTCGGCCTCGTGGGCGGCCTGCCCCGCGTCGGCCGTGCCCAGGGCGCGATGGACCTTGTGGCCCAGGCGGGCTGCGGTGGCCTGCGCCACCGCCACGCCGACGATGGCGCCGCGTGCGAGTTTGCCGGTGCGTGGCGGCTGCCCAGCCATGCCATTCAGTCCTGTTCGGCCCGGGCCGGCGGGCAAGGCGCCGTGCGACGGTGCATCGGGCCCGCCACGGGTCGATTGGACTTCGGGAGGCTGCGCATGGCGGGCGGAATTTGTTTCACGCCTGCTTGGCCAATGGCCAGCCGGTCCGCGCGGCCCGACAGAGGCTGGATTGAACGACCAGGCGGTGGAACGGGGCGATGACGAGGATGTACAAACGCCCCAGGCGGTTGTGGCAGTGGACCACGGTCGACAAGGTGAGGTGACGCTTGCCCCCCGGCGACGGCTGATCGGCGCAAAGCACGGAAAGCCTGAAGTCCAGGTGCTTGTCGTCTTCTCCCAGGACAACCTCGGTCGGACTGGTGCTGTAGATCTTGAAGATGCCCAGGCGGCCTGCCCCGCCCGCCTCGCCAAGTTCACCGAGTTGCCTGGCGGTTTTGAGGCCGACCCTGCCCACGACGGCGTCCCGGACCGCCATGAGGTGGCCGACCCACGGCGCCTGTTGGGAAAGATGAACCGCGCCAACAGTTCGAGATCGGTCGACGTCCCTGTTGGAAGTTCGATCGAGTAGGCATCCGCGAGGTGCGTCGATTCGTAGGCCCTGGTTATCCGCGACTCCGGGGGAAGCGGCACGGGCGTTGCGCGATGTTGTCGGGTTGGCATGTGTGCGGTCCGTCGGCTGGGTTGCGAGGTCGACAAGGCGTTCACCCATGCAGTGCGCTGCGGGCACGCTTCAGCGTATCGAGCAACCCGCCGTTGTCTTGCAGCAGGCGCGACAACTGGCTGCGCAGCAAGAAGCCGCCCAGCTCCAGCAGCTTGTCGATCACACCGCTCTTCAAGGTGAGCGCCAGCACGGCCAGGCCGAGGTCGACGAGCTGCGTGGTGTCGCCGAACTCGTCGGACTCGTCGCGCAGCCAGTAGGCCACGACACCGAAAGCGCCATCGGCCAACAGCGCGGCCAAGGCGCCCTGGAAGGCGCAGGGGGCGATCTCGCCGCGAGCCTGGGCGGACGCCAGCATCTCTGCCACCGCGGCCTTGAGCGGGGTTTTGCCCGGCAGGTCTTCGCTGAGCATCAGCAACGGCGAGCGCGCCACCAGGCTGCGCGCCAGAGCCACGAATTCGCGGTCCGCCAGCAGGCACTCCAGCAGGCTGTCCATCAGCAGTTGCAACCGCTCTTGCAGCGCGAAGCCGTCCTGCCCCCGGGTCCTGCGCCATTGGCCGAGGGCGTCGTCGACCGCGAGTTCGAAATACGCCAGCACCAGCTTCTCTTTGGTGGGGAAGTATTTGTAGATGGTGGCATCGCCCACGCCGGCCGCCCGGGCGATCTGCTTCATGGTGGTGCCGTCGAAGCCCTGCTGCGGCATCAGGTCCACCGCGGCCCGGATGAGGGACTGGCGGGTTTTGGCTTGCTGAGATTTGGAGACGCGCATAGTGTTCTTACTATCTTTTAAAAAACATTAAACTTTAAAAAAAGAATAGCAGTTACTCTTTCGATTGGCAAGAGCTCCAAGCCATCAATGGCCTGGTTTGTTCTCGTGCCGTTGCTGCTCGCATTGGGAGCACGACGATGCACCCACTCGCCGGCGCCAAGGCCGTGACCGCCAGGGCGGGACAGGCTCAGAGGCGTTGGGACGGCGCCGCGATGCGCCCTTGGCCCATCTCTTCCCGCACGAGCACGGAAGGCGCCATGTCGATGCCCAACCCGGAGATGGTGGCTTGGACCATGTAGATGAATTGGCCGAACGAGCGGCTCGCGCCCGTTGCCGATTAATTGGCTCCCTCTGCAACACCCCGCCCGCCGCCGCTTCCCTCGCTCCACCACCAAGTCCACGAAAGCCCGCACGCCGGCCTGCACCCCGCGGCTGCAGATCGGCGCCAAAGTGGCCAAGGGCGAGATGAAGTGGGGGTGAGATCGTCCGCGACGCGCGGAACTCCGGCGCGTCGCGCGAGGCCTTACTTCGGAACGGTGAAATCGAGTCGCGCCTGGGCGATCTTCTTTGCCACCACGCAACCAGGCACATGGTCGTTGACCAGTCCCATTGCCTGCATGAAGGCATACACCGTCGTCGGCCCCACGAACTTCCATCCACGCTTTTTCAGGTCTTTGGACAAGGCCGTGGATTCAGGGGAGGTGGAGACGGCCTGCCGATCGGCCGGGTCGACCGGGGCCGCCTCGTACCGCCAGAAATAGGCGGCCAGCGACCCGTGCTCGGCCTGCATGCGGACAGCGCAGCCGGCGTTGTGGACCACGGCTTCGATCTTTCCCCGGTGGCGGACGATGCCTTCGTCCTGGAGCAGGCGGTGCACCTGGCGCTCGTCGAAGCGCGCGACGCGGTGGAAGTCGAAACCGTCGAAGGCGCGCCGGAAATTCCCGCGCTTGGCGAGGATGGTCCGCCAGCTCAGGCCGGACTGGAAACACTCCAGGCAAAGCTTCTCGAACAAGCGAATATCGTCGTCGACCGGGAAACCCCATTCGCGGTCGTGGTACGCCTCGAATTCGGGCGCGGCGGCGCACCAGCGGCAGCGTGGCTGGCCATCGGTTCCCGTGACCGTCCGGACAGCGCCCATCACCCAGCTCCTTCCGATGGCCCACTTTGCAGCAGCGCCTTGACGCCGTCCGCCATGACGGAAGGCGCGACGGCATGAACCTCGGCCGAGACGACGCCGTGGACCACGAACGGATCCTGCGCGACCCTGGCCTGGATCCCGGCCAGGCTCTGCCCCGCCGCGAGCACGACGCCGCCTTGGGCGCCGTCCAGCGCCCCTGCCATCAGGAAGGCGCCGTCGTCGATCCCCGCCCGGATCCATTGCTGGTGCCCGGGCATCCATTGGCCCGCTTGGCCGCGGTTTGGCCCGAAGCGCAGGAAGACGATGAACAGGGTTTTGTTGTTGTCGCCGGTCATGGGGAAGCCTTCGCACGCCGGGGCTTCACCGCGGGGCGGCTGGGTGCCAGCGAAGCCAGCCAAGCGCCGATCAGCTCCACTTCGTGGCCGATGAATACGAATGCTTCGTCGCGGAAAGCCTGGGCCAACGCCGCGACACCCTGGCTGCGCGACAGCAGGTGCATCGCCAGCGCATCGGCCTCGGCGCCGTGGCCCAAGGCTTCGAATTGCACCCGGAGCCAGTCCCGGAACTGTCGAAAGATCATGCCAGCGCCGCCTTGGGCGTGATGGTTCAACTTGGCCAGTTCGGTGCACAGCGTTCCCACGGGGCAACCATAGCGCCGGATTTCCTCGCGGTTCCGGACCAGCATCTCCACGAAGCACAGCAGCCGAGCCGCCGGGGTGCGAGCGCCGCGGGTCCAGGCGTCGAGCATGGCCTGTGTCCTCGCCGCCCGCAGGGCGATCACCGCTTCAAGGATGTCGTCCTTGGTCTTGAAGTGGTAATAAAAGTTACCCCGCGAGAGCAACACGGCATCGGCGATGTCGGCGAACGAGGTCTTCTCGAATCCACGCTGGTAGAACAGGGCGTCGGCTGCTTCGACGATCCGGTCGCGCGTGCTGGGTTCGGCTGCAGGTGCGGTCATGGCCAACCCGCCCAATCGGGACAGCCGGCGAGTGAGGATGGTTCAGTCATGGGTAGAACCCTTCATAGGTCAATCGTCCTACAGATTATAGGTCAATCGTCCTACGGCAATTAAATGCCTGATCGCCGACTGTGGCGGCGAGACAGCAGCGCCCTACCAGTCCCGGATCACTCCCACTCGATCATCAATTCACGCCCAAAAGCACTGCAAACGAAGGCTTCCAGGGCATTGAATTTTTCTCGTACCGTCAAATGTACCGACACCCTGCCAAAAGCCTCGGTGAAGCCGCGATCTAGCGATTGCGTAGGCCCCTTATCACTAATTGGAGCCATTGAGCTGGCGCAGCGGTAGGTCGCGTCAATTGGCAGCTCGCTGGTTTGGCCCTCCGAAATGCACGCACGGTCAGCAGGCCGGATCCAGAAACAGGAGTGAGGCTGCCAGTGCGTTGATAAGGACAGGTCGTCTAACGACCAAGAGTCTATCTGCCCGATTCCCGAGATGAAACGTCGCGACGCGCAATCACATCTTAAGGATGACGGCGCGCATTCAAAACCGCTGCCGCGGATTCTTTACAAAGTGGTTCCGATTTTGGCACTCCGCCAACAAGCAGGCTTCCATCCTAGATCCTGACGAGCCAGCTTCCGTCAACTTGTGTCCTCTAGATGCCTTCGAAAATTTTTCATCGAGCTCATCCTAACTAGCTCACGCAGTGAGCCAGTGAGAAGAGACAATGAAAACCTGCATCAGGAATGCAGCATGCCTATGAATCGCCCCTCGGATCAGCAGCATCCCACAGCTTTCAGCCGAACTTTCCGAACTGCTATCCCAGCTTGGCGTGCCGACTGATCCGTGCTTCGAGTCGGATGACGAACTCGACGAGCGGAATGTTCAGAGCGTTGACCCACGTTCGCAGTTCGATGATGTCGACACGTCGGATACCAGCTTCAGCTTTGCTGACCAAAGTCTGATGCACGTCCAGCTTCTTCGCCAGCTCCTCCTGCGTCAGGCCAACAGACAGACGTGCGCCTTTTAGCTCAGCCAGGAAGTGTCCGTAGTCCTCAGAGTGTGGGAAAGATTGCATGGGAAGCGAAAGTCGCCCTGCAGCTTCCAACCGATTCCAGCATATGCGAAAATCGGTTGAATTGTGTTTCCCGCACTGGCTTGTTTGAAGTTGCAGAACGATTTAAGCCTCCCTTCGGCTTGTCATCGCCTTAAGCGGTGAGCGTCAACTGAAGGCCCCCTTGCAAGGACATGGTCAGCCCAGCACGATCGC
>CBJNAE010000175.1:0-8397 GCA_966433995.1 uncultured Ideonella sp. | reverse complement strand
CACCCGGTGGTGCTGGCCGGCGATTTCAATGTGATCCCGACCGCGGCCGACGTCTACAAGCCCGAGTCCTGGGTCGACGACGCCCTCTTCCGCGCCGAGACGCGCGAAGCCTTCGAACGCCTGCTGTCGCAGGGATGGGTGGACGCCATCCGCAAGCGGCACCCGGATGAAACCATCTATACCTTCTGGGACTACCTGCGCCAGCGCTGGCAGCGCGACGCCGGCCTGCGCATCGACCACCTGCTGCTCAACCCCGCGGCCGCCAAGCGGCTGCGGGACGCCGGCGTGGACCGCGAAGTGCGCGGCCGGGACAAGCCCAGCGACCATGCGCCGGCCTGGGTGGTGCTGGCGGATTGATCCCGCGGCTGGGGTGCCCGCCGGCCCCCCGCTTGCGGAGAAAAGAGAAGGGATTGTTGTAGGAGCGGCTTTAGCCGCGATGCGGTGCACCGCACCGCGGCCGAAGCCGCTCCCACAAAGCGTTTCTCAAGAAGCTATCGCCGGGATAGCGGCTTTTTTCTCGCCCTGCCAGGGCCTTTCCCACAGAATTCTTGGCACCCGACCCGATCACTTTCCCAACGGTCCCAGCAAGGAAGGAGCTTGAAATGCCCAGCGAGAAAACCGAAGCGAAATGCCCGTTCCACCAAGCGTCCGCGGCGTCGGGCGGCACCGCCAACCGGGATTGGTGGCCCAACCAGCTGCGCGTCGACCTGCTGCACCAGCATTCCCCCAAGTCCGACCCGATGGACCCCGGCTTCGACTACGCCGCGGCCTTCCGGAGCCTCGATTTCCCCGCTTTGAAGAAGGACCTCGCCGCCTTGATGACCGACTCGCAGGACTGGTGGCCGGCCGACTTCGGCCACTACGGCCCGCTGTTCGTCCGCATGGCCTGGCACAGCGCGGGCACCTACCGCATCGGCGACGGCCGCGGCGGCGCGGGCCGCGGGCAGCAGCGCTTCGCGCCGCTGAACAGCTGGCCCGACAACGTCAACCTCGACAAGGCGCGCCGCCTGCTCTGGCCGGTCAAGCAAAAGTACGGCGCCAAGATTTCCTGGGCCGACTTGATGATCCTCGCCGGCAACGTCGCGCTGGAGACCATGGGCTTCAAGACCTTCGGCTTCGCCGGCGGCCGGCCCGACGTCTGGGAGCCCGACCAGGACGTCTACTGGGGCCGCGAGGACAAATGGCTCGGCGGCGACCTGCGCTACTCCAGCGGCTCGCCCGGCGTGGCCGACGAACACGGCGTGCTGGTCAAGGACGACGACAGCGAAGTGCCCCACACCCGCGACCTGGAGAACCCGCTGGCCGCCGTGCAGATGGGGCTCATCTACGTCAACCCCGAAGGCCCCGACGGCAACCCCGACCCGCTGGCGGCCGCCCGCGACATCCGCGACACCTTCGGCCGCATGGCGATGGACGATGAAGAGACGGTGGCATTGATCGCCGGCGGCCACACCTTCGGCAAGGCGCACGGCGCCGCCGCCGCGTCGAACGTCGCCGAAGAGCCCGAGGCCGCCGGCCTGGAGGCCCAGGGCTTCGGCTGGCACAACCGCTTCGGCACCGGCAAGGGCGCGGACACCATCACCAGCGGCCTGGAAGTGACCTGGACGCAAACGCCCACGAAGTGGAGCAACCATTTCTTCGAGAACCTGTTCGGCTTCGAATGGGAACTCACCAAGAGCCCGGCCGGCGCCCAGCAGTGGGTGGCCAAGGACGGCGCGGGCGCGGGCGCCATCCCGCACGCGCACGACCCGTCCAGGCGGCTGGCGCCGACGATGCTCACCACCGACCTGTCGCTGCGCTTCGACCCGGCCTACGAGAAGATCTCGCGCCGCTTCCTGGCCCATCCCGAGCAATTCGCCGACGCCTTCGCCCGGGCCTGGTTCAAGCTCACCCACCGCGACATGGGGCCGCGCGCCCGCTACCTCGGCCCCGAGGTCCCCGCCGAGGAATTGATCTGGCAGGACCCGGTGCCCGCGGTCGACCATGCGCTGGTCGACGCGCAGGACGTGGCCGCGCTGAAGCAGAAGGTGCTGGCTTCGGGCCTGGCGGTGGCACAGCTGGTTTCGACGGCCTGGGCCTCGGCCTCCACCTTCCGCGGCTCGGACATGCGCGGCGGCGCCAACGGCGCCCGCATCCGCCTGGCGCCACAGAAAGACTGGCAGGCCAACCAGCCCGGGCAGCTCGCCCAGGTGCTGCAGGTGCTGGAAGGCATCCGCGCCGAGTTCAACGCCTGCGCATCGGGCGGCAAGAAAGTCTCGCTGGCCGACCTGATCGTGCTGGCCGGCAGCGCCGCGGTCGAGAAGGCCGCGCGGGACGCCGGGCACGCGGTCGACGTGCGTTTCAGGCCGGGGCGCACCGACGCGTCCCAGGAACAGACCGACGTGAAGTCCTTCGAGCCGCTGGAGCCCGTCGCCGACGGCTTCCGCAATTTCCAGAAGGCGCGCCACGCGGTGCCCGCCGAGGCGCTGCTCATCGACAAGGCCCAGTTGCTCACCCTGACCGCGCCGGAAATGACGGTGCTGGTCGGCGGCCTGCGGGTGCTCGGTGCCAATGCCGGCGGTTCGACCCACGGCGTGTTCACCCGGCGGCCCGGCCTGCTGACCAACGATTTCTTCGTCAACCTGCTCGACATGGCCACCGAGTGGAAGCCCACTTCCGAAGCCCGCGAGCAGTTCGAGGGCCGCGACCGCCGCACCGGCGAGCCGCGCTGGACCGCCAGCCGCGTCGACCTGGTCTTCGGTTCGAACGCCCAGCTGCGCGCCATCGCCGAGGTGTATGCAGGCGGCGACGCGCAGGAGAAGTTCGTCGAAGACTTCGCCGCCGCGTGGGCCAAGGTGATGGAGCTGGACCGGTTCGACCTCGCCCGCGGTTGACGCCGCCGCGGGCGACCGCCGCACCCGGCCCTCCCGGCGGCCCGCCGCCGCCAGGCCGTCAGGCGCGGCGGTGGCCCTGCGCCTCCAGGTAGTAGTCGATCTCGGGCGAAGTCCCCCAGGGCAGCGGCTGGCCGTGGAAGCTCCAGCCCGCCGAGCCGTGGATCAAGTCCAGCCCGCGCTGGGCATATTGCTGCGCCCCGGCGACGTATTTGTTGCGGTCCAGGCGCGCGTCGCTGGGCAACCTGCGCGACATCTGCAGCAGGCCTTCGTTCACCGCGCCGTGCACCATGCGGCCCCGGCCCACGGCCACCGCCGTCGGGTAGCTGCTGAAGGCCCACGGCAGGCCGTATTCCGAGGAGCCGGCGATGTAGTCCCACGGCCGCCCGTCCGGCAGGTAGGCATGCGGGTAGCCGTAGCCGACGACCGACCAGGTCACGACGAACACCGAGCCCCGCGGGCCGAAGCTGCCGTCGCCGACTGCGATCTGCGCGAAGAAGCTGTTGTTGTCCATGATCAGGTTGGCCACCACGACCTCCACCGCCTGGGTGGCCAGGTTGATGCGCCGCACCTGGCGCTGGGCCCAGGAGCCCACGTAGAGCCAGCCGTCCTGGAAGGCCATGCCTTCCGGCCCGACGATGGGCTCGCGCTGGCAGGCTTCCAGCGTCGCGGTGCGGTAGGGGAAACGGTCGCGCGTGCTGACGGACATCAGCGCAGCGCCCTGCAGCAACGTCGACAGCCGGGCGCCGGTGTCCGGGTCGAAGACGCTGATGCGGCTGGCCGTGCGTTCCGAGACATACAGCTTGGCCTGGGCGTAGACCACGCTCCACGGCTCGGACAGGCCGGTGATGAATTCGGTCACCTTGGGCGGCACGTCGCGGCTGACCGGGCTGAACACGAGCTTGAGGATGCGGTGGTTCTGCGTGTCGGCCACCCACATCGTCGGCCCCACCAGATGGGGCTGCTCGCCGTCGATCGGCGCCGTGTTCGGGTTGGTCGCCAGCGTGCGAGGGTCGAAGGCGAACCCCCACAGCTCGTGGAAGCCCCGGCGTTCCACGGGGATGGCCGACCAGTCGCCCACCAGCTCCAGGTCCTGCGGGCCGGAGTAGAAAGACGCCGGCTGCCTGTGCCGGTAGCCGGCCAGCGTCTTGACCGTGCCGTCGCCGTCGACCTTGCCGATGCGCCAGGGGTCGCCGAACCAGGTGCCGCCGGCGTGGGCGGTCAGCAGCATGGTCGGCATCACCACGCAGCCCCTGCCGCGGGGCCCGTCGAGCAGCGCCACGCGCGGCATCTTCGCGACGAAATCCGACCAGAAATAAGCCTGCGTGTTGGCGGTGGTCATCAGGCCCGTGGAGGTGACCGTCGGCCGGTAGACGTCGTCCGGCCGCGTCGGCGAGAGCTGCGTCTGCACCAGGTCGATGCGTGTCAACGCCGTGTTGAAGTCCGGTGTCTCGCGCGCCTTGAGCGGGATCACCGTCGGCGTGAAGACCGCGGGCACGGTGCCGCTGCAATGCAGGCCATGGGTGTCGAACACCAGCGAATGCGTGCCCAGCGTCACCGGCACCGAGCTGCGGTTGACCGGGCTGCCCCCCTTTTGCACGTAGACCCAGAACTGCGCGCAGGTCTCGGTCGGCGCGCCGACGATGTCGAGTTCATGCCAGCCGTCGGCGATGGGCTGCAGGTCCAGCGTGAATTGGCTGTTGACCGTGTTGGCGGCCACGGCGACGGATGCGCGCTCGACCCCGTCGACCAGCAGTTTGTAGGTGCTGGCGCTCAACGCCCGCCCCCCGCCGTCGCCCGCCCAGTTGTAGCCGAAGAACTCCACCTTGGCGCTGCTGCCCTGCAGCACCACCAGGCGCTGGTAGCGCTCGTAACGGCCGCCCTCGAAATACCACTTCATGACCACCATGTTGGCCAGGTTCATCTGCCGCGTGCGCAGGGTGATCGTGCCGTTGGCTACCGGAGGGGGCGGAGGAGGCGGTGGGGGCGGCGGCGGTGGCACAGTCGGTGGAGGCGGAGGCGCGGGGGGAGGAGGAGGAGGCGACGCCGGCGGAGGCGGTGGGGTACCGCCCGGGGGTTGGGGCGGTTGCGGCGGCTTGGTCGGCGGCGGCGTCACTGCCGTGTCCGCCGTGCCTGCGGCAGAGTCCGCGGATGTCGAAGTGGGCTGCGGCGGGGGAACGGAAGTGGAAGTGGGCGCGCCCGCTCCAGGCGCAGTCGCGGGCGCCGGCGCGGCGCCGCCCTCGGCAATGGCCACGGTGGTCGACGTCGGCGCGGGCACCGGCATGGCTGCGGCGGGGGGCGAGCCCGAAATGGCGGCCGGGCCGGACGCGGGCGCCTCGCCGCCGCCGCATGACGCCAGCGGCACCGCACCGAAAGCGGCGAAAGCCTGCAGCAGCGAGCGGCGTTGCAACCCGCCGGGTTGAACCTGCGGGCCGGCGGGCGCCGACGGTTCGACGGCCGACAGCGAGCCAGGAGCGGCCTCGTTCGGCCGGGAAGGGTTTTTGCGACTCATGGGCAGCGACTCTTTCTTGGGTTGTATGGACGTTCCGCGCGGGGAGCGTCTGGTACAACGCCGCGCGCCGGCCATCGCGGGCCGGCCGCCGTCGTCTGCTGCCGTCTTCTCCCTCCCTGGTGGCGGGCTCTGAAAAACTCAGGCCTTGCGCCACTTTCGAAGCCCGGTCTGCGCCGGGCTGGGTTCGAGGTCCGCGCAGCCACGGCTGCAAGGAAACCTCGCTCGTTGAAAGGATATAAGGCGGTTTGTCACCCGTAGCGCGCCGAGTGGAAACAAGCGGTTAAATCGTTACGCAACCGTTTCGTCCGGCGCGACGGATGGACGGCTGCCCGCGCTTATGCACCTCGCGCGTCCTCATCTCCCGGGAGCCACGCCGCCAGATGCGCTTTCTAGGCGGCAGCCCCATCTGCCGGCGCGCGCCCTTCGTCCAGGTTCGTGAAGCTGGCGTTGCCCAACCCGGTGCCGATGGTCAGCACCGCCCAGCGGCGAACGTCGCGCGTGAACGGCAGCTCGCTCAGGCCTTGCACGACCGCGTCGTTGTGCATCAGCACCAGGGTGCCGGCGCCGCCGATCGACGGCAGGTTCTCGGCGATGCGCCGCGGCAGGTGGAAGCTGGCGCGCTCCCAATCGCCGGGCAGGTTCTGCGCGCCCCTCGAAATCGAACCGTCGCTCTGGATCACGCCGGGGCAACCGACGCCGATGAAAGGCAGCAGCCCGATCCCATGGGCGTCGGCGTGGTCGATCAACCGGCGCAGCATGGCGACGATGCCTTCGACCAGGTCGTCCTGCGGCGGCTCGGTGTCAGCGTGGCGCCATTTCTCCCGGTGGGCGACACGGGCGTCGCACAACCGGGACGCTCCCTCGCCTGCGGCGACGGGCTGGACCGGCTCGACGATGCCGCAGCGGACATTGGTCCCGCCGATGTCCACCGCCAGGAAGGCGCTCTGCGGCGCGGCGCCGGGGTGCAGCTGGCACCAGCCCGCCAGGCCGCCGTCGTCGGCCTGATGCCGCAGCGCGCGCAACTCGACGGCCAGGCCTTCGTCCGCCAAGCGCTGCTGCGTGCGCCGGATCGCCAGCCGGCCGACCGGGCTTTCCTTGAACCCGCCGCCGATGACGATGCGCTCGACACCCGCCCAGCGGGGATGCCGCATGAAGCGGCCGATGACGTAAGCCAGGCGGGCGGAGAACTCGTTGACCGCCAACGCCGTGGCGCGCATCGACGAAGCTTCGCCGCCCTCGTCGGCCGCGATCCGTTTCAACTCGTCCAGGTCAAGCGCCTCGGCGTCCTGCGGGCCGAAAGGTTCCGGCCCCGCCCGGTCCAGCGCCTGCCGCCAGTCCTTCAAGACCTGCCGGAAAGCGGTCTCGCTCGCCTGGTCGCCCACCAGGCCCTGGGAATCCTCCAGGGCGAGGCTGTAGCTATCGATGGCGACCGAGGGCGTGGCGCAGGCGCCGTGGGATGTGTCCTGCCGGCCATGCAGGCCCTGCGGCGGGCTGTCGGGCCGATGGGGTTGCGAGGCCATGGTGAAAGGGAGCCGAGATTGGAGGAAGGACCAATGTATCGACACCCCCGTTGGCCAAGGCGGCCTCCGCGCTGATTTTCTTGTAGGCCGAGGCCGCGTGGCCCCCGGCGCCGGTCTTCAAGGCTTGCCGGCGCTGAAAGCCTTGTTCATCTTGTCCCGGTCGATGTGGCTCTCGAACTTGCCCATGTTGGCCGAGACGTCGGGGTTGGACATCAACTCCTGCATCGCGAGGCGGCCCAGGGTCTCAAACGCCGACTGGATCGCCATCGGGCCGCCTTGCTTGAAGGCGGCCTGGGTCGGCGCGAGGCAGGACTCCGTCAACAGCCGCGTGAAGATGCCGGCGGCCAGCTTGTTGGTTTCTTCGGCCACGGGCTGGGCGGAAGCCATGATGTGGGGCTTCATGTCCGGATGGGCGGCGATCGAGAAAAAGATCCAGCGCGCCAGGTCCTTGCGGTCCTTGCCTGTGGTGCTGTCGGCCAGGCACTGCGGCAGGGTACCGGCGGCGGCGGGCTGGGATTGGGCCGCGGTCGGCAAGTGCAGGGCGCCGAAAGCCAATAAAACGATGACGTTGGTGAGTTGTTTTTTCATGTGGGTGCGAGTGGCAGCGAATATCGGGATCGGCCGAGGCGGCACAGCCGCGTCGGGAAAGGTTTTCAGGCCGGGATACCGTCCAAGTCGGGTTCGACGAACGCGGCCCGCGCCTTTTCCGAAAACAAAGTGCCGGGCGAATAGTGAGTCAGCATCACCCGGCTGTCGAGCAAGACGGCGCTGTTCGCGATGAACTCGCCGAAGGACCGGCTCGGCGAACGGCCCATGAAATGGCACACCGCCAGCACCCAGGCGCGGGTCAGCGTCTCGTGGAACTTCCCCGGGGGCAGGCCGTGGGCGCGCAGGAAGGCGATGAGCGCGGCGCGCATCTTCACCTGAGCTTGCTCCAGGCCGCCTTCGACCAGGTAGACATAAGCCAGCCGCAGGTGGGCCTCGTGGTCGAAAGCCGCCGGGGCGATGGCGCACGACTCGAATGCCCGCTGGAAGTCCAGGTCGGCTCGGGAGATCGCGTGGTCGTGGGGCATGGTGCTTCCTTCCTTGATTGGTTGACGGCGAGGTGCCACTGGCGGTCCGTCGCCCGGGCCGGACGCCGGCCGCGGATTCTGCACCTACCGCGGCGGCCCGCTTCGGGCATGGGTTTCGACGGCACTCACAACCTGTTGCGGCGGCTTGCGCTATGCCCTTGCCCCTACGTAGTTCCGCGGATCACCGTGCAGGGGGCCCCACCTATCGTGCGGCTTTTCCAAGGGTTCGAGAGGGCTTTGCATGCAAACAGGTTTCCCTAGCGCGACCGCTTACTTGTCGGCCTTGTCGCGGGCCCGGCACCAGTTGCTGGACGGCGGGCGCGTCTTCCCAGACCCCCTCGCGCTGCGCATCATCGGGCGGCAAGCGGCGCAGGCGATCGAGGCTTCGCCGCGGCGGGGCGAGAGCCGGGTTTCGCGCGCGC
>CBJNAE010000174.1:0-8400 GCA_966433995.1 uncultured Ideonella sp. | reverse complement strand
GTCCGGAGCCAACCCGCGACCACGCCGCCCTCACTCCAACGGGTCGCCGCTGCCCAGCCCCCAGCGGGAAAGGCACAGCAGCGTGGTCACGGCCATGTAGCGGCCGACCTTGAACCAGGAACTGAAGATGCGCGATTTCCCAGAGACGCGAGACTGCATGGCGACAGGCACTTCGATAATCCGCAAGCCGCTGCGGCGCAAAAGCAGCAAGGTGCCGACATCCTGGTAGTCGAGCAGCGTGGCCTCGGACGAGGCCAGCACCCTGATGGCGCGCAGGTTGTAGTGCCTGAAGCCGGAGGTCAGGTCGGTGAGGTCGAGGCGGCTGATCCAGCGGAACCACCGCCAGGCGATGCGGCGCGCCCGGCTGGCCCGGGCGGGGAAGGCGCCGATCACCACGTCGGCCTCGCGACCGCGGGACGACAAGCCGGGAAGCTGATGGACGCCGTGCTGGCCGTCCGCGTCCATCGTTATCACGGCTCGGTAGCCGTTCGCCAACGCGTGCCGGATGCCGGCCTGCATCCCCCCCCAGGCCCCTAGCGGCAGCGCCGGCCTCAGCACCCGGGCCCCGGCCTGACTCGCCAGCGTCCCGGTGCCGTCCACGCTGTGGTCGTCGATGACCAGGACGTCGTACAAGTCAGTCTCGACGAGTTCGCGCACGATCTGCCCCACGGTGGCAGCCTCGTTGCGCGCTGGCATCACCACCAAGGTGCGATGGCGGCTGGAACCGGGAGGCCTGAAATCCGGCGACACCTGGGCGTAGGCCTCGAGCAGGCCGCCGGCGCAGGCCCCGATGGAGAATCGCCCGGCGACCGCCTGCCGGCCGGCCCGGCCCATCGCCTGCCGGGCCAGCGGGTCTTGCGCCAACGTCTGGATGGCGCGGCGCCAGGCCGGCACGTCCCCCACGGCGACGCGTTGGCCGGCACCCGATTGATCTGCCACCCAAGGCAGGCCCGAACCGCCGAGGTCCGAGACGAGGCATGGCTTTCCGGCGGACATGGCCTCCAGCAGCGCCACGCCAAAGGCTTCGGTGCGCTCGCAGGACGGCATGCAGAACAAGTCACAGCCCGACAGCAAGGCCTGCTTGCGGCCTTCGTCGACGGCGCCGAGCATTCGAACCGCCGGCGGCACGCCCGGCGGAGCCAGGCTCGCCACGAGACCGGCCAACTCGTCCCGGAGTTCACCGTCGCCGGCGATCAGGAGTTCCACGCCTTGCATGGCCGAGACCGCCTGGATCAGCGTCGAAAAGCCCTTGTAGTAAGCGAGCCGGCCGATGGACAACAGGCGGATGCGCCCTGCCCCTGACCACTCGTCGCCGGCGACCGTCCCACTGCCCGCGCCTTGCGAAGCCGGGCCGCCGCAGGGACCCAGCCCCAGCGGCACCACCCGGCATTTCTCGCGCCATGGCGCCAGGGGTTCACTGGCGTCCAGGTAGGGCGGCGAGGTCGCGACGATGGCCGAAGCGTGTTCGAGCACGGCTTTCTCGAAGGGGCGGTAGAAGCGGTAGGCGGCTGCGAGCGCCGGCCGAACACGCGAGGCCACCACGTCGGAATGCCAGTGCACCACCCAGGGCAGCCGGCGTGCGGCTGGCAGCGTCAGGGCCCAGAAAACCGCGTTGTTGGGCATGTGCAGATGCAGCACGTGCGGCCGGAATTCGCGCAGCATCCGGGTCAACGCGCCGCGGAAGCCGAGGGCGATGGGGGCATAGACCAGTTGGGCCTGCACCGGGACACGCGTCAACCAGCAGGGATCGCCCGCGAGAGGATCGCCATGGACCAGCGCCCGGGCGTCCAAACCCGACGCCCTCTGCTCGCGCAACAGGTCCGAGAGAAAAACTTCCATGCCGCCGTGCACCGGCGGGAAGTATTTGCCGATGTGCAGCACGCGGGGACGCTGCGCATGGCCCTGTGACCGATGGACTACAGGACCAGCGTTTTCCGATCGTTCACCTTGGGGGTGCTCCACCGCTTGGGGATCGGTGTTTCCAGTGCCTGCTTGTTCTAGGCACGACCCGGAGGCCGCACGGACTTGCTTGCTGGTCACC
This sequence comes from uncultured Ideonella sp., assembly GCA_966433995.1. Lineage (GTDB taxonomy): Bacteria > Pseudomonadota > Gammaproteobacteria > Burkholderiales > Burkholderiaceae_C > JANPCX01. The sequence goes on along the minus strand of CBJNAE010000174.1, from coordinate 6,359 downwards.
TGGAGAGCAGGAGGAGATGTTTGCTTGATCTGGAGGCGCGGGCCGGAGTCGAACCGACCTACACGGATTTGCAATCCGGTGCATAACCGCTTTGCTACCGCGCCGTGGACGCTGGCTTGAACGACTTACAAGCCAACGCGAACAACCACAAGTATGAAAAAGGGAAGCCGAAGCTCCCCTTTTTTCTTATTCTGGAGCGGGAAACGAGGCTCGAACTCGCGACCTCAACCTTGGCAAGGTTGCGCTCTACCAACTGAGCTATTCCCGCATTGACTAACTTAACTGCCAAACTTCGCGCTGTGTTCCTCAACTGCGTTCACATCAGCGAAGACCGCCAGTATATGCCATTTTTCAGGCGTCACGCAAGTGGGCGATCAAACTTCTTTTTTCATCAGTGAGATTTCGCTGCGCAGCCAGGCGCGGAAGGCATCGACGCCGGGGCTCGACTGCCTGAGCTTCGGCCACACCGCGAAATAGGCCCGGCCACCGGGCACCGTGACATCGAAGGGCTTGACGAGCCGGCCCATCTGCAACTCGTCGTGGGCCAGGATGGTGTGCGTCAACAGCACGCCGGCGCCCTGCACCGCCGCGACGATCGCATGCTCGGCACTGCTGAAGCGCAAGCCGCGGCGCGGGTCGGCCGGCGCGGCCACGCCCGAGACCCGGAACCAGTCGGACCAAGTGGGCACTTCGGGCCGCCCTGCCAGTTGCTCGTCGTGGATCAGCGGCACCTGGCGCAGGTCGCGGCGGCCGCGGGACTTGCCCATCGACGCCATGAGCGCGGGGCTGCAGACCACCACCATCTCGTCCTCCAGCAGCCGTTCGTAAGCCAGCGCCGGATCGGCCTGGTGGTCGTGGGGCAGGTTGCGAAAGGCCACGTCGATGCCGTCGCTGAAGAAATTCGCATAGGCGGCGGACGCCGCGATGCGCAGTTCGATGTCGGGATGAGCCTGCGTGAAGCGGAACAACCGCGGCGCCAGCCATTTCGAGGTGATGCCCGGCGGCGTGCTGACGACCAGCACACCGCTGTCGCGCGTGGCACGTAGCGCCTGGACGGCGTCGCGTATCAAGGCGAAGCCGGACAAGAGACCCGGGTGCAGCAGGCGGCCTTGCGGCGTGAGCGTCACACCCCGGGCCTGGCGTTCGAACAGAGCCACGCCCAGTTGTTTCTCCAGCCCGCGGATCTGGTGGCTCAGCGCACCGGGCGTCACATGGAGTTCCGAGGCGGCGCGGGCGAAGTTGGCGTGGCGGGCGGCGGCTTCGAAAGCCCTGAGCGCATTGAGTGGCGGCAACGCTTGAGACATGAATTTCCCTCAAGTCTTGGGGCAATAAATTCCATTGTGCGCCAAGGCATGAGCACGTCAAATTCTCATGCCTTCAATCACGCGAAATCGCACCCATGACCCAGAGTACGCCACCGAAGCCGCCCGAACCGCTGCCCTGGCACCTCCTGCTTTGCGCCGGCGCGGTGCTGGGCATGGCCTTGGGCACGCGTCACGTGCAGGGCCTGTTCATGCTGCCGCTGCTAAGCGACAAAGGCTGGGGCCGCGAGTCCTTCGCGTTCGCCGCCGGGTTGCAGACCCTGGTCTGGGGCGCCATGCAACCGTTGACGGGCTGGATCGCCGACCGCCACGGGACGGCCCGGGTGATCTCGGGGGGCTGCGTGGCCTATGCGGCGGGACTGGCGATCGAATCGCTCGCCGCCTCGACCGGCATGCTGGCGCTGGGGGCCGGCGTGGTGACCGGCGCGGCGCTGTCGGCCACCACCTTCGCGACGGTCTACGGCGGCCTGGCCCGCATCGTCGCGCCGCACCGGCGGGGGATGGCCCAGGGCCTGGCCGGCGCGATCGGCGGCTTCATCCAGTTCCTGCTGGTGCCGGCGGCGCAGTGGGGCATCGACAGCATCGGCTGGATGGCCGCACTGCAAGGCCTGGCGGTGGCAGCGCTGGCCTGCGCCTGGGCGGGCCTCGCGGTCGACGACCGGAAAGCCGCCGGCACCACTCCGGCGGCCGGGGACGCGCAGGCGCAGCGGGCCGGCCCCGTGGTGCTCGCCGCGCTCAGGCACAGCGGCTTCTGGATGCTGAACCTGGGCTTCGTCAGCTGCGGCTTCCAGTTGTCCTTCCTCGGCGTGCACCTGCCCGCCTACCTGCGCGACGCCGGACTGCCGGCCGACGCGGGCGTGAACGCGATCGCGCTGATCGCATTGGCCAATGCCTTCGGCACCTACGCCTTCGGCAAGCTGGGCGACCTCTACCGGCGCAAGTACCTGCTGTCCGGGCTGTACGCGCTGCGCACGCTGGCGATGGTGGTTTTCATCGCCCTACCGCTGGGCCCGGCCAGCCTCTACTTGTTCGCGCTGCTGATGGGCGCGACCTGGCTGGGCACGGTGCCCCTGACCGCGGGCGTGGTCGCGCAGATCTTCGGCGCGCGCTACATCGGCACCTTGTTCGGCCTGGTCTTCCTCGGCCACCAGGTGGGCGGCTTCTTCGGCGCCTGGCTCGGCGGCCAGGTCTACGACGCGACCCACTCCTACGCGTGGATGTGGACTGTCTCCGTCGGGCTCGGCCTGGCTTCCGTGGCGTTGAACCTGCCGATCAGGGACCGCTCGATCGAGGCCCGGTTGAACCCGGTGCCGCAGGCCGCCGCATGAAGCGCCAGGCGGCACCCCAGCGCCTGCCGCCGGCAGCGGCACGAAGGCTCAAGCGCACGCTGGCAGCCGCGGCCCTGGCGGCCGCGGCCGGGGCGGGCTGGATAGGCTATACCTCCGTCACGCTGCAGTCGTCGCTGGCTTCGCTGTGGAGCCTGTGCGCCTCGCCGTGAACGCCATCCGTTCACGCTTCGCCAACGCAATCGATGAGAGGACAACAACCGCATGGAAACCATCGGCTTCATCGGACTGGGCGTCATGGGCCTGCCCATGTCGCTCAACCTGGCGCGGGCGGGCACGCCGCTGCTCGTGTGGAACCGCTCGCCGGACAAATGCGAGCTGCTGCGCGAAGCCGGCGCCCGCGTGGCACCGGACGCCGCCGCGGTGTTCGATGGCGCGCGGACCGTCATCCTGATGCTGGCCACCGAGCGGGCGATGGACGAGGTGCTCGGCCGCGGCACGCCGGCCTTCGCGCGGCAGGTGGCGGGCCGCACCGTCGTGCACATGGGGACGACGTCGGCGGACTATTCGCTCGTGCTGGCCGGCGACATCGCCGCGGCCGGCGGGCGCTACGTCGAAGCCCCCGTCTCGGGCTCACGCAAGCCGGCGCAGGACGGCCAGCTCGTCGGCATGGTCGCCGGCGACCCGCAGGACGTCGACCGGGTGCGCGAACTGCTCAAGCCGGTTTGCAAGGAGACTTTCGCCTGCGGCCCGGTGCCGTCGGCGCTGCTGATGAAGCTGTCGGTCAACCTCTTCCTGATCACGCTGGTGACCGGGCTGTGCGAAGCCTCGCACTTCGCCGCCCGCCAAGGGCTGGACATGGATTTGTTCCGCGCCGTGCTGGACGCCGGGCCGATGGCCAGCAGCGTGTCCAAAGTCAAGCTCGGCAAGCTGGTGGCGCGCGATTTCGACGTTCAGGCCTCGATCGACGACGTGCTGAAGAACAACCGGCTGGTGGCCGAGGCGGCACGCCGCGCGGGCGTGGCCTCGCCGCTGCTGGACGTGTGCCACGCGCTGTTCGCGCAGACCGCGGGCATGGGCCTGGGCGGGCTCGACATGGTCGCGGTGGTGCAGGCGATCGAGCGGCGCACGGCCGAGGGTTGACGGTGGCGGCGTGCGTCGCGGTCAATACAACACGCGGCCGTGGCTGTCGATGACGGACATGCCGGTATAGCGCGCGCCGCCGCCGGCGCGCAGCACCACGCGCCAGCCCGACAGATCCACGCTGTCGTGCGCCGCCAGGAAGCGGGCCAGCGAGGCGCGCCCGACATCGGCGCCGCCGGCCTTCAGCGCGTGCACGAGCAGCCGCGCGTTGACGTAGGCCTCGGTCATGGCCAGCGTGGGCTCCAGGTCGGCCGGCCCGTGCGCGGCGTAGTCGGCCAGGAATTCGCGCATCAGCGCCACGCGGGGGTTGCGCGGGTTGGGGACGACCTGCGAGATCATCACGCCGCGGGCCGCGCCGTTGCCGACCACCCGCGCGAGCTGCGTCGCCTCGGCGGACGACAGCGCGACGATCTGCCCCGCGCCCTGGGACTTCCTGTAGAGCTTGCTGAACAACGCCACGGCCGCGGTGTTGGACGCGATGACGACGGCATGGTGCGGAGTTTTCAGCACGGCACCGACCGCCGGCGCGACTTCAGCGGTGTGCGGCTCGTGCAGCGCCGCGGCGACCAGCTCGACGCCCTGCGCCGACGCCTTGCGCCGCGCGGCGGCCAGCAGTCGCCTGCCGTCTTCGTCGTCGTCGCCGACGTAGGCGACCCGCCGCATCTGCACCGTGGCAAGGTGGCGCAGGACGTGGTCGACCTCGTCTTCCGAGCTGGCCCGCGTCAACACCACGGGCAGGCCCGCCGGCTCGCGGACCGACCCGGCGCCCGATTGGATCCCGACCACGGGAAGGCGCGGCTGCGCTTGCGCCTGCGGGGCCTGCGCGCGCCGCAAGGCGTCGAACGGCGCGACGTCCAGCACGCCGAGCACGGCCACGGCGTCGCCGCCGGCGGCCCTGCGGGCCAGGCGGTCCAGCGCACCCGGGTCGTCGTCGTTGAAAATTTCCAACGCGAGCTTGCGGCCCTGGATGCCGCCCTTGGCGTTGACGGCGTCGAACGCGACCCGCGCGCCGACGCTCATGTGCCAACCCACGCCGCCCTGCACGCCGGTCAAGGGCACGGCCTGCAGCACCTGGATCTCCTCGGCGTGCGTCGGCATTGCGGCGGCCACCGACAACAGGAAGGACAGCGCGGCGAGCGGGCCGCGGCGCCTTTGCCCGGCGCGGGCCTCCATGCGGATTCCGACGCGCGACTCGGCGCGAATTTCGGCGTGGTTTAGCCGGCCGCCTCCATGCTTCGAAGGGACGCGCGTGCTGTCCTGGCTCATGTCCACGGTCTGTCCTTGCCTGTCGTCTTTCGTCAGTCGTCCGCTGCCGGCGCCGGGCGCACCGCAGCCCTGCCCCGCCCCATTCAAACCGGGCCCGGCGGGCCGCCGCCCTCCAGCCGGAACGAGGCCACCACCTGCGCCAGCTGCCGCGCCCTGGATTGCAATTCCTCGGCCGCGGCGCGGGCCTGCCCCGAGATCGCCGCGCTGCGCTGGGTGTCCTGGTCCAGGCCGTGCACGGCTTGGTTGACCTCGTCGATGCCGGCGTGCTGGGCGGCCGCGGCTTCGTCCAGTCCGGCCATCAGGCCGGACACTTCGAAGGCCTGCCTGCGGATGGCGCGCATGCGGTCGCCCGCGAGGCCGACCTGCCTCGCGCCCTCGGCCACCGCCTGCCCGCCCTCCTCGATCAGGCCCTTGACCTGCCGGGCCTCGGCACCGCTGCGCTGGGCCAGGCCACGCACCTCGGCCGCGACGATGGCGAAGCCCTTGCCCTGCTCGCCAGCGCGCGCCGCCTCCACCGCGGCGTTGAGGGCGAGGATGCCGGTTTGCGAAGCGATGCCGTCGATGACGCCGATCACGCCGCCGATGCGCTCGCTGGAAGCGCGGATGCCTTCCATCGTGCCCGCCACCCCGCCCACCGCTTCTTCGCCCTGCGCGGCCGCCGCGGCGGCGCGGTCGGCCAACTGCTTGGCGGACGCCGACTTGAGCGCGCTGTCGCGAACCGCCTGGGCCAGCCCATGCATCGCGGTCGAGGTGCGCTGCAGGCGCAACGCCTGCGCCTCGGTCCGGTGGGACAGGTCGCGCGTTCCGGCCGCGATCTGCCTGGCCGCCACGCCGACCGCGTCGCTGGCGTCGCGGATGTCGGCCACGATGGCGCGCAACGAGGCCTGCATCGCCGCAAGCGCGCGCTGCAGCTGCCCGAATTCGTCGCGGCGGCCTTCGCCCATGGCCACCGTCAAGTCGCCCGCGGCAATGCGGTCGGCGGCGTGGATGGCTTCGCGCAGCGGCGCGACGGTGCCGCGGGTGATGCGCCAGGCTAGCACACCGCCCAGGGCCATCAGGCACAGCGTGACGGCGCCCATCAGCGCGGTGGAGGCCCGGCGCACCGTCTCGCCGCGCATCAGCGCCTGGCGCGCCATCGCCACGCTGCGGCCGGTCGCTTCGCTGAGCGCCTCTTCCACCGCCAGCCCCGCGCGCGCCGCGTCCACCGCGACCAGCTGGCGCATCGCCGCGGCCTGGGAGAAGTCCGTTGCCAGCGCCGGCAGGCGGTCGGAGGTGCGTGCATAGGTTTGCCTGATTAGGTACCTATCTCCGCTGGCATCCTGGTTCGCAATAAACCCTCGCG
>CBJNAE010000173.1:0-8477 GCA_966433995.1 uncultured Ideonella sp. | reverse complement strand
GCGGTCAGCACCGGCAGCAGGTTGAAGCTCTGGAAGACGAAGCCGATGTGCCGGGCCCGGAACTCGGACAGCGCGTCGCCCGAGAGGCCGGCGAGCGGCCGCTGCGCGACTTCCACCTGGCCCTGGTCGGGCCGGTCGAGCGCGCCCAGCAGGTGCAGCAGCGTGCTCTTGCCGCTGCCCGAGGGGCCGGCGACCACGGTGAACTCGCCGGGGCGCACGTCCAAGTCGACCTGGTGCAGCGCGCGCACCTCGGTGCGGCCGAGCCGGTAGCGCTTGCCCACGCCGCGCAACCGGGCCGCCGGAGGAGTGGGTGTAAAGCGGGGTTCCATCGCGGCCACCTCAGCGCAGGGTCAGCTTGACGCGGTTGTCGCCGCCGTCCTTCACCTCGAAGGCGGCGTCGCGGAACTCGGGCGGGCCGCCGGCGCCGCGCGCGTCCCGGCTGAAGCCGTAGGGTTCCCTGGGGATGCCGAACAAGCCGCGGTCCAGTTGCTGGTTGCCGTTCTGGTCGTGGAAGGCCGAGACGGCGTAGCGGCCGGGCGGCAGGTCCCGGAACACCACCGCGGTCGCTCCAGAGGCGGCCACGGCCACGCGCTGGCCGGACGACGGCGTCTTGGGGAAGGACGCGGCGGAGGCGGTGTCGAACAGGCCGACCGACAGGCTGCCGCCGCCGGTGGCGGCGCCGGCCACTTCCACCGTCAAGTCGGCGGCGCGGGCAGGGCCCGCCGCCAGGCCGCACAAGGCCAGTGCCAGGCCGGAAAGCATCAGGGGGGTGTTTTTCTTCATGGAGTCCTCGCGACAGGGGGTGGTTGAACGCAGGACGCCATTGCACCGGCCGCATGTGTGCGCGGTGTGTCGCGGGGCGGGGGATTTGTACCGCCGGCTGTCGGCGCCCACCGCGGGAAACGCGCCGACAAACGGCGCTACACGGCGATACATGAAAGCGCCCGCAAGGCTGGCGGCGGGGCCAAAATCCCGCCACCATGAACAGCAGCAGCCCCACCAAGCCCGACCACGTCCTGATCGTCGACGACGACCCCGACATCCGCCAGTTGCTGGCCGACTACCTGCAGCAGCACGAGCTGCAGGTCAGCTGCGCCGTCGACGGCCGCCAGATGCGCGCCGTGCTCGCCAGCCAGCCGGTGGACGCCATCGTGCTCGACCTCATGCTGCCCGGCGAGGACGGCCTGACGCTCTTCCGCGCGCTTCGCGAGCAGCCGCGCCACGCCGCCATCCCGGTGCTGATGCTGACGGCGCGGGCCGACGACGTCGACCGCATCATCGGCCTGGAACTCGGCGCCGACGACTACCTCGGCAAGCCCTTCGTGCCGCGCGAGCTGCTGGCGCGGCTGCGCGCCGTGCTGCGCCGCGCCCGCATGCTGCCGCCGCGCACGCCGCGGGCCGAGGAAACCCGCTACCTGGCTTTCGGCGACTGGCTGCTGGACACGGTGGAACGCCACCTCATCGCCCTCGGCGGCACCCTCACGCCGTTGCAGTCGGCCGAATACACCCTGTTGCGCTTCCTGCTCGACCACCCCCAGCGCGTGGTCACCCGCGACCACCTGTTGGTGGCGCTGGCCGGGCGCGAGGCCGACGTCTTCGACCGCTCGATCGACCTGCGCGTGAGCCGGCTGCGCAAGCGGCTGGCCGACGACGCGCGCGAGCCGGGCTACATCAAGACAGTGCGCAACGAGGGTTATGTGCTGTCCAAGGCGGTCGAGGCCCACGCTCAGCGGCCCGCGCCCTTCCAGCCGAGGGAAAGCCGGCCGTGATGGCGCGGTCGCTGGCCGCGCGGCTATTCCTGATCCTGCTGCTGGCTACCGTCGGCATCCAGGTGCTGAGCTTCGGCGGCGTGCTGGCCTTCCTCGGGCGCGATGGCCGGCGCAGCTTGAACGACTTCCTGGCGGCCGACGTCGCATTCATTCAGTACTCGCTGCGCAGCCAGCAGCCCGCCCAGCGCGAGGCCATGCTCGACCACCTCAACCGCCGCGGTCACTACGTGCTCAGCCTGGAGCCGCTGTCCGGCGCCTACCCACGACTGGATTCCGGACCGCTGACCGAGTCAGCAGCCGTCGTGCAGCGCCAGCTGCCGCCGGGCGACCGGGTGCTGCCCATCCACTGGCGCACGCCCCAGGGCGAATGGCCCGCGCTGGAGGTGCCGATCGACGCCGCCGAGAAGCTGGTGGTCAGCTTTCCCAGCCGCAAGCCGCCGTTCGCACCGCCGTCCTGGGGCGTGGTCGGCGCCTACCTGCTGGTCGTCACCCTGGCGGTCATGGCCGCGGCCTGGTGGGCGGTGCGCCTGGCCACGCGGCCGATCACCCGGCTGGCGGCCGCCGCCCAGTCCCTGGGCGACAACCTCGACGCGCCGCCGCTGGACGAGTCCGGCCCCCTCGAAGTGCGCCGCGCCGCGGGCGCGTTCAACGCGATGCAGCGCGCCATCCAGGCCCACCTGCGCGAGCGCACCCAGATATTGGCCTCGGTCTCGCACGACCTGAAGACGCCGCTGACCCGGCTGCGGCTGCGGGTGGGCGCGCTGCCGGACGCCGCATCACGTTCGCGCATCGAACAGGACATCGACGCGATGAACCTGCTCATCCAGGAAGGCCTGGACTACGCCCACAGCAGCCAGCTGCGCGAGCCGCTGGCGCCGGTGGACATCGGCATGCTGCTGGAGAGCCTGGCGGAGCGTTATGCCGACATGGGGCAGGACGTGCAGGTCCAGGGCCGCGCCGCCGGCGCCCTGCGCTGCGCGCCGCGGGCCCTGGAGCGGGCGCTGCAGAACCTGGTCGACAACGCGCTGAAGTACGGCCACCGGGCGCGCATCGCCGTCGAGCCGGGCGAGCGCGGCCTGGCCATCCGCATCGAGGACGACGGCCCCGGCCTGCCGCCCGAGCTGCTGGAAAAAGTCTTCGAGCCTTTCTTCCGCACCGAGGCTTCGCGCAGCCGCGACACCGGCGGCACCGGCCTGGGCCTGGCGATCGCGCAGAACCTGCTGAAGGCCCAAGGGGCGCGGGTCAGCCTGGCCAACGGGCCCTCGGGCGGGCTGGTGGCGACGGTGGTGTTCCCCGCCGCCCGGGTGTGAGCCGTCGGCGTGTTGCCGGGCGCTCCTCGTCCGGTGGTTCCCTGCGGTGTTTCTTGTAGGAGCGGCTTCAGCCGCGAAACGATGCACCGCCATCGCGGCTGAAGCCGCTCCTACAAAGCGCCCGGGCTCACCCCAGGCTCTCGATCCTCGCCCTGTGGATGGCCGCGCCGATCTGGGCACCGGTGAGGCCGCGTTCGGCGGCCAGGGCGGCCACTGGGGCGGTATTGACCGCGCGGGCGCGCGCCAGGGCTTGGCGCAGGCGCGCGGCCTGGGGGTAGGGGCTGTCTTGCAGGCCGAGCCGGCCGCGCGCGTCGCATTCGCAGGCGGTGAGCAACTCGTCGAACTGCGCCGGCTTGCGCCAGGCGTCGCAGCGGTCGAAGAGCCGCACCGTCGCGGCCGCGCCCAGCTCGCCACTGCGGTGGATGTTGCCGTGCTCGCGCGCCACCAGCTCGGCGAGTTGCCGGCAATCGAGCGGCACGCGAAGCCGCTCGCTCACCTGGCGCACCAGCTTGGCGCTGCGCTCTTCATGGCCGATGTGGCGGGGCAGCGCGTCCCCGGGCGTCGTGCCCTTGCCCAGGTCGTGGCCGAGGCAGGCGTAGCGCACCGTCAGCGGCGCCCCCAGCCGGGCGGCCATGTCCAGGACCATCATCAGGTGCACGCCGGTGTCGACCTCCGGGTGGTGGGCGGCTGGCTGGGGCACGCCCCAGAGGCGGTCGACCTCGGGCAGCAGCCTGGCCAGCGCGCCGCAGGATCGCAGCACCTCGAACATGCGCGAGGGCTTTTTCTCCATCAGCCCGCGCGAGAGTTCCTGCCAGACGCGCTCGCTCACCAGCGCGTCGACCTCGCCCGACGCCACCATCTGCCGCATCAGCGCTTCGGTCTCGGGCGCCACCGAGAAGCCGTCGAAGCGCGCCGCGAAGCGCGCCAGCCGCAGGATGCGCACCGGGTCTTCGGCGAAGGCGGGCGACACGTGCCGCAGCACCCTGGCCTCGATGTCGCGCCGGCCGCCGTAGGGGTCGACCAGGGTGCCGTCCTCGGCCTGGGCCATGGCGTTGATCGTCAGGTCGCGGCGGCGCAGGTCGTCTTCGAGCGTGACGTTCTCGTCGGCGTGGAAGACGAAGCCGTGGTAGCCCTTGGCGGACTTGCGTTCGGTGCGGGCCAGCGCCACTTCCTCGCGCGTCTCGGGGTGCAGGAAGACGGGGAAGTCCTTGCCCACCGGCGTGTAGCCCAGGGCGATGAGCGACTCCGGGTCGGCGCCCACCACCACCCAGTCCCTGTCCTGCACCGGCAGCCCGAGCAGGCTGTCGCGCACCGCGCCGCCGACCATCCATGTTTGCATGGGCCGAGTTTAGGCGGCCGGCCGGGCCCGCGCCATTCTTGACGGCCGCGCAAGGCTGCGTTGCGCGCGGCGCGTCCGCGCGACGGCGGCGAAAGCTACATTGCCGGAACTCGGAAAGGACGCCCCGCGATGAACCTCTGGCTGCGATTGCTCTGGCTGCTGCTGTCCGCCCGCTTGCGCCCGCGCCTGCAGGCGCCGTTCGGTCTGTCGGTGATCGGCTTGCGCGTCATGCCGCACGACCTGGACTTGTCGATGCACATGAACAACGGCCGCTACCTCACCCTGATGGACCTCGGCCGGATGGACCTCATCCTGCGCATGGGGTTGGCGGGCCGCATGGTCAAGTCGGGCTGGACGCCGATCCTGTCGGCCAGCAAGGTGCGCTTCCGCCGCGAGCTGAGGCTGTTCAAGGCGTTCCGACTGGAAACGAGGATCGTCTGGTGGTCTGCCACCCAGCTGGTGATGGAGCAACGCGTGCTCAGCGACGGCCGGGACGGCGAAGTGGTCCACGCCAGCGCGCTGATGCTGGCCGGCCTGTACGACCGCCGCGAGAAGCGTTTCGTGCCCGCCGCCCGGCTGATCGAACTGGCCGGCGCGCCGGGCGCCGAAAGCCCCGCGCCGAACGAGGAAGTCGCCGCCTTCCTCGCCGCCAACGACGCGCTGAAGCAGGCGCAGGCGATGCGCTGAGGTGCGAGGTTCAGCGCGGTTGCGGCCGCGAGAACGCCATTGTCCAATTGATTTCCCAGGTCAGCCCGCCGTCGGGCGAGAAGGCCTGCTCCCAGTGCGGCGAGGCGGTGCCTGTCCGCGTCCAGCGGAAGCGCACTCGGACCGGCCGGCCCCGCAAGTGGTCGTCGGCGAAGAAAAGGCCGGTGCCGCCTTCGAACCCGCCGACGACTGGCACGCCGAGGCTGTGCGGCTCGCGACCGTCGAGCCACCAGATCGACCACCGCCGCGTGAGCGGGTCGTACGAGCGCAGCGTCGCGGCGCGGTAGGCGCCGGCCGGCAGGTCGAGCCAGTTGTCGTCGGCATTGGCTTGGCCTCCGAGCAAGGGCCGCATCGCGCAGCGGCCGTCGAACTCCTCCCATTCGCGGCAGGCGGCCAGACGCTCCTTCAGGCGGCGGTGGCGCACAAACCATTCGCCGGCGAGGAAGTCGAAGTCGCGCTCGCCCGGGCCCGTCATGGCGATTCCCCGGCCGTTGCGCCCGCGTGGATGGCCGAGCGTCCGGTCGGCGCCAGGCGCAGATGCTGCGTGGGCCTCGCCAGCCAGGGCTCGAGCAGCGGTTCGGCGTCGGCCCGCCAGGATTCTTTCTGGTCGAAGGCGGCAGCGGCGGCCGGGTCGGCGAACAACGCGAAGACGGCCAGCACATGTTCCCCCTCGCGCACCGGCAGGCGGGGGAAGTTGTTCGGCGCATCTTCGGTGGCGTACCAGCCGAGCACCTGCGCGCCGCCGTTTTCGTAGACCGGCGCCAGCCGCTCGCGGCACAGCCGGAACAGCGCGTCTGTCGCCGGCTGCTTCAAATGGAACACGCGCGCATCGACCCGGCCCGGCGCATCTCCGGTGGTGGGCCGCGCGCGGCCGCGCACCGGTATGCCCGAGCCCGGCCAGGCGGGGCGCAGCAGCAGCACGTCGTGCCATTCGGCCATCGTGGCGTTGGCGGCGTCGCCATGGGCGCGCCACACCGGACCGCCGTAGAAGGCGGCCAGGCCGGCCTGGCGCTCGGCCATGCCGGCGAAGCCGCGCAGCCAGACGAAGCGGTCGGCGTTGTCGAGGTCGCGGAACTGGCCCATCACCGCCAGGCCGCAGGCTTCCTGCGTCTCGACGAATTCGCGGTCGAACAGCTCGACGAGGCGGTCCCCTTGGCCGGGGTGCAGGGTGTATTGGCGCAGTTCGACGACGGGGCAGTCGTCTTGAGGGCTGGTTCCCATGGGGTCTCCTTTGGTGCGACAGCGACATCATTGCGCCGATAACATGACAGGGAATGTCATGTTTTGGAGCGCCCCGTGCAAGCCAGCCGTTTGTTGTCGATCCTGATGCTGCTGCAGACCCGTGGCCGCTTGACGGCCGCGGCGCTGGCGCGGGAGATGGAGGTGTCCGAGCGCACCATCCTGCGCGACATCGACCAGCTTTCCGCCGCGGGCGTGCCGCTGTGGGGGCAGCAGGGCCGCCATGGCGGCTTCCAGCTGCGCGACGGCTGGAGCACCCGGCTCACCGGCATGACCGAGGCCGAGGCCCAGGCGTTGCTGCTGGCCGGGCTGCCCGGTCCGGCCACCGACCTCGGCCTGGGCGCGGCGGCCGCGTCTGCGCGCCTCAAGCTGGTGGCCAGCCTGCCCGCCAGTTGGCGCGAGCAGGCCGACCGCGTCGGCCAGCGCCTGCACATCGATCCGGTGGACTGGCACCGCACCGGCGACCAGCCGCGTTTCCTGCGCGAGGTGGCCGAGGCGGTCTGGCAGGGGCGGCGCATCCGCGTCGACTATGAAAGCTGGCGCGGCGCCGCATGGCGCGAACTCGAACCGCTGGGCTTGGTGCTCAAGGCCGGCGCCTGGTATGTGCTGGCCCGGCCGGTTGGGCAGGATGGGGTGCGGACCTACCGGCTGGCCAGCCTGCGCGCCTTGCAATCCAGCCCGAAAACCTTCAGGCGGCCGCCGGGTTTCGACCTGGCCCTTGCTTGGAAGGCGTCCGCGGCCCGCTTTGAAGCCGAGTTGCGGCGACTGCCAGCCGAGGTGCGCGTTTCACCGCGCTGCCTGGCATGGTTCAGCCATGCACGCATTCCGGTGGAAGTACTGGCCGTCCAGCCACCGCCACCCGAGGGGCGGGCCGATTGGCGTGCGGTGCGGCTGTGCGTCGAATCGGTGGAACAAGGCGCGCGCCAGCTGCTGGGCTACGGCGCCGAGCTGGAGGTGCTGGCGCCGCCGGCGCTGCGCGAAGAAGTTTTGAAGCAGGCCGGGCGCCTGGTGTGGATGCACCAGCCCGGCGAAACGGCCGCCGCTGGACCTGTGGCAGTGAAGAAAAAGCGGGTGACCCCGGCGCGGCCGCCCCGCCGGCGCGCTGCCGAGCGGGGCTGAGCCGCGGAGGCTGAGCCGCAGCGTTGGCTCAGAGTTCGATCACGCGGGTCGACCCCACCCGTGCCCTGCCGCCGGCCATCAGCCCGGTCACCCGGCCTTGCGGATCGGTCTGCAGCACCACCTTGATGACGCAGGGCGAAGGGGGCTGCATCAACCGGCCCTGTTCGATGAGGATTTCGTTGGCTTGCACGCCAAGACGGTCGTGCAGCAGGCAGGCCAGCGGGCCGGCGGCCATGCCGGTGCCCGATTCCTCGAGGATGCCGTAGCGCGGGGCGAACATGCGCGCGCCGGCATGGCGGCCCGGCAGGCGGGTGTCGCGGCTGAAGACGTAGTAGCCGATCAGGTCCAGCTCGTCGCTGACGGCGTGCACCTGCGCCATGTCGGGCGCCAGCCGCGCCACGGCGGCTTCATCGTCCAGCGGCAGCAGCAGGAAGGCGTTGCCGGTGTGCACCACCACCGGCGCGCCGCCGTCGGAGGCGGGCAGGCCGAGCGAGGCCATCACCCGCGCGTGCAGGCCCGAGCCCGGCTCGACCGGGGTGTAGCGCGGGGCGTTCTGCTCCATGAAGGCCATGTCGCCCTCGACGACGATGCGGCGGTTGCCGTCGATCGTCTCCTTGGACAGCTCGCCCTCCGGCACGCGACCCAGCTAGCGCAGCAGCGAGAAAGTGGCGACGGTGGCGTGGCCGCAATGCGCGATCTGCCGCGTGGGCGTGAAGAACTCCAGCTTGAAGGTGGCGCTGGCCGAGCGGGAGACGAAGGCGGTCTCCGACAGCCCCATGGCCTGCGCGACCGCGAGTTTCTGGGTGCCGGTCAGCGCGTCGGCGTCGACCACGACACCGGCCGGGTTGCCGCCGGTGTCGCCGTCGATGAAGGAGAGAACGGTGTGGGCTTCGATGCGCATGGTGGTCCTTGGATGTCGGCGGGCGAGCGGAGGTCCCTGGCGCGGGGATGGGGCCGGGCGCGGAGTTAATCGAGCGGGACGAGCACGTCAACGAC